>CAIMVC010000342.1 GCA_903844825.1 uncultured Burkholderiales bacterium | reverse complement strand
GGCTTCCTGATCTACATCCCCTTCGTGGTGATCGATCTGATCGTCGCCAGCGTGCTGATGTCGATGGGCATGATGATGCTCTCGCCCATGATGATTTCGATGCCTTTCAAGCTGATGCTGTTTGTGCTGGTCGATGGCTGGGGGCTCATCATGGGCTCCCTGGCTGCGAGTTTTGTGACCTGAACGGAGACTCTTTTCATGGATGCATCGACTGTCATTGAACTGGGCAACCAGGCGCTGTGGATGACCGTGCTGGTGTCGGCGCCGCTGCTGGCCGTGGCCCTGATCGTGGGCCTGGCGGTGGGTATCGTGCAAGCCGCCACTTCGGTCAACGAGGCGACACTGAGTTTTATTCCCAAGTTGGCCGCGATGACCGTGACATTGGCAGTGGTGGGTGGCTGGCAGATTGCCACGCTGGTGGATTACACGCGGGGCATTTTCCTGCGTATTCCTAGCCTGTTCACCTGAGCTGTCTGCCAACGACGCCTTGCCCCGATGAACATCGCCGCCATTGACATCGTCGAGCGCTTTTATGCCTTGCTGTGGCCGATGCTGCGCATGTCGGCCTTTCTGATCGCGGCGCCGGTTTTTTCGCTGACGGCCATCACCACGCGCATTCGCGTGTTGCTGGCGCTGGCGCTGTCGGTGATGATCTATCCGATGTTCGACTGGCCCAAGATCGACCCGGTCTCGCCGGCGGGTTTGCTGGAAATTGCCAACCAGCTGACCATTGGCGTGCTGATGGGTCTGATCTTGCAGGTGGTCACGGCCGCGGTGGTGGTGGCCGGCCAGTCGGTGTCCAACTCGATGGGTTTGTCCATGGCCAGCATGATTGATCCGAACCTGGGCAACGTGCCGGTGATTGCGCAGTTTTTGCTTGTCTTGTCGACCCTGATTTTTGTTGGCGTGGGCGGCCACGGCCTGCTCCTGGCGCTGGTGGTGGAGAGCTTCACCAGCATGCCGGTGGGGCAGCCGCTGCTCAGTGCCACAGCCTGGACGCAGCTGCTGGGTTGGAGCTCCATGATGTTCTTGGGCGCCTTGCTGACCGCTTTGCCGGTGATGGTGGTCTTGCTGTTCGCCACCGTGGGCCTGGGTGTGGCAACCCGGGCGGCGCCAAGTTTGAATATTTTTTCGGTGGGCTTACCGGCCACCATCGTGGGCGGTTTTTTGGTGTTGATCTTGTCTTTGAGCAGCATGGGCTCGCGCATCCAGTGGTTGTGGATGCAGGGCCTGGGGCAGGTGCGCGCCTTGGTGGGTCTGGCTTGAGCAAACAACCATGAGTGAAAAAGGCAGCTCCGAACCGACCGAAGAGCCGACAGCGCGGCGGCTTCGAAACGCGCGTGAGGAAGGCCAGGTGGCCCGCTCCACCGAACTGCCCGCGGCTGCCGTGATGATCTCGGCGGTGGTCGTCATGCTGATGATGGGCGGCTTGTGGGTCACGCGCCTGTCAGCCTTGCTTGCCAACAGCTTCAGCTTTGACCGCAAGACGCTGGAGACGCCGACCCTGCTGCCCGCGGCTTTTGCCAGCACCTTCGTCGAGGCCTTGCTGCTGGTGCTGCCCTTGCTGCTGGTGACCGCTGTGGTGGCGATTTTGGCCTCGGGTGCGACGGGCGGCTACCACTTTTCCATGAAAAGCGTGATGCCCAAGTTCAGCAAGCTCAGCCCGCTGGCGGGTCTTAAACGCATGTTTGGCACCCATGCGCTGGTGGAGTTGCTCAAGGCGATTGCCAAGTTTTCGCTGGTGGCGCTGGTGTTGTGGTGGCAGCTTGAGCGTCACATGAGCGAGTTGCTGCTGGCCGGCCAGATGGGTCTGGAGCCGGCTATGGCCATGACCGGTTCCCTGGTCATCGAGTCGGCGCTGTGGTTGACCCTGAGCCTGGTGCTGATCGCATTGATTGACGCGCCCTACCAGCGCTGGAGCTACATGAAGGGCCTGCGCATGACCAAGCAGGAAATCAAGGACGAGATGAAGGACTCCGAAGGGCGGCCCGAGGTCAAGGCCCAGATTCGGCGGCGCCAGCGCGAAATGTCCAACGCCCGCATGATGCAAAAGGTCAAGGACGCTGATGTGGTGATCACCAACCCCGAGCACTTTGCCGTGGCCCTGTCCTACGACCCGACCTCCGACGGCGCGCCTATTTTGTTGGCCAAGGGGGCCGACCATATTGCCGCCCGTATCCGCGAGGAGGCCCGCACCCACGGTGTCGAGATGTTCGCCTCGCCGCAGCTCGCCCGCGCGCTTTACTTCACCACCAAGGTGGATCAAAGCATTCCCGAGGCGCTTTACCACGCCGTTGCCCCTGTCATCGCTTACGTGTTCAGCCTGGCGCAGGTGCGCCCCGGCGTCGAGCCCATGGCGCGCCCGCACCCCAAGGTACCACCGTCCATGCGCTTTGATGCCGAAGGCCAATTGCAGGAACGGGGAGGTTCATCATGAGCGACCTGTCGTTGAGTCTGACGGCCGACGGCAGTGGCCTGCCGTCCCTGTTTTTTCGGGCTGCTGACCGCCTGCGGCTCGAAGGCTGCGTTGCCGCCGTCTGCCGCGAGGGTCGCAGCCTGGCCCTGTCCAGCCTGCACGATGCCGCACTGGACCATTACGGGCAGTTGCTGGCCGCGCGGCTGCGTCACGCCGCGCCGGGCAGCCGGATCGAGGTTTATTTTCCGGCCAACACCGCCGTCATGCTCGAGCGCTTTAACGCAGCCCTGGCGCGGCAGTCGCTGAGCCAGGCCATGGACGAGCAGTCGGTGCGCGCGCCCGACTACATCTGGCTGGTCAATGATGCAGGCGCTCTGGCCGAAAACGAGCTGCAGCTGCTGGCCAGCCTGGTCACGAATTTCCCCGGCTCCAACATCCGGGTGGTGCTGCTGCTCGGGCCTGGCGATCGCGGCCGCAAGGCCTTTGAATCGTTCGGGCGGCGCATCTTGCGCTGGGACATCGAAGCGCCCACCCCGGAGCAGGCCCAGGCCATGCTGGCCCAGGCGCGTACCGACGGCTGCGAAGGCCTGGTCAGTGAACTGCTCCAGAAAATCCTGCCCTCGCTGTTGCCCGCTACAGCCCCGTCGGCAACGGCCCGGGGCGCGCTGGAAGATGGCCCGTCCGACGTTTACGAGTCGTATTCCAGCGCCCGCCGTTTGCCGCCGGCGACGCCTTTTTCCTTGCCTCAAGCGTCCAGCGCCAGCGCGCCGGCCCAAGCCGGTGGCCGTGCCGTAGCGACCCTGGCTGGCTCAGAACTGCGGGCGGGTGCCCTGGCGCGCGCCGCATTGGGCAGTGCGGCCGGCGCCCTCAGGGGCGTGAACTGGCGCGGCCATGGTCAGTCGGTGCTGGGGGCGACGTCAGCCTTTTTAAGGCGCGGACCACGCGGCTGGCTGGACGCAGTGCGCTCGCTCAAGCAGCGCGCGCCCAAGACCCGCTGGGTGCTGACGGTGCTGGCGCTGGGCCTGGGTTCGGTGGCCGTGGCTTCGTGGCTGCATCCGGGCCTGTTCAGTGCCAGCAAACGCGCGGCGCCGGGCCTTTCCGCCAAGGACACCCGAGAGATCGATGCCGCAGCCAAAGCGCAAGCGCCCATTTGCTGGAAGAACCAGTTGCCAGAAAAGAATCAGGAGTTAACGTCATGAGTGATCCCCATATCGTGCGCGGGGACACCCCCCACGAAGTGAGCATGCCCGAGGGCTCCAACGCCGCAGTCAGCAAGACCGGCGAGGCCGGAGCGCCCTCGATACGCAGGGTGCTGGCAGAGCCTGAGCAGTTCGACGCGGTTCAGCCCTTGCAGGACGCCCGCGTGTTCGGCCCGGCGCCGTTGCCCACCCGACTCGATCCCCTGGAGGTGCCGCCGCCGGTCAGTCCACAGCCTCGCGGTGAATGGACGGCTGCGCAGGTCACGCAGGCTGAAAATGACTTCGTGTCGGCGGCCGGCGATGAGATGAAAGCCAAGCTCGAAGCCGAGATCGGCGGCGCCGATCAGACCTGGGTAGAGATGGACTTTCCGGCGCGGGTGATCAAGCTCAAGATGGAAAACGACCGGGTTCGCGACCAGCTTGATCATCTCGAGCGCCTGGCCGACAACAGCCGCAAAAACGCCTGATCCGGCGCTTTTTCCTAACGCAAGGACACACACACCATGGACACTTCAGCCAGCTCCCACACCCCCCCTGTTGCCGAAGCCACGGGCGTGACCGGCGCAGCGCCAGCCGATGGGACCGTCACGCCCGAGGTCCAGCAGATGCGGGACATGAAACTGACCGTGATGGACTCGGCCGAACTGGCCACCCGCGCCGCTGGCTTGTCAGCGCAGGCCGGTATCGATTTGCGCAAGGCCTCGGACCACATGACGGCGTCGCTGCGCAAGCAAAACAAGATGGTCATGATCTTGCTGGGCAGTGGTGGCGGCCTGATGCTGATTGCAGCGATTGTGTTTGTGGTGATGAGCGTGCGCCTGCAGTCCCGCGTCAGCCAGCTCGACGCCATGGTGCTGGCCGTCGGCAAGCGGGTGGTTGAAATGGACGCCTCCATGGAGATGGTCGGCTCGGTTCAGGAAGCGCTCAAGGAAGTCGTCACCAAGCAAGGCGCGATTGCCGCCATGCAAACCAAGATCGACGCCCGTCTGGACGAGGTCATCAAGAGCGCGGCCGGCGTTCCCGAGCTAACAGCCAAGCAGGTCGACGGCAAGACCCAGGTCATGACCAAGCAGGTTCAGTCGCTGGACGGACGTCTGCAGGCGCAAGCGAACTCCCTCAAACAGCTGGCCACCCAAATGCAGGGCCTGCAGGGCGCCCTGGTCGACGCCGGTGCCGCCCGCAAGGAACTCGAGGCGCTGACGCGCCAACAACGCGAACGCCAGGCCTCCGAAGGCGCAGCCAGCGCCGCCGCCGCCACCGCAGCACGCAACCGCGAACGCATGCTGCAGTACCCGCGCGTGCCGCCCGCAGAAAAGCCCTGAGCGGCAAGCCCCACAGGTAAAAAAGGGTCCGTCGCGAGCGCAGCGCGGCAACCCATGAATTCGGGCCCCTGGGCTGCCATGGCTCTCTCGGCCTCGCAGCGACGGGATTGGTTCAGCCCCGAAGCGACGGGGTAGGTTCAGCCTCGCCGTGACGGGTGACGTTCGGGCCTCGCCGCGACGGGTAACCGGCCGCTCAGCCGCCCCTGACCCAACGCAACGCTGCCAGCAAGCCGATCATGACCGGCTGGTGAAGCATGTAGTAAGCCAGGCTCCAGGTGCCCAGCACGCTCAGCCAGCGCAGCGGTGTTGGCCAGGCGCTTGGCAGTGGGGCTGCCAGCCAGTGCGGCCGGTGTGCCAGCGCCCATTGCGTGCCGGCCATGCCCCACCACATCACGCCCAGCCACGGCAGCAGCGGCACGAAGTCTTCGGTCACTGGTTTGACCGAAATGAAGCCCAGCCAGCTCAGGGGCTTGCTGTTGAAGACCAGCAACTCGGGCCAGGCTTGTAGTGCGGTGGGTGCCCAGGCGGCCAGGGCGATGGCGGCGGCTCCGAAGGGCCAGAGCCAGGGGCCCAGGCGGGCGCTCAGGCGCAAGATCAGCAGCATCACAGCGATGCCGTGCAGCACACCAAAGTAGATAAAACTGCCCGGGTACATCAGGTAAGAACTGGCGCTGACCAGCAGGGCGCAACCGGCGACCTGGGCCCAGCGTCTGGCAAATTTTCGCTGGCTCTGGCCGTGCGACATGGCCACCGCCTGGCCAGCGCCAGCGCACAGTAAGAACAGGCTGACGATGGCGGTGCGCTGCCAGGTCCAGACCGGGTCGCGGTAAAAGTCCTGCCTGATCCAGCCGAAATAATTCAGGTCAAAGCACAGGTGAAACGCCGTCATCCACAGCATGGCCAGGCCGCGCAGGGCGTCCAGCCGCTCCAAGCGCGGGGCGTGGCGTGCAGGCTCTGGCGGCATCAGCGCACCAGTTGGTTGAGCTCGATGATGGGCAGCAGCACGGCCAGCACGATCAGCATGACGATGACGCCCATCGAGACAATCAGCAGGGGCTCCAAAATGGTGGCCAGGTGCATGGCACGGCGCTGTACCTCGGCGCCCAACTGGCCGGCGGCGCGCTGCAGCATCACGGGCAGGGTGCCGGTTTGCTCGCCCAGGCGGGCAAACATGGCCAGCAGGCCGGGAAAACGTTTTTTGCTGGCCAGGGCCGAGGCCAGGGGCGCGCCCTCGCGCACCGAGATCAGCGCGTCGAGCGCATCGGCGCGCATGGCCCGGTTGCCCAGCGTCTCGGCGGCCGCTTGCAAGGCCTTGAGGATCGGCACGCCGGCCGAGGCCAGCATGGCCAGCGTGGCGGCGAAGCGGGCGGCGTTGTAGCCACGCGCCAGCCGGCCGGCCAGCGGCAGGTGCAGCCAGGCGGCGTCAAAACGCAGCCGAAAAGCCTCGCGCTTGAGGCTCAGGTGCAGCATCACCCCGCCCAGCGCTAAAACCAGCAGCAGGCTCAGGCCATAGTGGCGAACCCAGTCGCTCAGCGCCAGCATGGCCACGGTCAGCCAGGGCAGGGCGCGCTTGCTGCCTGCAAACACACCAGCGACCTGCGGTACCACGTAGCCGACCAAAAACAGCACGATCGCCACGGCCACGCAACTGACGATGGCCGGGTAGAGTGCGGCGCCAATGACTTTGCCGCGCAGGGCCAGGCTCTCTTCAAGGTCGCTGGCCAGACGCTCGAGTACCAGGCCCAGGTTGCCGCTTTGCTCGCCGGCGCCGACCACGGCGCGGTAGGTGTCTGAGAATTCGCGGCTGTACTGGCCCAGTGACTTGGCAAACGATGCGCCGGCGTTGACTTCGGCGCGCAGGGCTGCCATCACGGCTTGCTGGCGCGGGTCTTCGGCCTCGTCGGCCAGGGCGGTGAGGGCGCGCTCGAGAGGCAAGCCGGCGGCCACCAGGCCAGCGAGCTGGCGCGTCCAGATGGCCAGCGCGGCGCTGCTGAAGACGCGCGAGCTCCAGATCTGGGTCTGCAAGGACAGCCCGCCGGACGCTTTGCCGGCCGCGTTATCGCTGGCCACGATCTCCACGCGCATCGGCAGCAGGCCGCGGGCGCGCAGCAGGCTGCGGGCCGAGCGAGCCGACTCGGCGTCAATCAGGCCCTTGGCGTTGCGGCCGTCGCTGTCCAGGGCGTCGTAGGAAAAGGCGGGCATGGGCTGGCGTGGGTGGGGCGGTTTGGTCGGAGCGGTTCTGTCGTGGCGTTTGAGTTTTGGGCGCTTGCGTTCTAGCTGCTTTAGTCGCGGGTCACGCGGACCAGCTCTTCGCGCGAGGTCACGCCGCTGCTGACCAGTCGCTCGCCGTCTTCGCGCATCAGGCGCATGCCCTGGGCCTGTGCGGCGCTGCGAATGTCGGCCTCGGCGGCCTGGCTGTGAATCAGGGCACGCAAGGCGTCGTTGGTCACCAGCAGCTCGAAGATGCCGGTGCGCCCGCTGTAGCCGGTGTGGCCGCAGTGCTCGCAGCCGGCGCCGTGGCAGTGGCTGCAGAGTTTGCGCACCAGGCGCTGGGCCAGCACGCCCAGCAGGGACGAGCTCAGCAAGAAGGGCTCGACCCCCATGTCGGTGAGCCGGGTGACGGCGCTGGTGGCGTCGTTGGTGTGCAGCGTGGCGAGCACCAGGTGCCCCGTGAGCGAGGCCTGGATGGCGATTTGCGCGGTTTCAAAGTCGCGGATTTCGCCGATCATGATCACGTCTGGGTCTTGCCGCAGGATGGCGCGCAACGCCTTGGCAAAAGTGAGGTCGATCTTGGCATTGACCTGGGTTTGC
>CAIMVC010000341.1 GCA_903844825.1 uncultured Burkholderiales bacterium | reverse complement strand
TCACGCTCACCCGCGCAGCGGGCGAGAACGTGGGCAGCTACGTCATCTCTGCGGCCAACAGCAATTACGCGGTGACGACCACTGCGGCCAACCTGGGGATCACGGCGCGGCCGATCACGGTCACCCTCGACGGCAAGACCAAGGTGTATGGCGCAACTGATCCGGCGCTGACCTACAGCGTGACCACGGGCAGCCTGGTCGGGGCCGACGTGCTCACACTCAGCCGCGTAGCGGGCGAGAACGTCGGCAGCTACGCCATCTCTGCGGCCAACAGCAACTACGCGGTGACAGCCAACACGACCAGCATGGGCATCACGGCGCTGCCGATCATGCTGGCCATTGACGGCAAGAACAAGCGTAGCGGCGACCCTGAACCGCAATGGACTTACCTCATCACCAATGGCAGCCTGCTCAACGGCGATTCAGTCGTGCTGTCGCGGGTGGCGGGCGAGGTCCCCGGCAGGTACCTCATATCAGCGGCGAACCCGAACTACCTGATCACCGGTGAGGCCTACCTCAACGTTGCCAACCGCATCGAGACAGCGACGGTGGTCAATGGTCTGCTGACGGTAGCGCCTTTGCAGACTGCCGCGCAAGCGACCAGTTCTCCCGTGGTGTCGGCGCCGCTGGTCAGCTTCAATGCAGCAGCCAGCGCCAGCGCTGCGAGCCAAGTCTCGAGTGGTCTGATGATGATCCCTGTGGCTGCAGACCAGGCCAGAGCGCTGGAAACCGCGTCTATGCCAACGGCTGAAAAGTCCCAGGGCAGTTCCCAGCCGGCGGCAGCAGGTTGGTTGCAGTCAGCACAGTCGATGGGGTACACCGGCGTGCTGGTGGTAGAAGGCGGCGTCCGCCTACCTGAAGGTGCGCGCTAAGCGCAAAAGGAATTCTCATGAAAAATACGATGCAATCGACCCTTTTGGTGGCAGGCCTGCAATTGGCCGGCATGTTCACGTCTGTCGCAGCTTGGGCGCAGGTCGCTCCCGATGCCGGCACCAGCCTGGAGCTTCTGCGCAAACAGCCCCAACCTTTACCGCAGGGCCCTGCCCTGAGCGTGCCCGAACGCGAGATGGCCACAACGCTGGGTGGCCAGGCGGTGCAGATCCGCACCGTGGTCCTGCAAGGCAATACCCGTTTAACCACCGACTCGGTACTGGCAGCCGTCCAGGCCGCCCAGGCCACCGCGCAGCCTTTGACAATTGACGGCCTTCGGGCATTGGCCGAACGAGTGAGCGCCTATTACCGTGACCAGGGCTTTCCTTTTGCGCGGGCCTTGGTGCCGGTGCAGGATCTCAAAGATGGCCGGCTGCTCATCCAGGTGGTGGAGGGGCAATACGGCAAGGTTTTGGCCAAGTCCGCCGACGCGGCGCTGGCCGATACCGCCCAGGGCTTCCTGGCTGAGCTCGTGGCAGGCAATGTCATTGCCTCGCCAGCGCTGGAGCGGGCTACTTTGCTGATCGGCGATTTGCCGGGCGTACGTGTGGTGCCGGTGATGAGGCCTGGCGCGCGAACCGGTGAAGGTGATCTGGATGCCCAGGTCGCACAAGTCCAGACGACTCAGGCCAGCGTCAGCGTGGACAACCATGGCAGCCGCTACACCGGCCCTTATCGCGTGCAGTTCAACGGCGCAATAAACCGCGTACTCACTGTGGGCGACCAACTGAGCATGACCGGCATTGCACCGGTGCAGGGGCTGTGGGTGGGCAGTGTCAACTACGGCTTGCCGCTGGGCCGCGATGGCCTGCGGGCGCAGATCGGCGTCAGCCGCCTGCATTACAAGCTAAGGGAAGATTTCGAGGGATTCAACGGCCAGGCAGATGTGCGCAGCGCGACGCTGAGCTACCCTGTCATCCGCAGCCGCGCCCAGAACCTGAGCGCCTCTGTGGCTTACCAGAGCAAGGATCTGAAGGATGTGGGCACCTTCCAGACGGTCAACAAGAAGGCAGGGGTGGTTCCGCTGACCTTGTCCTTTGACCAGCGTGACGCTGTACTCGGCGGTGGCTTGACTTATGGCGCCATGTCTGCGGTTTCAGGCCAGGTCAATGCGGGCGCTGCTGACCAGTCGTTCAGCAAGTGGACACTCGATGTGGCCCGAATCCAGCCACTGGGTCAGGGCTGGAGCCTGTATGGTCGCTGGTTCCAGCAGGCCACTTCGGACAACCTCGACAGCTCCGAAAAAGCGCTGTTGGGTGGTGCCAGCGGCGTTCGCGCCTACCCCTCGGGCGAGGCGGCTGGCGACAAGGCGCGCCTGTTGCAGGCCGAGCTTCGTTTGAACACGGGTGCCTGGGCGCCATACCTCTTCTACGACTACGGCAAGGTCAAGGTAGATGCGCGTGCGGAGCGGGTCAACCTGCCCAGCCCGGACAAGACCCGTTCGGGCGCGGGCTTGGGCCTACGCTATCAGGACGGTCCCATCAGCTGGAACGCCGCACTGGCCTGGCGTATCCAGGGTGGCGTGCCCGAAGCTGATGCCAAAACATCCGAAAATCCACGCATCTGGGTTGAGATGCGCTACGCGTTCTGAGTCGCAAGGTGATGGCTGCTGGCCGCCCGTAACTCTGAGCTATTGCCGACTGCCGACTGCCGAGTGCCTTGCGTTGCCGGTCTGGCCGGCCAGGTGGTCAGCATCACCGGCATACGCCGTTACGATGGCGCCATGTGCAGTCCGCGGTTCAAAACTTGATGCCCAAGCCAGTCAGTCAACTGGAGCAGCCGCATGCCTTTGAGTACCCTGCGCACCTGCGCGCCGCTATCGAGGACTTGCCTGCATGTCCGGGGGTCTACACCTTTCATGGCCAAGAAGGCGACTTGCCGCTGTACATCGGCAAGAGCATCAACCTGCGCGGCCGGGTGCTGTCGCATCTGCGCAATCCAGACGAGGCTAGCCCGAATATTTCACAGTAACAGGTAGGCAGTCCCGCCCGAAGGCACGTTGTTATTGGTATCTAACATCAATCACAACAAGGACCGCCTATGCCG
>CAIMVC010000340.1 GCA_903844825.1 uncultured Burkholderiales bacterium | reverse complement strand
TGCTGCTGCAGGGCGCTGCCGTGCACCATCAGCAAGTTGGCATTGCCCACCGTCAGCAGGCCCGAGCCCATGCTGACCGAGGCCATGGCAAAAAAGCTGTTGGCCGCCGCCTCCACGGTGTAGGGCAGCTGCATGCCGCCAATGGCGTAGTCTTGCGCGGCGCTGAGCATGCCGGAGTCGGCGTAGGCCCGGTGCGCCTCATGCGTGGCTTGCGGAAGAATCACCTTCTCGCCGTCAAACCGGGGCTCCTGGGTGTCGATCAGGCGGTTAAACGGGGCGTACTTGTCACGCGCGATGCGCTCGCAGGTGTCCAGCACAGCGTCAAACGTTTGCTGCGAGTGGTCAGCAAAGCGCGAGCGCTCGGGCAAGGTCTGCGCCTGCAGCCACTGGTAGAGCAAAAAGTCGAGTGTGCTGCGCAGGCTCATGACGCGCTCAAAGGACCTCGAAGACGCCAGCGGCGCCCATGCCCCCGCCCACGCACATGGTCACGCACACCCGTTTGGCGCCGCGGCGTTTGCCCTCAATCAGGGCATGACCGGTCAGGCGCTGACCGCTCACGCCGTAGGGGTGACCCACGGCGATCGCGCCACCGTTCACATTGAGCCTGTCCATGGGAATGCCCAATTTGTCGGCGCAATACAGCACCTGCACCGCAAACGCTTCATTGAGCTCCCATAGGTCGATGTCGGCCACGCTCAGGCCCAGCTTGGCCAGCACCTTGGGAATGGCAAAGACCGGACCGATGCCCATTTCGTCGGGCTCGCAGCCGGCGACAGCAAAGCCCAAAAAGCGGCCCAGCGGCTTGAGACCTTTTTTCTGCGCCAGCGTGTCGCTCATGACCACGACCGCGCCGCCGCCGTCAGAAAACTGACTGGCGTTGCCGGCCGAAATGACACCGCCCGCAATGGCGGGCTTGATGCCGCTGATGCCTTCTTTGGTGGTGCCTTCGCGAATGCCTTCGTCCCGGCTGACGGTGACTTTTCTGGTGGTCAGACCCATGACGGGGTCGACCACACCAGCGGTGACGGTGATGGGGGCGATTTCCGCATCAAACAAGCCGGCGGCCAGCGCGGCCGAGGCCCTTTGCTGGCTGGTGGCGCCGTACTCGTCCATGCGCTCGCGCGAAATGCCGTAGCGCTTGGCCACTTGTTCGGCGGTTTGCAACATGTTCCAGTAAATCTCGGGCTTGTTCTTCGTGAGCCAGGCGTCCTGGATCATGTGCACGTTCATTTCCTGCTGCACGCACGAAATGCTTTCGACACCGCCAGCGACGTAGATGTCGGCCTCGCCGGCGATGACGCGCTGCGCGGCCAGTGCAATGGTTTGCAAGCCCGACGAGCAAAAGCGGTTGACCGTCATGCCCGAGACGGTGATGGGGCAGCCGGCGCGCAAGGCTGCCTGGCGGGCAATGTTGGCGCCCGTGGCGCCTTCGGGCGTGGCGCAACCCATGATGACGTCGTCGACCTCGGCGGCCTCGATGCCGGCGCGCGCAATAGCGTGCTCAATGGCGTGGCCGCCCAGGGTCGCGCCATGGGTCATGTTGAAAGAGCCCTTCCAGCTTTTGGCCAGAGGGGTGCGGGCGGTGGAAACAATCACGGCTGATGTCATGGCGTTCTTTCGGATTCGTTGAAGGGGGGCAGACGTCAGTTGAAGCGTTAGTTGAAAGTCTTGCCTTCGGCGACCAGACGGGCCAGCAGCGGCGCAGGCTTCCAGAACGCGGCGTCGTCCAGAGGATTCTGGGCAAAGCGGTTCATGCTTTGCACCACATTGAACAGGCCGACCTGGTCCGCGTAAAGCATGGGGCCACCGCGGTAGATCGGAAAGCCATAGCCGGTGAGGTAGACCATGTCGATGTCGCTGGCCTTGGAGGCAATGCCCTCTTCCAGAATATGCGCCGCTTCATTGACCAGCGAATACACCAGGCGTTGAACGATTTCTTCGTCAGAAATCTTGCGCGGCGTCACGCCAAGGGCGGCGCGGTGCTTGTCGATCATGTCCACCACGATAGCCGAAGGGATGGCGTCACGCTTGCCCGGCACGTAGTCGTACCAGCCGGCGCCTGTTTTCTGGCCGTAACGCCCCATCTCGCACAGCAGGTCAGCGGTCTTGCTGTATTTGAGGTCTGGCTTTTCTGTATAGCGCCGCTTGCGAATCGCCCAGCCGATGTCGTTGCCGGCCAGGTCACCCATGCGAAACGGCCCCATGGCAAAGCCGAATTTCTCGACGGCCTTGTCGACCTGGGCCGGCGTGCAGCCCTCTACGAGCAAAAAGCCGGCCTGGCGGCTGTACTGCTCAATCATCCGGTTGCCGATGAAGCCATCGCACACACCGGAGACCACCGAGGTCTTCTTGATCTTCTTGCCCAGCGCCATGACCGTGGCCAGCACGTCCTTGGCGGTGTGCTTGCCGCGCACGACTTCGAGCAGTTTCATGACGTTGGCCGGACTGAAAAAATGCGTGCCGATCACGTCCTGTGGCCGCCCGGTGAAACTGGCGATCTGGTCGACATCCAGCGTGGACGTGTTGGTGGCCAAAATCGCCCCGGGCTTCATCACCCGGTCGAGTTCCTTGAAGACCTTTTCCTTGACGCCCATTTCCTCGAACACGGCCTCGATCACCATGTCGGCGTCCTTGAGATCGTCGTAGTTGAGCGTGGTGCTCAGCAAGCTCATGCGCTGCTCGTATTTGTCTTGCTTGAGCTTGCCTTTTTTAACCTGCGCTTCGTAGTTCTTGCGAATCGTGGCCAGGCCGCGGTCCAACGCTTCTTGCTTCATTTCGAGCATCTTCACCGGGATGCCGGCGTTGAGGAAGTTCATGGAAATGCCGCCGCCCATGGTGCCGGCGCCAATCACGGCGATCGAGCCGATCTCGCGCTTGGGCGTGGTGTCCGGCACATCGGGAATCTTCGAGGCCGCGCGATCGGCCACAAACACATGGCGCAGGGCGCGGCACTCGGGCGTCCACATCAGATTGATGAAGATCTCGCGCTCGAAAAGCATGCCGTCTTCAAACTTTTTGCGGGTTGCCGACTCGACCGCGTCCACGCACTTGAGCGGCGCCGGGTAATTCTTGGACATGCCCTTGACCATGTTGCGGGCAAACTGAAAGTAGGCATCGCCCTGGGGGTGCTTGCAAGGCAGGTTGCGCACCAGCGGCAGCGGCCGGACAGCGGCCACTTCTTGCGCAAAGGCCAGCGCCTCGGCGGCCAGGGAATCGGCCGAGGCCGCCATCTTGTCAAACAATTTCTGGCCGGGAATCTGCGCCAGCAACTCGCTCTTGACGGGCTCGCCACTGACAATCATGTTCAGCGCCGGCTCCACCCCCAGCGCCCGCGGCAAGCGCTGCGTGCCACCCGCGCCAGGAATCAGGCCGAGCTTGACTTCGGGCAAAGCCACGCTGCAGCCGGGTGCGGCGATGCGGTAGTGGCAGCCCAGCGACAGCTCCAGACCGCCGCCCATGCAGACCGAATGCACCGCTGCCACAACCGGCTTGGCTGAGTTCTCAATCGCAAGAATCACGCTGAGCAAATTGGGTTCGGCCAGGGCCTTCGGCGTGCCGAACTCCCGGATGTCGGCTCCCCCCGAAAAAGCTTTGCCGGCGCCTGTGAGTACGATGGCCTGCACCGCCGGGTCGGCATTGGCGCGCTGCAGGGCATCGGTGATGCCCAGTCGGGTGGCATGACCCAAACCGTTGACGGGTGGGTTGTCGAGGGTGATTACCGCGACGCTGCCTTGAACCTGGTATTGCGCTGTCATGGGCTGTCTTCTTTCTATGTGAACGGATGGGGCCGCGAAAAGGATGTCAAAGGCATGAATTTACACGCTGGCAAGGCATGCACGCCCGCCGGGCGGGAGCGAAGGATTCGTTAAGGGGTGACCAGAAAATAGCACGAACGTTCTTTTTAAAGTCATTTTAGAGCGACGCGGCCTCGGGTCGCCGGCGCAGTCACCAGGCTTTGTCCCAGGTGCGACAGACACGCGACACGGGTGCGGCAGCGCCGGCCGGCAGCCGCTTGGCGATCCGCCTGCCACGCCATTGCGGGGCTGCAACAGCTGATGGGGGCTAGACCTCAAGCCACTCTTTGCGAACAAGGGCATCGGCTCGCAATGCATCGGGTGTGCCTTCAAATACGATGCTGCCGTGGCCCATCACCAGTACGCGCTCGGAAATGGCCATGGCAATCGTCAGCTTTTGCTCGATCAGCAGCACCGACACGCCGCGGGCCTTGAGGGTCTGCAAGTACTGGCCGACCAACTCGACAATTTTGGGCGCCAAACCCTCGGTCGGCTCGTCAATGATGATCAGGCTCGGGTCGCCCATGAGCGTGCGGCACAGCGTGAGCATTTGCTGCTCGCCGCCCGAGAGCACGCCCGCTTCGGTGTGCTGGCGCTCCTGCAGGCGCGGGAACATGGCGTACATGTCGGCAAAAGACCAGCGGGAATTCCTGGCGCCGCTCTTTTGCCCCAGCAAAAGGTTTTGATGCACGGTCAGCCGCGGGAAAATGTCGCGGTTCTCCGGCACGTAGCCAATGCCCAGGTGCGCGATTTCATAGGGCTTGCGTCCCAGAATCTCTTGTCCCTGCCACTCAATGCTGCCCTGGCAGTCGACCAGGCCCATGATGGCCTTGGCGGTGGTGGAGCGGCCCGAGCCGTTGCGCCCCAGCAAGGCCACGATTTCACCGGCCTGGACCTGAAACGACACGCCATGCAGCACATGGCTTTTGCCGTAGTAGGCATGCAGTTGTTCGATTTTCAGCATCGCTGTCAGTGCCCCGCTTGTTGATCGGCCACTGACGAGCCCAGATAGGCCTCCTGCACGCGCTGGTTGCGCCTGACCGCATCGGGCGTGTCAAAGGCAATGAGCTCGCCATACACCAGCACGGCAATGCGGTCGGCCAGGCCGAACACCACACTCATATCGTGCTCCACAGTCAGCAAGGTTTTGCCCACCGTGACCTCCTTGATCAGGGTGATGAAGCGGCTGGTTTCGCTGCGGCTCATGCCAGCGGTTGGCTCGTCCAGCAAGATCACATGCGCGCCACCAGCGATGGTGATGCCGATTTCCAGCGCCCGCTGCTCGGCGTAAGTCAGGTTGCCAGCCATCTCGTCGCGTTTTTTGTCGAGCTTGATCATGGCCATGACCTCGTCGGCCCGGGCATTGGCATCGTCCAGGTTGGCCAGGAATTTTAAAAAGGTGTAGCGGTAGCCCAGGCTCCAGAGCACGCCGCAGCGCAGGTTTTCAAAGACGCTGAGCTTGGGAAAAATATTGGTGATCTGAAAACTGCGCGAGAGCCCCAGGCGGTTGATTTCGAAGGGCTTTTTGCCGTCAATGCGCGCCCCGTCCAGCAGGATCTGGCCGGCGCTGGGCTCAAAGCGGCCACTGATCAGGTTAAACAGCGTCGACTTGCCGGCGCCATTGGGGCCGATGATGGCCACCCGCTCGCCCGCCGCCACCTGCAGGCTCACGCCCTGGATGATGTCGGTCTTGCCAAAACTCTTGCGCAAATCGCGCAGTTCCAGAGAAAACGTCACAAGGCCTCCTTGCGTCGGGTTTCTTTTTCGATGTCTTCCTGAATATGGCTCCACTGCCGCAGAAACTCGCGGCGAACCACCTCAAACAAACCCAGGCCGGTGAGCATCACAAGGCCGGCGCCAAACCAGCTGTTCAAACCCCTGGCGTCCAGCGAGGCCCCCATGAAGCGCAAATCGGAGCCCAGTGTGGCATTGAGTTGCAGGTGGTAGACCATCTCGATCATGGCGGCGGCGCCCGCAAACATCACCAACGCGGTCCCCAGCAGACCCAGGTAGCTGACCCACAACTGGCGCAACTTGCCGAACGCCGCCACGCGCAGATTCATCATCACCAGGCTGGAGATTCCGCCCGGCGCATACATCACCATGAACAGGAAAATCAGACCGAGGTAAAGCAGCCAGGCCCGGGTGAATTCAGACAGCAGCACAAAGGCCAGCACCATCAGGATGCCGCCAATAATGGGGCCAAAAAAGAAGGTCGCACCACCCAAGAAAGTAAACAGCAGGTAGGCGCCGGAGCGTCCGGCTGCCACCACTTCGGCGGTGACGATCTCGAAGTTAAGCGCCCCCAGGCCACCAGCGACACCCGCAAAAAAGCCCGCCAGGATGAAGGCGATATAACGCACCACACGCGTGTTGTAGCCCACGAACTCGACCCGCTCCGGGTTGTCACGCACCGCGTTGAGCATGCGCCCCAGCGGCGTGCGGGTGAAGGCGAACATGGCCGCTACGGCCACAAAGGTGTAAAGCGCAATCAGGTAGTAAACCTGAATTTGCGGGCCGAAGGTCACGCCAAAACGAGCCGGTCCGCTGACACGGTTGCCCGACACGCCGCCCTCCCCGCCAAAAAACTCGGGAATCATCAGCGACATGGCAAACACCAGCTCGCCCAGACCCAGCGTGATCATGGCAAACGTGGTGCCGGCCTTTTTGGTCGTGACATAACCAACCAGGACCGCAAAACCAGCGCCAGCCAGCCCCCCCACCAGGGGCACCAGCGAGACCGGCAGCGGCCAGCCGGCCGCCACACTGTTGAGCGCATGAATGGCCATGAACGAACCCAGCCCGGTGTAGACCGCATGCCCAAAACTCAGCATGCCGCCCTGCCCGAGCAGCATGTTGTAGGACAGGCAGGCAATGATGGCGATGCCCATTTGCGACAACACAGTCAGGCCCAGACCGCTGTCAAAGAGCAGCGGCGCCAGCGCCAGCACCAGGGCAAACAGACCCCAAACCAGCCAGCGCCCGACATGGCGCGGCTTGAACGCGTTTTGAGTTGTCATGTCTTAGCCCTCCCGCTTGCCGAGCAGGCCCTGCGGCCTGAAGATCAGGATCAGCACCAAAAAGAGATAGGGCAAGATAGGCGCGACCTGCGACAGCGTGAGCTTGACGTAGGAGTTGTTTTGCAACTGCGGACTCAGGCTTAGGCCCAGATGCTGCGCCAGACTCGCCAGCGAATAGTCAAAGGCCACAGCAAAGGTCTGGATCACGCCGATCAGCACCGAGGCCAGAAAGGCGCCCGACAGCGAGCCCATGCCGCCTACCACCACCACCACAAAGATGACCGAGCCGACCGTGGCGGCCATGGCCGGTTCGGTCAAAAATGTGCTGCCGCCGATCACGCCGGCCAAACCGGCCAACGCGGCTCCGGCACCGAACACCAGCATGAAGATTCGAGGCACGTTGTGCCCCAACGACTCGACGGCCTGCGGATGCGTCAACGCGGCCTGAATCACCAGCCCGATGCGCGTACGCGTCAGCAGCAACCAGGTCGAACCCAGCATCACCAGGGCCACCAGCATCATGAAGCCGCGGGTGGCAGGAAACGGTGAGCACACCACCCGAATCGCGGTGTCAGCGGCGCTGCACAGCTCCGCCGGTGCCGCCCCCCAGCGCAGACTCAGGCCCTTGACCGAATCATTGATAAGGGTAAAAGCCGGCCCCTGCAAGGACTCCGGCGGGCGAAACTCCAGCGCAATGCGGCCCCAGATCAGCTGCACCAACTCGATGATCACGTAAGACAGGCCAAAGGTGATCAACAGCTCCGGCACATGACCGAACTTGTGCACCCGGCGCAGACACAGGCGCTCGAACAAGGCGCCCAGCACGCCAACAACCAAGGGCGCCAGCACCAGCGCCGGCCAAAAGCCGACGAAGCGTGACACGGTGTAGCCGACGTAGGCTCCGAGCATGTAAAAGCTGGCGTGCGCAAAATTGAGCACGCCCATCATGCTGAAAATCAGCGTGAGGCCGGAGCTGAGCATGAACAACAGCAACCCGTAGCTCAGGCCATTGAGCATCGAGATGATGAAAAATTCCATTCAGGGCAACCTTCAAAGACGATAAAAAAAGAGCCCGACACGGTCGACCCGCTCGGGTTTAGCCCCCACGCTTGTCACTTCGTGTACTTCGCTGCCCCCCGAGGCAGCGCTCCCCAGCTTGGGGAGGCCCTGCGCTGGCTCAGGTTTCAGAGCTCTGCGATCAGCCGGGGCGCTTCATCTGGCAACTGGTCGGCGTACTCGACACGTAGTTCGGGTACTCCTTGACCGGAACCAGGGTCATGCCCGTATTTTCCGGGCTGTACGGGTATTTGCCGCCCGCTTTTTGCCAGACCGTCATGTACAGCGGTTGCTGTAGCTGGTGGTCAAACTTG
>CAIMVC010000339.1 GCA_903844825.1 uncultured Burkholderiales bacterium | reverse complement strand
TTACCCAAAATGGGGATGCCAGCATGGTGATTGAAAGCGTCAAGCAGTATCAGGAAAAGGAATCGTTGATTGCCGCCCTGAAGATCATGGCCTTGGGTGAAAAAGACCGTCTGCAAGCCAAAGGCATCTCTGCTGCTGACGCGCGGGCTCAGTTGTTGGCTGCCCGCCAGAGTCGAAAATAATGGCGGTCATCATCCTTCCAGATGCGCAGGGTGACTTGATTTCGCTTCCAGGGTGCATGCTTGACAGGTGGGCGAGGCTGATTGGCTCACGCCCGAGGATGAAATATTCGAAAAGCTGGTGTTGGTTGATACGGGGTTTTTAACCGGGGCGCCCGTCCGGGAACTCGCCTCGGTGGGCATCTTTGAATACCAAAATGTCTTTACCTCACATCACAAGTTGGTTTATCGGCGCATCAACGCAGACGTTTATGTCTACGTCATTGCGGCGCACCGGCAGGATTTCGCGACGCTTTTGATGAAGCGCTTATTGAAAATCTGATCAACAGTCTATGGCTGAAATGCCTAAAAGCTGCCATTGCTAACAACTGCTCGGCAAGTCGCTTGAAAACTTCCGATTGCCGCAAAGTCGGCTACCAGCCTGGAACTGACATCGCCATCCCAGCCGACCGAAGTGCAGCGTAAACGGTCTTTCAATAAATCAAACCAGAAATGATTGCCACTCCGTTTCGGTCACTGCAGATTACCTAAAAGGACCTCAAAACCGGTCATAACGTTTGAGGCAAGACTGCTGATTCAAACCATGAAAATCATTGATCGCGAATACGAAATCCCTTGCGTTTTCGCCCGGCCATTACTCCACCTTGAAATTGAACTCCTGCGTGGCCAGCACCTCTGGCCCGTCCGCAACGCACTTGTACTGCGCAATCGCGCTCTTGACCGCCGCGTGAAATACACGGGGCCCCGACAGGATGGTGACTTCCTGCACTACCCCGTTTTTGATCAGAATCTGCGCCTTGACCACGCCTTCGGTGCCGTCTTGGATGGCGCGGCGCGGCATCTCGGGCGCTACCTGGGTAGGGCAGGCCACGCCGATGGCGGCGCGCTTGGGGCCTACGGCCACTGGCGCAGGCGCAGGTGCCGGTGGAGCGGGCGGCGCGGGGGGCGGTGGCGGCGCAATCACCACGGGTGCGGGCGGCGGGGTGGGACTCGCCACGATCACGGGTGCCGTGCTGGTCGCAGGCGGGGGTACATCCGGCGGGGGTACGAAAGGCGGCGGGGGTGCCTGCACCTTGGGCAGTTCCTTGGGCAACTCCACCTTTTTGGGCGGTGGCGGCGGTGGTGGTGGCGGAATAATCACCTCTTGAATCACCACCGCCTCGAGCGGCTTCTTAATCAGGTCCAGGCCCTTGCGCGCCATGCCCGAGACCAGCGCGTAGCCAATCAGCGCATGCAGCACCACCACGACCACGATGCCTTTGACCCGGCTGCTGGGGTCGCGTGTGCCGTAGCTCGAAGGCGTGATTACTGCGTTCATTGGACAAACTGCTCCGCGCCAATCACGGCAATCTTGTTCAGGCCCACGCGCCTGCTGCTGGAGAGCACATTGGCAAACACCGCGTAGCGCGCGTCCTTGTTGGGGCGGATGTGCACCTCGGCCTGGCTGCTTTGCTGGCTGATAGCCTTCATCTTCTGGTCCAACTCTTCGGCCGTGACGGGGGTTCCCTGCCAATAGACCACGCTTGCTGCATCAATGTCGATCTGGATCTTCTCGGGCTTGACCTGGTTGGTCGGCGGTGCGCCCACCGGCATTTCCAGGGTGACGGAGTGCAACTGGATGGGGATGGTGATGATCAACATCACCAGGAGCACCAACATCACGTCAATCAGCGGCGTGGTGTTGATGTCCATCATCACCTCGGGCTCGTCGGAGCCGCTGGTGTTTCCTACGTTCATGGCCATGGCGATTCAGGACTTCGTTTGGGGGATACAGAACGCAGCGCTCAGTTCAGCGCCGGGGGCTCGGTGATGAAGGCGACCTTGACAATGCCGGCGCGCTGGCAGGCCAGCAGCACCTTGCCCACGCCTTCGTAGCG
>CAIMVC010000338.1 GCA_903844825.1 uncultured Burkholderiales bacterium | reverse complement strand
GGACGCGGCGCAGGACAAACCCACCTTCATCTCGCTCATGGGGCTGCGAAATTCGCAGAACTACGCGCAAGAGTTGCTGTCGCAGGCACTGGCCAGTTTGCGAATCGACGAACTCAAGAACACGGGTCCCTTGCGGGCCCTGGCCGACAAGCTGGTCAATCGCGGCTCCTGACCACCCGCCAGACACTCAGAGGAAGACGACGATGTACCAATTGCTCGAAACCATCAACAGCCCGGCCGATCTGCGCCTGCTGCCTCGCCACCAGCTCAAGCGCGTAGCCGATGAATTGCGCAGCTTTTTGCTCGAGAGCGTGGCGCGCACCGGCGGTCACCTCAGCTCCAATCTGGGCACGGTCGAGTTGACCGTGGCGCTGCACTATGTGTTCAACACGCCCGATGACCGGCTGGTCTGGGACGTCGGCCATCAAACCTACCCGCACAAAATACTCACTGGCAGGCGCGATCGCATGGGCAGCTTGCGTCAACTGGGGGGGCTGTCGGGATTTCCGCGCCGGGACGAGAGCCCGTTCGACACCTTCGGCACAGCCCACTCGTCGACCTCGATATCGGCTGCACTGGGCATGGCCATGGCGTTCAGGCAAAAAGGCCTGAACCGGCACGCCGTGGCCGTCATTGGCGATGGCGCCATGAGCGCCGGCATGGCGTTCGAAGCCTTGAACAACGCCGGGGTGAGTGACTGCAACTTGCTGGTGATCCTCAACGACAACGACATGAGCATCAGCCCGCCAGTGGGCGCGCTCAACCGCTACCTGGCCCAGCTCATGAGCGGGCAGTTTTATGCGGCGGCCAAGAACGTCGGCAAACAGGTGCTCAAGGCTGCGCCACCGCTGTTTGAACTGGCCAAGCGGCTGGAGTCGCACGCCAAAGGCATGGTTGTGCCTGCCACCTTGTTCGAGAATTTTGGCTTTAACTACATTGGCCCCATCGATGGACACGACCTCGAGTCGCTGATCCCCACTCTGGAGAACATCAAAAACCTCAAAGGTCCGCAGTTCCTGCATGTGGTGACCAAAAAGGGGCAGGGCTACAAGATGGCCGAGGCCGACCCGATCGCCTACCATGGCCCCGGCAAGTTTGACCCCGCGCTGGGCTTGCAAAAGGCGGCGGTGCCCGCCAAGCAAACCTTCACCCAGGTGTTCGGGCGCTGGCTGTGCGATATGGCCGCACAGGACAGCCGTCTGGTGGGCATCACGCCGGCCATGCGCGAGGGCTCGGGCATGGTCGAGTTTCATCAGCGGTTTCCAGAGCGCTACCACGACGTGGGCATTGCCGAGCAGCACGCGGTGACCTTTGCGGCAGGTATGGCCTGCGAGGGCCTCAAGCCGGTGGTGGCGATTTACTCAACTTTCCTGCAACGCGGCTACGACCAACTGATCCATGACGTCGCCCTGCAGAACCTGCCCGTGGTCTTTGCCCTCGACCGAGCCGGTCTGGTGGGCGCCGACGGTGCCACCCACGCCGGTGCCTATGACATTGCTTACTTGCGCTGCATTCCCAATATGAGCGTGGCCTGCCCGGCCGACGAAAGCGAGTGCCGCCAACTGCTCAGCAGCGCCTACGCGCAAAACCACCCGGTCGCCGTGCGTTATCCGCGTGGTGCGGGTGCAGGTGTGGCCACCGAAACGCATCTCGACGCGCTGCCTTTTGGCAAGGGTGAGGTTCGGCTGCAGGGCACCGGTGTGGCGATCCTTGCCTTTGGCTCCTTGTTGTATCCCGCCTTGCAAGCGGCGCAAAAGCTGGGCCTGACGGTGATCAACATGCGCTGGGCCAAGCCGCTGGACACCGAACTGCTCCTGCAGGCGGCTGCCACGCACGACGCGCTGGTCACGATTGAGGAGGGTGCCCTGATGGGAGGTGCTGGCAATGCCGTGGGTGAAGCACTGCAGACCGCTGGCGTGCTCAAGCCGCTGCTGCAACTGGGTCTGTCCGATGTCTTTACCGAACACGGTGACCCTGCTGTACTGCTGGCGCAGCAAGGGCTGGATGCGGCAGGTATCGAGGCCTCCATTCGTGCGCGCTTTGCCGCGCTGCTGGCGGACCGCTCTGCCAAGCCGGCCTTGAAGTCGGTGGCCTGAGCATGAGCGCTGCTGCCGAGGCTGCGGTCCTGGCCATGCCCGATGTGCAGGCCCGGGTCGACCTGCGCGACATTCCCATTCAGCGCGTGGGCATCAAGTCCCTGCGCTACCCCCTGAGCGTGGTGGTTGGTGGCAAGCCGCAGGCTACTGTGGGCACCTGGTCGCTTGACGTCGCCTTGAATGCCGAGCAAAAAGGCGCGCACATGTCTCGCCTGATTGCCTGGCTCGATGCGCTGGACCGTCCCCTGACTGACGTCTCGCTAGCTCAGGAGATAGAGACCTTGCTGGCGCTGCTGGAAGCCGAGGGCGGGCGAATCGAGGTCAGTTTCCCGTTTTTCGTTCGCAAGGCTGCGCCTGTTACCGGGCTGCAAAGCTTGATGGAATACGACGGCACCTGGTTCGCCGAGCGCCGTCAGGGCCAGACCACGCTGAGCATGCAAGCCGTGGTTCCGGTCAAGTCGCTGTGCCCGTGCTCCAAGGAAGTGTCTGAGGACGGCGCGCACAATCAGCGCTCCCACATCAGCTTGCGCGTGGATCTGCGCCAGGCGCTGGACTGGGCCGAACTGGTGCGTTTTGCCGAGGACAACGCCTCAAGTGAACTGTGGGGCTTACTCAAGCGGTCCGACGAAAAGTGGGTCACCGAACGCGCCTACGCCAACCCCAAATTTGTGGAAGACCTGATCCGCGACGTAGCCGTTTGCCTCAACGCCGATGCGCGCATCGGCAACTACCGCGTCGAAGTGGTCAATCACGAATCGATTCACGCGCACGATGCCTTTGCGGTGGTTGAGCGTCGCGACTGACCGAGCCTCCTGAGGCGCGCAACTGCAACGCCTTGACCGATTTGACGTTGCACGCGGCGTCGGTGGATACCGTCATCTTCAGGCAGGCGGCCCTGCTGAGCGCAAAAAAAACCGCTCAGATTGAGCGGTTTTTGAGACTGTCAAGCCTTGAAATGCTTACAGCTTTTGCGATTGCATGAAGTTGTCGAAGCGGGCTTCGGTGAAGCGGAACCAAAGATTTTGTTCGCGTCGGAAGTTGGCGTAATCTTCGTAGACCTTTTTCCAGCGCGGATTTTTTGTGTTGAGTTCCGCGTAAATGGCCATGGACTCCTTGAACGCCATTTCCATCACATCTTTGGGGAAGGGAAGAACCTTGGTTTTTGCACCGACCAGTTGCTTGAGGGCGCCGGGGTTGCGGGCGTCATACTTGGCCTGCATGTCGGTATGGGCATAGGCCGCCGCGCATTCCACGATGGTCTTGTTCTCGGGCGACAAGCCCTCGAATGCTTTGTTGTTGATGAAAAAGTCGAGCTGAGGGCCACCTTCCCACCAGCCAGGGTAGTAGTAAAAGGGCGCCACTTTGTTAAAGCCCAATTTCTGGTCATCGTACGGCCCGACCCATTCGGCAGCGTCAATCGTGCCTTTTTCAAGCGCCTGATAGATTTCCCCGCCAGGAATGTTTTGCGGCACGCCGCCCATGCGCTCAATCACCTTGCCGGCGAAACCGCCAACGCGGAACTTCAGGCCCTTGATGTCTTTGACTGACTTGATCTCCTTGCGATACCAGCCGCCCATCTGTGAGCCGGTGTTGCCGCCAGGAAAGCTGATGATGTTGTAGCCAGCGTAAAACTCACGCATCAGCTTGAGGCCGTTGCCCTCGTACATCCAGGCGGTCATTTGCCGGCTGTTCAGGCCAAAGGGAATGGCGCAACCCAGGGCGAAAGTTTCATCTTTTCCAAAGAAGTAGTACGGTGCGGTGTGGGCAATTTCAACGGTGCCGTTCTGGACGCCATCGACCACGCCAAAGGCCGGCATCAACTCACCTGCTGCGTGAACGGAAATGCTGAACTTGCCTCCGCTCATTTCGCCAACTTTCTTGGCAAAGACCTCGGCCGCACCGTGGATCGTGTCCAGCGACTTGGGGAAGCTGGATGCCAGTCGCCAGCGCAGAGCAGCCTGCGCGTGCACTGCCGGTGCAGCACCAGCGGCCAGAACGCCAGCGATGCCGGCATTTTTAATAATCGAACGACGATCCATGGAAAACTCCTAAAGTCAGCAAGTCAGAGAAAGTGAATAAGTCTAAAAGCCGAAAAAATCAAATGAATTGGGGCTTACCCGTGAAACGGAGCCCGATCGTCGGGCAGACCGTTCCATTCGGGAAAATTGATGTGAGTCTGTTATTTCTTGGCGTCCTTTTCCATGGATTCCTGCAGTGCTTTCATGGCGTCATCGTCGGTGTTCGCAGCGCCTGCAGCGGCGGCTTCGGCCTGGGCATCTGCGCTCCGGCTTTCGGCATCCATCTGGATTTGAACCTGGTTTAAATCCACCGTCTCGGCCTTGTCCAGGCCGCTTGAGACGATGCCGGGAAAGAAGATGATCAGCGCCACCATCACCACCTGGAGTATCACAAAGGGCACAGCACCCCAGTAAATCTGCATGGTGGTGACGGGCTCGATGCTCTTGCCTGTCAGGCGGTCGGTGTAGGCCTTCAGGGGAGCCACACTGCGCAGGTAAAACAGAGCAAAGCCAAACGGTGGATGCATGAAGGAGGTCTGCATGTTCACCGCCAGCAGCACGCCAAACCAGATCAGGTCAATACCCAGTTTTTCGGCCACGGGTGCCAGCAGCGGCACCACGATGAACGAGAGTTCAAAGAAGTCCAGGAAGAAAGCCAGGAGGAAGATCAGGATGTTGACCACGATCAAAAAGCCGGTCTGCCCGCCCGGCAGGCCGGTCAGCAAATGCTCGACCCAGATGCCGCCATCCACGCCCTGAAATACCAGGCTGAAGATGGTCGAGCCGATCAGGATGAAGACCAAAAAACACGACAGCTTGGTGGTCGTGTTCAGCGCCTGCTTGAGCAGGCTCAGGCTCAGGCGCCCGCGCGCCATGGCCATGATGAAAGCGCCCAGCGCACCCATGGCGCCGCCCTCGGTCGGGGTGGCGATACCCAGGAAAATGGTGCCCAGCACCAGAAAGATCAGCAGCAGCGGGGGGATCAGCACAAACGTCACGCGTTCGGCCATGCGAGACAGCAGGCCCAGGCGGCTGACCTTGTTGATCAGCGCAATCACAAAAGCCAGTAGCACGCCAACGCACATCGACACCACGATCGTCTCATCGGTGGCAACCTTGTCGACCTTGGTACCCTGGGCCCAGCTGTAGACATCGGCGTAGTGTTGACCAAAGTAGATGGCCACTGCGGTCGACAATACAGTCAGGACCAGCAGCGAGCTCAGGCCACTTTTACCGTTGTCTTCGCGGATCGAGCGCGCCTCGGGCGGCAGGGCCGGCAGCCAGGTCGGCCGCATGATGGCCATCACAATCACGAAGCCCACGTACATGAGGGTCAGCATGAAGCCGGGAATGAAGGCGCCCTTGTACATGTCGCCCACGCTGCGGCCGAGCTGATCGGCCAGGATAATCAGCACCAGCGACGGCGGAATGATCTGCGCCAGCGTGCCAGAAGCTGCAATGACCCCTGCCGCAATGCGCCGGTCGTAGCCGTAGCGCAGCATGATGGGCAGTGAAATCAGGCCCATTGAGATCACCGAAGCCGCCACGACGCCGGTGGTGGCAGCCAGCAGGGCGCCGACAAAGATGACGGCCAGCGCCAGGCCACCGCGCACGGGGCCGAACAACTGACCAATCGTGTCGAGCAAGTCCTCAGCCATGCCGCTGCGTTCAAGTATCAAGCCCATCAGGGTAAAAAACGGGATGGCCAGCAAGGTGTCGTTTTGCATGATGCCAAAAAGCCGCAGGGGCAAGGCCTGCAGCAGGGCTTGCGGCAACACGCCAAGCTCGACCCCGACAAAGCCAAAAAACAGGCCGCAGGCGCCCAGGCTAAACGCTACCGGAAAGCCCATCAGCAAGAAGACGATCAGCCCCAGAAACATGATGGGGGCCAGGTTGTGTGTGAGAAATTCCATGTTGTTTTCCCCGTTCAGCTGGCGTTGGTTTTTGTTTCAGCCAGGCGCCGTATGGCTTCGGCGAGCTCTTCTTCTGCGGTCTTTTCGACCTTCTTGACTGTAGGGTCCTCAATCAAACCTTGCAAAAAGGCGATGCGCTTGATCAGCTCCGACCAGCCCTGCAGCATGAGCAAGGTAAAGCCCAGGGGGATCATGGCGTAGACCGGCCAGCGGATCAGGCCACCGGCGTTGCTGGAGACCTCGCCGGATGTGTAAGCCTTGAGGAAAAACGGGATGCCGTAGTAAAGGATCGCCAGGCAAACCGGTGTCAGAAACAGCGAAAAGCCGATGATGTCAACCCAGATTTGCCCCCGCTTGGAGAGTCGGCTGGAGACGACGTCGATGCGCACATGCTCGTTTTGCAGCAGGGTGTAGCCAGCGGCAATCAGGAACGAGGCTGCAAACAGGTACCACTGCACTTCCAGATAAGCGTTGGAGCTGACGTTGAAGGCCTTGCGGATCACGGCATTGACGCCACTGATGATCGTGGAGCCCAGGATCAACCAGATCACGTAACGGCCTATCAGGCTGTTCAGTCCATCCACGGCATTTGAAAACTTTAGCAGCAGTTTCATCGTTATTCTCCATATAAAAGAGCCGTCCATACAAATCATCCGGAACGCTGCTGGTAGCAATCATTCCGGATGGGGCTCTGTGGGTGCGGCGATTTTATAGACAAGGTCCGCTGCGCAATTGAGCATTTTTCCGGCCTGTCATGAAAAATTATTTTTAAAGGCGTGATTCTTAGGGAGTCCTAGGGTTAGTGCCTAGTCGTGTACAGATTCGAGGAAATCGTGGGTCGGCCAGGACTTGTCCAATGCCCTGGCAAGGGTGGCCTGTTCGTGCAAAATGAGGCTTACCTTTGCAGCGCGCCAGCGCATCGCTTTGACGGTCTGCCTGCTGGCCAGCAACATCACCCATTGGGGCAATCTCGCGTGGCAACTTCTCCTTCCTCACCTTTCAGTCCGTCTACCGCGCCGCAAGGCGGTGATGCCAGCTGGATCGATTCGCCTTTGATACGCAGCGCGGGGCGCGATGTCTTGTCGCTCGCCCTGATGGACGCGCGCAACCACACGCTGCATTTGTTTGCCCAGTTTCAGCAAGCGCTGGAAGCCAACGGCATGCAGGTGCCTTTGCTGTCGCTGGTCAACCCACCCGTTTGGGAGCTGGGGCATGTGGGCTGGTTTCAGGAGCGCTGGACGGCTCGCCACCTGCAGCGCAACCTGGGCCAGCGCAGCGATCCGGCTGCCGCCCGCCTACCGTCGGTGCTGGCTGGCGCTGACCGCTGGTGGGACTCGTCCCTGGTCTCGCACGACAGCCGCTGGTCGCTGGACCTGCCTGAGCTGCAGGAGGTCAAGGCCTACCTGCTGGAGTCGCTCGAGAGTGCGCTTGAGTTGCTGGAACGCACGGACGGTAGTGACGAGGCCTTGTATTTTTTTCGCCTCAGCCTGCTGCATGAAGACATGCATGGCGAAGCTTTTGTGCAGACCGCTCAGACGCTGGGATTGGTTTTGGACAAGCCCCTGCTGCAGCGCTACACGCCGCCGGTCATGCTCAGTCGCGAGCCCTTGCTGCTGCCTGCCTGCAACTGGTCCTTGGGCAGCCCGGCCGCGGGCTTTGTGTTCGACAACGAAAGCCTGCCGCATGACGTGCCGGTGCCCGAATTCGAGATCGACGCACAGCCCGTCAGCTGGGCGCAATTCGTCGAATTTGTAGACGACGGCGGCTACGACAGGGTTGAGCTATGGTCGCCCGACGGCTGGGCCTGGCTGCAGCAGATCAGCCAAAGCGAAGGCCGGCGTGCTCCGCGCTACGTGGACCAGATCGGCGTGGCCAGTGGCGCCGTGATGCAGAACCGCTTTGGTCACGCCATGCGCATGCTGGCTGCCCAGCCGGCCATGCACATGAGCTGGTGGGAGGCCGATGCCTGGTGCCGCTGGGCCGGCCGGCGCCTGCCCTTTGAGGTTGAATGGGAAGTCGCCGCCCACACCGCAAGCCGCCGGGGTTTTCGCTGGGGCGATGTCTGGGAGTGGACGGCCAGCAATTTCAGGCCTTACCCGGGTTTTCAGCCCGGACCCTACACCGACTACTCCCAGCCCTGGTTCGGCACACACAAAGTCTTGCGTGGCGGCTCTTTTGCCACACGCGCCCGCATGAAGTCGCCCAAGTTCCGCAACTTCTACCGGCCCGAGCGCGACGACGTGTTTTGCGGTTTTCGCTCCTGCGCCTTGTAGCCGGCCGGCAGCTTGACAGCCTGGTTGATCGGCTGATTTACGGCGTGGAGGGCCGGGTCGGCTGCGTCGCCTCCGCCTTTGCCCGCCGGTAAGTCCACCACGGCAGCTGAGCCCGCAGCGACAGCACCTCCCCGCTTTGCGCCTGCTGCGCGTCGTAGCCCGTCAGTGTCGCCAGCTCAGCCGCCCAGGCCGGGCTTTTCAGCGTCTGAATCAGCGCCTGCACGGGCGCTTGCGCCAGGGCCGATTTCAGGCAGACCAGGTGATAGCGTTCGCGCACCAGCGGGATGAAGTCCAGGCCTTTGTCTTCGGCGGCCGCTGCGATGCCCAGGCCAGCGTCGGCTGCGCCGCTGGCCACCGCTTGCGCCACGGCCGCGTGGGAAGGCTCCTGGCTGTCGTAGCCCTGGATCTTGGACGCGGCGATGCCTTGCGCTGCCAGCAGCTCGTCAAGCAGCACCCGGGTGCCAGTGCCGCTGGCGCGGTTGATGTAGCGCAGCCCTTGGCAGGCCAGATCTTGCAGGCCTTTGATTCGCAGCGGGTTACCCTTGGCCACCATCAGGCCTTGCACACGGTGCGAAAAACCGATGAGTTTGTGCAGACCCGGCTTGAGCTGGCTGCGGTAGGCCCTGGCGGCGGCCGAGCCGGCGGCGGGTTGCTCGAGCGTGTGAAAGCCCGCCATCAGGCAACGTCCCGCATTCAGGGCGGCGATGGCGTCAACGCTGCCCATGAAGCGGATGTCCAGGTGCAGGCCGCGCGTGGCGGCGTGCTGGCGCAAGGATGCCAGCGCCGCGTCGTGGCTGGCGTACAACACCAGCACGTGGGCGCTGTCGTCAAAGGCCAGGGACAGGGCGCGCTCGATGTCGCCCCGCAGTGCTTCGATTTGCGGTGCCAGTCGGGCCTGGGTCTGGCGTTCTGCCCACAGCAGCTTTTGGCCAAACTCGCTGAGTTGGGCGCGCTGACCTTTTTCCCAGACGATGAGTTCGCGCCCCAAGGTCTGCTGCGCCTCTTTGAGCGCGCCCCACACATGGCGGTAAGACAGGTTCAGGCTTCGGGCTGCCGCGGAAATTGAGCCACTTTCACGCACGGCGTGCAGCAGGTCGAGCAAGGGGTTGCGGATCAGTGGGTCCTGGCTGCGCGTGGTGCAGAGCTGGTAGGACAGTTGAACTTTGTGGGCGGCCATGTTTGCAGGCGATTATGAGTGCAAGCCGTTGTCTGACTCTCATCTGGGTTGCTATGCAAACCGGTTCATAGCTGGTCTGCCCTGATGCGTATCAGCGCCGGTGCCACTACGCTACAGTGCGCTGCCCCGCTTTGGCTTGTCATTTCTCGACCATTCTTTTTTGCGGGACCGGGGCGCTGACGGATGACTACTTTTCAAGACACTTTTATGGCGGCCGCTTCGCTGCTGACTTCATGGGACCCGCTGCTGGCGGGCGTCGTGCTGCGCTCGTTGGCGGTCAGTGCTTGCGCTTGCCTGCTGGCTTGCAGTGCCGGTCTGGTGCTGGGCGCCTGGCTGGGTGTGGCGCGTTTTGCCGGGCGCGGCGTGGTGCTGACTTGCCTGAACACGGCGCTGGCGCTGCCGTCGGTGGTGGTGGGTCTGCTGGTTTATTTGTTGCTCTCGCGCTCGGGTCCGCTGGGATTTCTGGGCTGGCTTTTTTCCTTCAAGGCGATGGTGCTGGCGCAGGCCATGCTGGTGCTGCCGATGGTCACGGCGCTGGTGCGGCAAAGCATTGAAGACGCCGACCGGCTGCATGGTGAGCAGCTGCAGTCGCTGGGCGCTGGCTCGTTTTGGCGCAGTCTGATCCTGCTGTGGGATGAGCGTTATGCACTGCTCACAGTCCTGATCGCCGCCTTTGGCAGGGCTGTTTCCGAGGTGGGTGCGGTGATGGTGGTGGGTGGGAATATTGAAGGCTTTACACGCGTGATGACCACAGCGATCGCCCTGGAGACCAGCAAGGGCGACTTGCCGCTGGCGCTGGCGCTGGGGGCTGTGTTGCTTGGCGTGGTCTTGCTGCTCAACGCCTTGATTGCCTGGCTGCGTCGCTGGCGTGAAATGCGTGAGGCCGCGGGCCCGCATGAGCCCGCGCCGGCCCGCGCGCAGACGCTCAAGGCGGGCTCGCCATGAGCGCTAAGTCGTCAGCAGACAGCGCTGGCACCTTGTTTGAGTTGCAGTCCTTTGGTGTTGATTTTGGTCAGGTCTGCGCCCTGCGCGATTGCAGCTTGCGCATCACTGCGGGTGAGCAGGTGGCGTTGGTGGGGGCCAACGGCAGCGGCAAGAGCACCTTGCTGCGCGGCTTGCACGGTCTGGTTGTGCCCACCCGGGGGCGCATCAGTTTGCCAACGCCGGCGCGTCAGGCCATGCTTTTTCAGCGGCCCTACATGTTGCGCGCCAGCGCCTTGAACAACGTGGCGCTGGGCCTGTGGCTTGCGGGCTGGCGCTGGCGTGATGCCCGCAGTCAGGCGATTGCGGCGCTGGATCGGGTGGGCCTGGGTTCGCTGGCGCAGCGTCCGGCCAAGACCTTGTCGGGCGGGCAGCAGCAACGCCTGGCGCTGGCGCGGGCCTGGGCTTTGAAGCCGCAGGTGCTGCTGCTCGATGAGCCCACCGCCAGCCTGGACCCCGCCGCCAAGCGCGAGGTCGAAGCGCTCATGGCCGAGTTGTCGGCTTCCGGCATGACGATGATTTTCAGCAGCCACAACCTCGGTCAGGTCAAACGCCTGGCCAGCCGCGTGCTCTACCTGGAACACGGCCGGATTCTGGCCGATGCGCCGGTGGAGGGGTTTTTCAGGGGTGTCCTGCCACCGGCAGCGGCCCTGTTTTTAAAAGGGGAAATAGCATGATGAAGCGTCAAGAAAAAAGCCAATCCAGCGAGATCCATGCCTGGAGCAAGATGGATGTCAACGCCCTAGCCAAGGGCTGGCCCGTGGCGGCGGCCGCCCGCGTCTGGTTGCGGCGGTGGCTGGTCTGCAGCCTGCTGGCTGGCTCTACCTGGGCCGCCGCGCAGGGCGCCAGCATCGTGATGGCCTCAACCACCTCGACCGAGCAGTCCGGCTTGTTTGCCCATCTGTTGCCCGAGTTTAAAAAAGCCACGGGTATTGACGTCAAGGTCGTGGCGCTGGGTACTGGTCAGGCGATTGATATGGGACGCCGGGGGGATGCTGATGTGCTTTTTGTGCACGACCAGGTCGCGGAAGAAAAGCTGGTGGCCGAGGGCTTCGCCCTTTCGCGCCAGAGCGTGATGTACAACGATTTTGTGTTGATCGGACCGGCTGCTGATCCGGCCGGGGTCAAAGGTCCGGACCTGGTGCAAGGGCTCAAAAAGCTGCAGGCGTCGAACGCCGGCTTTGTCTCGCGCGGTGACAAGAGCGGCACCCATGCCGCCGAGCTGCGCTATTGGAAGCAGGCCGGCCTGGAAGCGCCGTCTTTTGCCGGGTACAAGGCCTGTGGCTGCGGTATGGGTCCGGCCCTGAACATGGCCGCCAGCCTCGGTGCCTATGTGCTGGCTGATCGGGGTACTTGGCTGGCCTTCAAGAACCGGGCCGATCTTACGGTTCTGGTCGAAGGCGATGCCCGCCTTTTCAATCAGTACGGTGTGATGGTCGTCAACCCCGCCAGGCACCCGCAGGTCAAGCTGGCGCCAGCGCAGAAGTTCGCCGACTGGGTGACTTCACCTGCGGGCCAGGCGGTGATCGCCAGCTACAAGATTGGCGGTCAGCAACTGTTCTTTCCCAACGCGCGGCGCTGAGTTCGCGGGTACTTGAGCCGCCCTTGAGGCCCTGGCGGTCGCTGAGCTTCACCGCGCATTGTTGGAGCTTCTGAGCGTTGGGGTGCGTGCCTATAATTTGTCGGTGTCTACCTCTGCTTCATCCCGTTCTGCGTTAGCCCGCTTGGCTGTATGGCTGAGTTTTGTGGCGCTGTTCTCAGCGCTGCTGACGCCGGTGTTGTCGCTGGCGCAGGATGTGCGCACGGGCAAATTGGGTGGACTTTGCAGTGTCAAGAACCTGCCTGGTGCGGCCGGCCAGTTTGACTCTGATGATGGGGAGTCGGGCCAACACTGCGACGCCTGCCTGACGCCTGGCTTGGTCTTGCTGCATGGGTTGGCGGCAGTGCCTGGCAGCCCCGAGCGCACGGCGCTGCTGCTGGCCAACGTGCCATCGACCCGATCCGTGGTCGTTCTGGGCCTGCCCTTTGGCCGTGGCCCGCCGGCGCTGACTTGAACCACGGGTCTGCCGCTACCTGACTTTTCACGCGCCTGAAGCGCTGTCAGGGCCGGTTCGGCCTGGTCTTTTCTTGCGTTTGCCCACAGCACCCGTGGGGTCCTTGTGGGCATTGGCACCTCTTTCATTGCGGGCGCGATCGCCGACCTGCATTTTTTCACTGGTTTTTTTATGAACTCACTGTTGCGCACTCGCGCGTTTCTTCGATCTGTGCGCCGGGGGATGGCGCGCACCGGCTTGGCAACTTGTCTGGGCCTTTTGGGGGCCGCAGCGGCCCAGGCCCACATCACGCTGGAATACCCGGTGGCGAACGCCGGCAGCTACTACAAGGCCAACTTTAAGGTCGGGCACGGCTGTGGCCGCTCGGCGATCAGGCAAATCGTGGTTGAGCTACCGGCCGGCGCCCAGGGTGCCAAACCCATGCCCAAGGCCGGCTGGACGGTTGAGATCGGCCGCGAGAAGCTGGCCCAGCCCTACCAGAGCCACGGCCGCAGCGTGACCGATGATGTGGTTCGTATCAGCTGGACGGCCAAGACCCCGGCGGACTATCTGCCGGACCAGTTTTACGACGAGTTCGCGCTGCAAGTGAAGTTGCCGATGAGCGCCGGCCCCTTGTATTGGCCCGTCAGCCAAATTTGCGAGCAAGGCCGTATCGATTGGCATGAAGTGCCCAAGCCGGGGCAGGGTCTGCACGAGCTCAAAACGCCGGCCGCGCTGCTGGATGTCTTGCCGCTGCAGGGCGCTGCGCACCACCATTGACGCGCGGCTGTCCTGGCCGATCTGATTTTTATTTTTTCTGGAGTTTCTGCGATGACCTCATTTATTTTTTCCTTTGCATCCCGCCTGGTGACTGCCAGCGCACTGTTTTTACTGACTGGCCTGGCCGCGGCTCAGACCGCACCGGTGAAGGTCGATGGCGCCTGGGTTCGCGCCACCGTGCAGGGGCAGCGCGGCACTGGGGCCTTCATGAACCTGACCGCCAGCCAGGCCACCCGGCTGGTCGGGGTGAGTTCCCCGGTCGCTGGCGTGGCGGAAGTTCATGAAATGAAGATGGATGGCGAGATCATGAAAATGCGCGCCGTCTCCGAGCTGGCCTTGCCCCCCGGTCAGACCGTGCAGCTCAAGCCGGGCAGCTACCACCTGATGCTGATGGACCTCAAGCTGCCGTTGAGCAAGGACAGCACCATCGCCGTGACCCTGCGCTTCAAGGACGCCAAGGGCGTCGAAAGCAAGCAGGACCTGCTGCTCCCGGTGGCGCTTGCTGCGCCTGCAACGGCAGCCAGCCCGGCTCAAGCCGGCGCAAAAACCGGTGAGCCTTCACACAAGCATTGACCGGGCGACCAAGCCTCCGGCGGAGGGCCTGCAAGGGGGGGACCAGCTGCGAGAAATCAGCGTGGCTGGGACTTTTTTCCGAGCTTGCGGTAAACGGTGGCGCGGCTGATGCTTAGTGCCCGTGCCGCTTGCTGCACGTTCCCGTGTGCCTGGGCTACGGCTTGGCGGATCAGTGCAGTCTGAAGTTCGCGAAGCGGCAGTTTGTTGTTCGTGAGGCTTTTGTCGCTGGGGTCGGACAGCAGGGGCGAGGCCTGTAGCCGAAGGCCCGACCAGAGGGGAATGTCCACTATTTGGGGACCATAAAGCCCGGTTTTTCTGGCGGCGTTGAACAGTGCTTCGTAGGGCAGGGCAAACAGGTCGCTGCTGTGCAAGTGCCTGGGTGGGCTGCCCGCTGGCGCGCCCGGCGCCAGCAGTTGCAGCGTGGGCAGTAGTTGCCGAGCCGCCGGGTTGGCGCCTACCAGCCAGCCGTCCGAGTCGAGGCCGACCAGGCCGTCGCTGGCTTCGCCCAGACTGGCGCCAGGCCAGTTGATGCGCAGCAGCAATGCGTGCGGACGCGTTTGAATCAGCGCGTTTTCAATACGGCGCGCCGACTGGACCACCAGATGCATCAGTTCGGGCCGCTCCTCCGTATCTACACCAGTCACATCCAGCATGCCAACGCATTGGCCATCGGGCCCAAACAGGGGTGCTCCGGCGCAGCTGTAGGCGCAGTTCGCCTCAAAAAAATGTTCACCTCGGTGCAGCCAGACCGGCTGCAGCTCCGTCAGCGCAGCACCTATGGCTGTAGTGCCTACGCTCGACTCGGACAGGTCAACGCCGATGCGGCTGATCAGGTCCGCGCGCCGGTCGCGTCGGTTGATCGGGCCGTTGACGTCGACCACCACACCCTGCGCATTGGTCAAGATTGCAAAATAGCGGGTGCTGGCGATGGCCTGACCGAGCGTCTCGAGCACTGGTCGGGCAGCCTGAATCAGCGCATGGTTTGCCTCTTCGGTGCGCCGTATTATTTGGGCGGGCAGCAAGTCGAAGGCGACGTCTTGCTCCGGCCGCTTGCCCTGACTCAGGCAGCGCGCCCACGAACGCTCTATCCAGCGGGCAGCCAGCATGCCGGCTTGCCCGCTGCGGTCCTGCAGCAGGGCCTGGCGAGCCAGCGCAATTTGTTGGCCGCGTTGCTCCGCAGATGTTGGTGGCGAGGTCGGTTGGAGTTGCATGAGCCGTCGATGTGGAGAAAATCTGCCCGAGGAGTCAGACAAATGCCCGACCTTTGTCCGATGTGTGCTCGTCTTTTGAGCTAACTGTTTCATTTTGAGAATTTCGCCCACGCTTGGCAAGTGCACTAGGGTTTAACCTAGGCAATTCATACGCCGGAGGCCAAAACAATGGGGTTCCGCCCTGGACGTGTAGCACGATGTATCGGATGCAGCCATTGTTTGCCTCGATACTCGGCGTCTTGATTGCAGTTCCTCAACCCCGTTTCATAAAAACCGAAGGAGATCCGTCCTCATGCAAGTCCAACTCAAAGTCAACGGCAAAGCCCAAAGCGTGGACGTGCCTGCCAACACCTTGCTGGTGCAAGTGCTGCGCGAGCAGTTGCATCTGACGGGCACCCATGTGGGTTGCGATACCGCCCAGTGCGGCGCCTGCACCGTCATGCTCAATGGTCGGGCTGTCAAATCCTGCAATATGCTCGCCGGCCAGGCCGAGGGCGCAGAGGTCACCACCATCGAAGGTCTGGCTCAGCCGGACGGCACCATGCACCCGATGCAGGCCGCTTTCAAGGATTGCCATGGTCTGCAGTGCGGCTTTTGTACCCCAGGCATGGTCATGAGCGCGGTCGATCTGTGCAACCGCCATCCCGGCGCTACCGAAGGCCAGGTCCGTGAACTGCTTGAAGGCAATATCTGCCGCTGCACCGGCTACCAGAACATCGTCAAGGCCGTCCAGCAGGGTGGCGCGGCCATGGCTGCTGCCGCGTAAAGCCTGAGTAGATGCCGGCCAGCCTAGGCCAGCCTTGGCTTGACCGACCTTGTTTTGACCTCGTTTTTGTAGTTCCTCATTTTCAGGAGTATTCACATGGGTGCATCCGACTTCGTTAACCTGCCCAATATTGGCGCATCGATTCGCCGCAAGGAAGACTACCGGTTCCTGACCGGCGGCGGCCAGTACACCGACGACATCAACCTGGCCAACCAGAGCTATGCCGTGTTTGTGCGCTCGCCTCACGCGCATGCCAATATCCGCGGCATCGACACCGCCCAGGCCAAGGCCGCGCCGGGGGTGCTTGGTGTGTTTGTGGGCACCGATGTGGCTGCCGACAACATCAACGGCTTGCCCTGCGGCTGGCTGATCACCAGCACGGACGGCTCGCCCATGAAGGAGCCGCCGCACCCCATCCTGGCGCAGGGCAAAGCCCGCTACGTGGGCGATCACGTGGCCCTGGTGGTGGCAGAAACGCTGGAGCAGGCTAAAAACGCGGCCGAACTGGTGGATGTCGACTACGACGTGCTCAGCGCCGTGGTCAATGTGACCGACGCCGCCCGCGCCACGGCGCTGCACGAGGCCTCGCCCGATAACCATTGCTACAAGTGGGCGCTGGGTGACAAGTCCCAGGTCGACGCCACCTTTGCCAGCGCTGCCCACGTCACGCAGCTCGATTTGGTCAACAACCGGCTGGTGCCCAACGCCATGGAGCCGCGCGCGGTCATTGGCTCCTACAGCCGTGCCACTGACGAGTACACGCTGTACGTGTCGAACCAGAACCCGCACGTCGAGCGCCTGCTGCTGACCGCCTTTGTGATGGGCTTGCCCGAACACAAGGTGCGCGTGATCGCTCCCGACGTGGGTGGCGGTTTCGGCTCCAAGATTTACCTCTATGCCGAAGATGTCTGCCTGACCTGGGCCTCCAAAAAGCTCAACCGCAACATCAAGTGGACGGCTGATCGCAGCGAGGCATTTGTCAGTGACGCCCATGGCCGCGACCACGTGAGCCATGCTGAAATGGCGATGGATAAGGATGGCAAATTTCTGGCCATGCGCGTTCATACGCACGCCAACATGGGCGCCTACCTGTCCACCTTTGCGCCGGCCATCCCGACCATTCTTTACGCCACACTGCTGGCTGGTCAGTACAGCACGCCGCAAATTTACGTGGAGGTTGACGCCTGGTTCACCAACACCGCACCGGTCGACGCCTACCGCGGCGCCGGGCGTCCCGAGGCGACCTACCTGCTCGAGCGTCTGGTCACCCGCGCCGCCTGGGAGATGGGTTTGAGCCAGGACGAGATTCGCCGTCGCAACTTCATCAAGGACTTTCCTTACCAGACGCCGGTGGCATTGCAGTACGACGTGGGCGACTTTCATGCCCTGCTTCAGCGCGGCAACGAGCTGGCCGAAGTGGCCGGCTTTGAGCAGCGCAAGGCCGCCTCGGCGGCCATGGGCTTGCTGCGCGGCATCGGTTACTCCTGCTACATCGAGGCTTGCGGCCTGGCGCCCAGCAACATTGCCGGGGCCCTCGGTGCCCGCGCCGGTTTGTTTGAATGCGGTGAGGTGCGTGTGCACCCGACGGGCAGCGTGACGGTTTTCACCGGCTCGCATAGCCATGGCCAGGGCCATGAGACCACCTTTGCGCAGGTGGTGGCGGCGCGCCTGGGCATCTCGGTGGACCAGGTTGATATTGTTCACGGCGACACCGGCCGCGTGCCCTTTGGTATGGGCACTTACGGATCGCGATCGATGTCGGTGGGTGGCACGGCCATCATGAAGGCGCTCGACAAGATCGAAACCAAGGCTAAGAAAATCGCCGCGCACCTGATGGAAGCCAGCGATGCCGACGTCGAGTTCGCCAACGGCGAGTTCACCATCAAGGGCACCGACAAGAAAGTGACCTTCGGCCAAGTGGCGCTGACGGCTTATGTGCCGCACAACTACCCGCTGGACAAGCTCGAACCTGGTCTGAACGAAACCGCTTTCTACGACCCGACCAACTTCACCTTCCCGGCGGGCACCTACATTTGCGAAGTCGAGGTGGACCCGGCCACCGGCAAGGTCAAAGTAGACAGCTTCACGGCGGTGGATGACTTTGGCAACATCATCAACCCGATGATTGTGGAAGGTCAGGTGCATGGCGGACTGGTGCAGGGCATTGGTCAGGCGCTCATGGAAAACTGCGTGTACGACGCCGAAACGGGGCAGTTGCTCACCGGCTCCATGATGGACTACGCCATGCCGCGCGCCGACGACTTTCCCCAGTTCAAGCTCGACACCCTGTGCACCCCCTGCAGTCACAATCCGCTAGGTGCCAAAGGCTGCGGTGAAGCCGGCGCCATTGGTTCTCCCCCCGCGGTCATCAACGCCGTGCTCGACGCGCTCAGGCCGCTTGGCGTGACCGATTTCGACATGCCGGCGTCGTCTGCTCGCGTCTGGGAAGCCATCCAGTCGGCCAAACGCTGATCCAGCTCAATTCACGCTATTTGCCTCTACCGTCAAGGAAAAACAAGATGTACCCCTTCACCCTGGAACGCCCCCAGACCACGGCCGATGCTGTCAAACTCGCCGGCGCCGGCGCCAAGCCGCTGGCTGGCGGGCAGACCCTGCTGGCCTCCATGAAACTGCGCCTGTCCAGCCCCGAGCAGCTGGCCGATCTGAGTGCCATCAAGGAACTCACCGGCATTTGCCGTGATGGTGATGCGCTCGTCATCGGTGCCATGACCCGTCACATGGATGTCGCTGGCAACGCCGATGTCAAGGCTTTGATCCCCGCGCTGGCGCATCTGGCTGACAACATCGGTGACCGCCAGGTTCGCGCCATGGGCACGCTCGGCGGGTCGGTCGCCAACAACGACCCCTCTGCCTGCTACCCCAGCGCGGTACTGGCTCTGGGCGCCACCATCCACACCACCACCCGAAAAATCGCCGCAGACGACTTTTTTCTGGGCATGTTTGCCACGGCGCTCAAGGATGACGAGTTGATCACCGCCATCAGCTTCCCGATCCCCCAGCGCGCGGCCTACATGAAGTTCAAGCAGCAGGCCTCCCGCTTCGCGCTGGTCGGTGTGTTTGTGGCCCAGTTCAAGACCGGTGCGCGGGTGGCCGTCACGGGCGCATCCACGGGTGTGTTCCGTCACGCTGGACTCGAGCAAGCCCTGAGCCAGAACTTCACGGCGCAATCGGCGGCGGGGGTCAAGATCGACGCCGAGGGGCTCAACAGCGACATCCACGCGACCGCAGCCTACCGCGCCAATCTGATCAGTGTGCAGACGCAGCGGGCGGTGACGCAGGCGCTGGCTTAATACGCACGGACCGAAGGGGCAGCGGCAGCCCCGGGCGGGCTTGAGCTTCGGGTTTGGGGCGGCGTTTTCGGTCGTCCCTTACCCGCCGCTCTGCTCAGTCGGCCTGACCCGTCTGCCTGATCCGTCCTCCTGATCCGGCAGCATGAGCCGTCTCCTCGGCAGCACCGCTTGCCTGCGATTTTGCGGTGCAAGCCCCGCCGAGCTTTGTCCATCCCGCAAGCCTGACGGAAAATAGCCTGATGTTGAAAACTCTTTTCCCCAGCATAAATGCGCTGTCCGCCGCCCTGCAGGACGCCGGTTACTTTGCCGACCGTCGCTTGGTCACCGCGGTGTTTCTGGCCTTGCGCCTGGAGCGCCCCCTGTTGCTTGAGGGTGAGCCGGGTGTCGGCAAGACCGAACTGGCCAAGGCGCTTTCGCTGGCCCTGGGACGTGAGCTGATTCGCTTGCAGTGTTACGACGGGCTCGAGCAGCGCGAAGCCCTTTACGAGTGGAACTACGCCGCGCAGTTGCTGCACATGCGCGCCGCCGAAGGGCGTGATGACGTCAGCGACGTCGAGCGCGAGGTGTATCAGGGGCGCTACCTGATCCGTCGCCCTTTGCTGCAAGCCTTGCAAACGCCCGTGCCCGGCGCCGTGTTGCTGATCGACGAGGTGGATCGCGCCGACGAGCCTTTCGAGGCATTTTTGCTGGAGTACCTGGGCGAGTACCAGGTCAGCATTCCCGAGTTGGGCACCATTCGTGCCGAAGTCAAACCGGTCACCATCCTCACTAGCAACCGTACCCGCGAACTCAACGACGCCGTCAAGCGCCGCTGCCTGTACCACTGGCTCGACTACCCCGAGCGTGAGCGCGAACTGGCCATCGTGCGGGCTCAAGTGCCCGAGGCCAGCGAGCAACTCACCGCGCAGGTGGCGACTTTTGTGGATCGGCTGCGACGCTCTCCGTTTGGCAACGCTTTTCAGCGCGCGCCCGGCATCGCCGAGAGCGTAGAGTGGGCCAAGGCCTTGGTGGCGCTTGACACGCTGGTGGTGGACCCCGAGGTGGTGGCCGACACGGCCGGCATTTTGTTCAAGCAACGAGAAGACGTCGCTGCGCTCACGCATGAGCTGGCTGTCGAGCTGCTCAAACCTGAAGAAGCCGGCGAGGCGGCATGAACGGCTTTCCCCCATGTGGCTGGCGCTTGGCGTGAACGCTGCTTGAGCATGCAACTCGGTGACGCCCGCCTCGGCAAGCTGGCCGATAACATCACGGGTTTTGGCCGGGCGCTGCGTCGGGCCGGTGTCAAGCTCGACAGCAGTCGCATGGCGCTGGCGCTACAGGCTGCCTTGTTGGTTGACGTTGGCGAACGCGCCGATCTCGGTGCTGCACTCGAGGCCGTGATGATAGGCCGCGAGCAGGACCGACTGGTGTTTCGGGAGCTGTTCGAGATTTACTTTCAAGACCCCAAGGTGGGCAACAAACTGCTCGCCCAGCTGTTGCCCAGCGCCGAAGGCAAGGCCGAGCCCAGCAAGCGCCGGCCTCGGGTGCGTGAAGCCCTGGCGCCGCAAAAAACGTTCGGCCAGCAGGCAGCCCCGACGCGTGAGGATCAAAAGCTCGAATTTGATGCAGCCATGACGGCCAGCGATATTGCCCGCTTGCAGCATGCCGATTTCAACGCGCTGTCCGGCACCGAATACCGGCTGGTTGAGCGCCTGGCGCGTGACATCCGGCTGCCCCTGCCTGACTACACCTCGCGCCGCAGTCGACCGGGCATCCAGGGCGCCCGCATGCATTGGCCTGGTGTCATGCATGAAGCGGCCCGCACTGGTGGCGAGCTCATGCGGCTGCCCCGGCTGCAGCGGCGTCAGCAGCCCTTGCCGCTGCTGGTGCTGGTCGATGTGTCGGGCTCCATGGAGCGTTACGCCCGGCTCTTGCTGGCGTTTTTGCACGCCTCCACGCGACGGCATATACAGCGCGATGTCTTCGCCTTCGGCATGGGGCTGACCGACCTGAGTCCGGCTTTTCGGGTGGCCGATACCGACCTCATGCTGGCCCAGGCCAGTCAGGCCATTGAAGACTTTGCTGGCGGTACCCGCTTGGGTGCGTCGCTGGCCACCTTGCGGCAGCAGCATGCGCGGCGCCTGGTCGGGCGGCGCACCATCGTGCTCATCATCACCGATGGGCTAGACACCGGCGAGCCGGCCGAGCTGGACGCCGAGTTGCAATGGCTGCGCCGTCGCAGTCGGCGCTTGCTGTGGCTCAACCCCTTGCTGCGTTTTGACGGCTACGCGCCGCTGGCCCGGGGCGCCTCGGTGCTGCACAAGCATGCGCATGGCATGCTGGCCGTCCACAATTTGAGTAAGCTCGAAGAATTGGCGGCCGGCCTGGCAGCGCTCATGAAAACCTGATCGCCGTGGCGCCACAATTCACGGAGCGTTTGCCGCCGCCGCATTCACCCCCTCTTTAAAACACGAAAACGCCAAAGGAACCCGACCCATGGACATGCAAGCCAGCCGCCAACTCGCCGTCACCCAGCAGCAAGCCTGGGATGCGCTCAACGACCCCGAGGTTCTCAAGGCCTGTATTCCCGGCTGTGACAAAGTCGAGGCCAACGGCGAGAACGCCTACGCCATTGGCATGGCGCTGAAGATCGGCCCGGTATCGGCCAAGTTCAAAGGCAACATCACGCTCAGCGACATCAACCCGCCGGCCAGCTACAAGCTGTCCTTTGAAGGGCAGGGCGGCCCGGCCGGCTTCGGCAAGGGCAGCGCCGAAGTCGTGCTCACGCCCAATCCAGCGGGTTGCGAGCTGGCCTACACCGTGCATGCCTCGGTAGGGGGCAAGGTGGCTCAACTCGGTCAGCGCCTGATTGATGGCGCGGCCAAGTCCATGGCCGAAGACTTTTTCAAGCGTTTCGACGAAGCCATGCAAGCCCAGCACCCCGAGGCCTACGCACGCGAAGCCGCCGCGGCCGAGGTGGCTGCAACGGATGTGGCGCAGGCCGATGCGACCGATTCGGGCAACTCTGCCGGAGTTCCCGTCTGGGTCTGGGTCGCTGGCGCCGTGGTGCTGGCCGCCGTGGTCTGGCTGGCCCGTCGCTGACACTGTCCGGTTCTCATATCGCCAGAGCAAGGAAGTCTTATGGAAAACCTCGACGTCATGGTCTTGCGAACCCTGCGCGACTGGCGCAGTGCGGGCAGGCGTGCCCTGCTCGCCACGGTGGTGCGTACCTGGGGCTCGTCGCCACGACCCGTCGGCTCGATCATGGCGCTGTGCGAAGACGGCTCGGTCGTGGGGTCGGTCTCCGGTGGCTGCATTGAAGACGATCTGATTTACCAGTACACCCAGGCCTACAAGCCACCGACTGCCCAGCCTTCCGATCAGCCGTCTGAGCAGCCCTCTTCCTCGACCGAAACAGCGGTCCGAGCGATCCCGTCCGGTGCGCCGAAGTTTCTGAAGTACGGCGTCACGGCTGATGAAGCGCATCGCTTTGGTCTGCCTTGCGGCGGCACGCTCGAGTTGCTGCTGGAGTTCGACCCGAGTGCTGAACAACTCGCCGAGCTGGTCGATTGGCTGGAAGCGGGGCAGCTGGTGCAGCGCACGGTGCAACTCGCCGACGGCCAGGCGAGCCTGCTGACCGCGAGCACACCGGCCGAACTCACGCTCTCGAGCGTGGCGCTGGTCAACACCTTTGGCCCCGAATACCGCATGCTGCTCATAGGCGCTGGGCAGCTCACCGAGTACCTGGCGACCATGGCGCTGTTCAGTGGTTTTGCCGTCACGGTCTGCGATCCGCGGGAGGAGTACCGCAGCGCCTGGTCGGTGGCCGGCGCCAAGGTCGTCAGCGAGATGCCTGACGATGTCGTGACCTCCTTCCGCCCGGATCGCCGCAGCTGCGTGATTGCCCTGACGCACGACCCCAAGCTGGATGACCTGGCCCTGCTCGAAGCCTTGAACACGGATGCGTTCTACATCGGCGCGATTGGCTCAAGGCGCAACAACGAAGCCCGCCATCAGCGCATGGTCGAGCACTTTGACCTGAGCGAAGAAACGCTGGCGCGCCTGCGCGGCCCGATCGGCATTTACATCGGCAGCAAAACCCCTTCGGAAATTGCCGTCAGCGTGATGGCTGAGGTGCTGGCCGTCAAGAACGGTGTGGTGCTGCCGCGTGACATGGAAGTGGCGCAAGCCAAGAACGAACGTGCGGTTGTGCACAACGACCCCGGCGAGCTGGTCTGCGGCGTGCGCACCTGAGCCGGCGCAGCCCTCAACCCCTAACCCTCCCTTGAGTTCATGCTGATTTAATCACCCATCCAGGATTGACCATGCCCATCGGCTCCAACTTCCGTCTCCGCGCTCCACTGGCTGCGCTGGGTGCGCTCGCTTCGGCATTGCTGAGCGGCTGCGCCAGCGCGCCGGCGGCACTCACGGCGGGGGACGCTGCCAAGGGCTGCGTCTCCTTGAGCGGCACTGTCATTGCCGCTGAAAAAATCGGTTTACCCAGCGGCATCGCGCGCATTGATTCGGCGCAGTGGCAGCCTGCCAGCGCGCTGGTCGTTGCGCCACAAGGACCTTTTGCCGCTGCCAGGATCACCCCGGCACAGCCGGAGTTTTGCAAGGTTCTGGGACGCATCGAAGCCCTGAGTCCGCAGGCGCCAGCGATCGGGTTCCAGGTCAACCTGCCGGGGCGATGGAATGGCCGCAGCCTTCAGTACGGTGGCGGCGGTTTCAATGGGGTGTTGATCACCGGCCTGGCTTTGGTGCCGGCCGCCCGTTTTGATCAGCCCAGCCCGCTGGCGCAGGGCTACGTGACCGTGGGCACCGATTCCGGCCACCAGAATCAGCCCGGCCGCGCGCCGCAGGAATTCGCGCTCAACGATGAAGCGCTGCTCAACTTTTCTCATGCCGCCTACAAAAAAGTGCGCGACGTATCGGTCGAGCTCATGAAGCAGTCCTACGGCCGTGCTCCCGACAAACTCTACTTCATGGGCAGCAGTGAGGGCGGACGCGAAGGTTTGACCATGGCGCAGCGCTACCCCACGTCGTTTGATGGCATCTTCAGCCGGGTTCCGGTGCTGAACTGGACGGGTCTTCAGCATGCGGGCCTGCGCGACGGCCTGGCCACGCGGGGCGAAGGCTGGATCCCGCCGGCGCAGGTGGAACTGGTGCACCAGGCGGTGCTCAAGGCTTGTGATGCGCTCGATGGTCTGGCCGACGGTATCGTGTCCGACCCCGTGGCCTGCCGCCGGGTCTTTGATGTCGAAAGCCTGCGCTGCACCGGCGCGAAGCAGGAAACTTGCCTGAGCGATCCCCAGGTCAAGGCTGTTCAAGCCCTGCATGCGCCGCTGAACTTTGACTTTGCGCTGGCCAATGGCGTGACGCAGTACCCCGGGCGCGGGCCTAGCGGAGAAGCGCTGCCGGCTGCCGCGTCTTCCGGTGGTTGGGCTGCCTGGTGGCTGGGCCGCAGCGCACCGGCCCTGCCGCCCGTGCCGACCAACGGTATCGCGTGGTTTTACGGAGCCGGCGCGATCCAGTATTTTTATGCCAAAAATCCATCGCTGGACCTGACCCGCTACCGACCTGAAGACTACCGCGCACGCGTGGCAGAAGTGTCCCTCCTGATGGACGCCACCAACCCGGACCTGTCGGCTTTTCAGCAGCATGGCGGCAAATTGATCATGCTTGAAAACATGGCTGACTACGCACAGAGCCCTTACGCGGGCATCGCCTACTTTGAGTCCGTGCAAAAGCGCCTGGGTGTCGACCAGGTCGCCAAATTCGCCCGGCTGTACACGGCACCCGGGGTAGACCATGTTGGCACTGGTGCGCCGGCGAATGTGGACATGCTCTCGGCCCTGAGTGACTGGGTCGAGCGCGGCAAGCCACCGGCCGGCCTGCAACTGGCTGAGCAGCAAGGCACGCCGCCCTTTGCGCTGCTGCGAGCCCGGCCTTTGTGCGAATGGCCGGCCGTACCCCGCTACCAATTGGGTGATCCGGCCAGTGCCACCAGTTTTGTGTGCCGCTGAGCGGGTCTTTCCAGCCTTTTGCAGGGTTTGATCTTCGGGTCCTGACAGGGGCTCGGATGGGGTTCTCACCGCGGGCTCGTGGCGCGCATAATGAAGTCCCCAACCCGAACGGGGGGTAGGCTTTGCCGATCAGTTTCAGGCCGGTCATCCCTTTTTAAAGAGGCGTGCCATGAGTACCAGACTCAGTGAGCTACTCGATCGCATCTGCCAGATGGAAGAAGAAGTCGAGCAAGAGTTTCAGCGCAAACGACAAGCCTTGCACGCGGACTTTGAGCAAAAACGTGTCCACTTCGAGCACGAGGTGCAGGCCCAGCAGCGCCGCCTCAAAAGCGGGCTGCTGGCTTATGTGCTGGGGGCCGAACTGCGCCATGTGGTGGCTGCACCGGTGATTTTTTGCCTGCTTCCGGCGCTGGTGCTGCTCGACCTGGCCGTTTGTGCTTACCAGCTACTTTGCTTTCCCCTGTTTCGCATCCCGCATGTGCGCCGCCGTGACTATTGGGTTTTTGACCGCTCTCACCTAGCCTACCTTAATTTGCTCGAAAAGATCAATTGCGCGTACTGCTCTTACGCCAACGGTGTGGCCGCGTTCTTCAAAGAGGTGGCAGCGCGTACCGAGCAGTACTGGTGCCCCATCAAGCACGCTCGTCGGGTTTTGCTGGCGCATCCCTATTACGGTCAGTTTGCCGATTTTGGCGACGCGCAAGGCTTCTCGCACGAGCTCCAGCGACTGCGCGCCGAACTGGCCAGCCTCAGGCAGGCGCAGTTGCGCCAGCCCTGACGCAGGCGTTGCCCATGATCGCCACGCTTGGCACGATCTGGCTGCTTCATGTGGTGGTCCTGATCACCCCGGGCATGAACATGCTGCTGGTATCTCAATTTGCCGCTGGCGAGCGCACCCGCAGCGCAGTTTTTGCCGCGTTCGGCGTGGCGCTGGGTACGCTGATGTGGTCGGGTTCTGCCTTGCTGGGGGTGCACACCGTCTTCAAGGTGTTGCCGCAGGCCCGTCTGGCTTTGCAACTGGCCGGCGCGTGTTACCTGCTGTACGTGGCGTTTCGCCTGTGGCGCTCACCTGGAACACAGTCCGGAACACAGTCCGGTGCCACGCTATCGGTGGTGGCCGACCGGGCCGCCTTTCGCATCGGTTTCCTCACCAATGCCAGCAATCCCAAGACGGCGCTTTTTTTCGGGAGTATTTTTGCCGCAGCCTTTCCTGCCCAACCTGGCGCGGGCTTGATGGTGCTGGCGATGGTCATGGTTGTTGGTAACGCCTTGCTCTGGCATTTGCTGCTGGCTTTTTTGTTCTCGAGGCCACGCATTCGCAGCCTGTATGCCCGGCAAAGCCGTTTGCTCACACGTCTGGCTGCGGGGGCTGCCGCGGCCATGGGTCTGGGCTTGACGCGGCAGTTCTTGCTCGAAGCCAGGCGGGACCTGTAGGCAGGGCGCAAGCGCCCCAACGTCACCTCAGGCAGCCCGGGATGCCAGGAAATACGCTGCGCTGCGGATACCCACCACCGTCATCAGCAGTGAGCCGAGCAGATGCGCCAGCGAGGTGGTCAGTGCCATGGCGTAACGCTGCTGCATCAAAAAACCCACCACTTCCGCCGAGAAGCTCGAAAAAGTGGTTAGTGCACCCAAAAAACCTGTGACCAGCAGCAGTCGCCACAAGGGATCGAGTTGCGGCATGGCCTCAAAGACGGCAACGGCCACCCCCACCAAATAGCCGCCAATAAGGTTGGCCGCCAGCGTCCCCCAGGGAATCAGCCCCCCGGGCGAGAGCCATAGCCCTAAAAGCCAACGTGCGACGGCGCCGACACAGGCGCCCAGGCAGATGGCGGCAATTGACAGGGCCGGGTGATTCATCGCGGAGCGCGTCTAGCGCATCATTTGCTGTGGCAACCAGGTCACGATACCGGGCAACACATAAATAATGGCGACCGCTGCGCACATGAGGAAAAACATGGGCAGGGTGACCCTGGCGATCCATGTCAGCTCCCGGCCCGTCATGCCTTGCAGCACAAAGAGGTTAAATCCGACGGGTGGCGTGATCTGTGCCATTTCAACCACCAGCACAATGAAGATGCCAAACCAGATCGGATCGATACCGGCTTTTTGAATCGTTGGCATGAGCACGCCCATGGTCAGAACCACCATCGATATGCCATCGAGAAAGCAGCCCAGCAAAACAAAAAACAGTGTCAGCGCCAAGATTAATTCGGCTTGCGACAGGCCCATGCTGGCAATCCATTCGGCCAGGTGGCGGGGCAGACCGATGTAGCCCATGGACAGGGTCAGAAATGCGGCACCCGCCAGGATCAGGGCGATCATGCAGTACAGCCGGGTTGCGCCCATCAGCGCCTCTTTGAAGCTGTTCCAACTCAGAGAGCCTTGCAGGGCCGAAATCAGCAGCGCCCCCACCACGCCAACGGCTGCGGCCTCGGTGGCTGTGGCGATGCCGGAGTAAATCGAGCCCAGCACCGCGATGATCAGCGACACCACCGGAATCAGGCTGCGCGAAGCCGCGAGTTTTTGCCTGAACGTGAATTTTGTATCGGCGGGTGGAATCTGATCCGGATGACGCAGCGCCCAGAGCACGATGTAGCCCGAAAACATCAGGGCCAGCATGATGCCGGGAAAGACGCCGGCAATGAAGAGCTTGGCGATGGATACCTCGGCGGTCACGCCATAAACGATGATGATGGACGGCGGAATTAACAAACCCAGGGTACTGGCACCAGCCAGCGTGCCGACTACCATGTGTTCGGGGTAGCCGCGCCGTGTGAGCTCTGGCAGTGTCATCTTGCCAATGGTGGCGCAGGTGGCGGCGCTGGAGCCCGATACGGCGGCAAAGATGGTGCAGCCCACCACGTTGGTGTGCAGCAAGCGCCCGGGTAGCGCCTGCATCCAGGGGGCCAGGCCCTTGAACATGTCCTGTGACAGTCGGGTGCGAAACAAGATCTCGCCCATCCAGACAAACAGCGGCAGCGCCGTCAGTGTCCAGCTCGAAGCGGAACCCCAGATGGTGACGGCCATGGCGTCTCCGGCGGGCCGAGCCGTAAAGAGTTGCATGCCGATCCAGGCCACGCCCGACAGCGTCAGGCCGATCCACACGCCGCTGCCCAAAATCAAAAAAAGGCAGAGCACCAACAGCGCCATGACGGCCAGATCATTCATGCGCAGCTCGCCTTGTGAAAATCATTCATGGCGCAGGGCTTCGCCGCTGGTGGGGGCACCCCGCCGACCCTGAAGCTCCAGCACGATTTCGTCTATGAAGGCGATCGCAAAAATCACCGAGCCCAGGGCCATCGCCAGTTGCGGAACCCACAGCGGTGTCGCGTCGTTGCCGGTCGAGATGTCGTTAAAGACATGCGACTGCCAGGCGAGCTTGCAGCAGTAAAACGCAAAGAGCATGGCCAGCAGCACGGCCAGGCACAAGGCAAAGACCTCCAGGCTTTTTTTCCAGCGGCCACGCAGCGCGCTCAGCACCAGCGTCACCCGGATATGCTCGCCGCGTTTGAGCGTGTGGGCGAGTGCCAGAAAGCCGCTGGCGGCCATCAGGTAGCCCGCGTAGGCGTCGGTGCCGGGCACATGAAACTGCAGCTGCCGGCTCAAAATGGACAGCAGCACCATCGCCAGCAGGCCGAGCATGCAAAGCGCAGCCAGGGCGGCAGCGCTGTTGTAAAGACCGTCAAGCAGCTTGCGCATGCGCTAACTGGATTACTTGCGGAAGGCCTCTACCACGGCCTGGCCTTCAGGCCCGGCTTTGTCGAGCCACTCTTTGAGCATGGTATCTCCCACTTTTTTCAGATCAGCCTTGAGTTGGGCCGAGGGCGGCAAAACCTGCATGCCGTTGGCTTTGAGCGTCTCGAGGGTCTTGGTGTTCACGGCTCGGCTGGCCGTCCAGCCGCGCGTTTCTGCATCGGCGGCCGCTTTCAGCACGGTTTGCCGGGTCGCTGCATCCAGCGCATCAAAGGCCGCCTTGTTGGCCATCACCGCATTTTTGGGTAGCCAGGCCTGGGCATCGTAGTAATACTTCAGGTGCTCGTAGAGTTTGCTGTCCACCCCGGTGGCGCCCGAGGTCATGGTCGATTCGACGACGCCCGTAGCCAGGGCTTGTGAGAATTCCGCGGCCTGCACTGTCACGGGCTGTGCGCCGACCAGCTCGGCAATGCGTGAGGTGGCCGGGCTGTAGGCGCGCCACTTGATGCCCTTGAGGTCGGCGGCGGAATTGATCGGTTTTTTCGAGTAAATGCCCTGAGGCGGCCAGGCTACTGAGTACAGCAGCACCATGCCTTGCTCGGCCAGCTTTTTCTCGAGAGCTGGTTTTTGAGCCTTGTACAGCTTCATCGAGGTGTCATAACTGTCGGCCAGGAAGGGCAGGCCGTCTGTGCCAAAAATTTGCCATTCGTTCTGGAAGTTGGCCAGCAAAATCTCGCCAGCTTGGGCCTGGCCGCCTTGAACTGCACGTTTGATCTCCGGCGCCTTGAAGAGCGAAGCGTTGGCGTGTACCGTGATCTTGAGCTTGCCGGCACTGGCTTTTTCAACATCGGCCGCAAACTGAGCCAGGTTTTCGCTGTGGAAATTGGTGGCTGGGTAGGCTGCAGGCAAGTCCCACTTGGTCTGTGCGATGGCCGCTGTGGTCACACAAAAGGCAGCTGCCGTAACGGCGAACTTGAGGTTCATGAAAGCTCCTGGTCAAAAAAGAAGGACTTGAAATGAGCGCCAACTTGGGGCGTTTAGGCTGGAAGTCATGAGGATAGACGCAAATATCGAGCCATCTCCCCCGGGCATACCCCCAACCGTTCCGACGGCGCCACTGACCTCAGCCTGGACTTTAACTACTGGCTCATGGCTTCTTCGATATTGCGGTCGCGATCTTCTTGCAGTCTTTTTTGCCGTGCTGATTTTTGCTCGGGCGACTCTAGCGCCAGTTTTTCCTCATCTGCAGCGCATTTTTCAGGCTCATAACTTCCAGCGCAGCGCGGGTATTTGGCAGGCTTGCCTGGGTTCGAAGACGGGCTGGACCCGCTTGGAGTTGCGATCTGCGTTGAACTGGGCGGCGGCGGGGGCCTGAGCGCCTGCTCGGTCGAGTTCAGGGGGATGATTTGCTGCAGGATACCCACGAATTTCATCCGGGGTGCGTTCGGGTTGAGCGCCCTGAGCAGAGGGCTGTCCATTTCGAAAATTGAAAACACATAGTAGTCCTTGTGCCTGGTCATCGAGCTGACTGCCAGCGTCGCCATGCCTGCTGCCAGCTTGCCAAAGGCTCCGGAATTTTCCAGATCGGCCGAGCGTGCAATTTTTTCGGCCATGAAGTTTTGAAAGTCATTCGGGGTCGGGTTGGTCGCCACAAAAATGGCAGCCACCGCCAGGGCGGCCAGCAGCCAGGGGTTGGCGCCTGAGAAAAAAGAGCTGACCTTTTTGATGGATTCGACCGATTGGTGGCGCTCGGCGCTGAGCGGGTGATCCGAAGTGAGCAGGGTGCTGCAGTGCTTGCACTTGATGGCGGCAGACTTGATGACTTCAGAGCAAAAGGGGCATAGTTTTTCGTCAACATTCATGGTTTGCCTTTCATCCGGTGTCGTGCCGGGAAGACCCTTCGATACCTCAGGGCGAACGGGGGTGAGGGGCCCCTTGATACCTCAAGGCAACCTGGGGGGTCAGGGATCCTTCTCGGCCCCAGGGGGGATTTTGCATGATGTTCCCCGGCGCTTAGGTGCCGCCGCGCGCCGTGTCGGTTCTGCCTGGATGCCGCCTCGGTGCCGCCGCGTGCTGCGGCGCGTGAGCCTGCGGCTTGACTCGTTCGCTTATTCCGGCAAACCTTGCTGGCGTATGCTTGGTAGCTTCGGCAGCCCCCCTGCGCATTCGTCGTCCACTTCATCATGACCCATCCCGAAAAATCAGGCGTTCAGAAAGAAAAGTGGCAGTTCTGGATAGACCGTGGCGGCACCTTCACGGACGTGGTCGGGCGCCGACCCGACGGCTCGCTCGTCACGCACAAACTCTTGTCCGACAACCCCGAGCAGTATCCCGACGCGGCGGTGGCCGGCATTCGGCATCTACTGGGTCTGGCGGCGGGTCAGGTGGTGAGCCGGGACCTGGTGGACTGCGTCAAGATGGGCACGACCGTGGCCACCAATGCCTTGCTCGAGCGCCAGGGCGAGCCCACACTGCTGGTGACGACCCAGGGTTTTCGTGATGCGCTGCGCATTGCCTACCAAAACCGACCGCGCCTGTTTGATCGGCAGGTGGTACTGCCCGAACTGCTTTACAGCGCGGTGGTGCAGGCCCGGGAGCGGGTCAGCGCCCAGGGCGAGGTTTTGCTGCCGCTCGATGAGTCGCACTTGCGTGCCGCCTTGCAGACGCAGTATCAGGCCGGTCTGCGCAGCGTGGCCATTGTGTTCATGCATGGCTATCGTTTCACGGCACACGAGCAGGCCGCGGCCCGTCTGGCGCGCGAGACTGGTTTTACGCAAGTGAGCACCTCGCACGAAACCAGTCCGATGATGAAGTTCGTCAGCCGCGGCGACACCACGGTGGTGGATGCCTATTTGTCACCGATCCTGCGCCGCTATGTGGAGCAGGTGGCGGCGCAAATGCCGGGCGTGCGGCTCTTGTTCATGCAGTCCTCCGGGGGGTTGGCCGATGCGCAGGCCTTTCTGGGCAAGGATGCGATTTTGAGTGGCCCGGCGGGTGGCATTGTCGGTATGGCCCGCACAGCGGCCATTGCCGGCATAGAGAAGATCATTGGCTTTGATATGGGTGGCACCTCCACCGACGTGAGCCACTACGCCGGCGAGTTCGAGCGCGAGTTCGAGACCCAGGTGGCCGGAGTGCGCATGCGCGCACCCATGATGAGCATCCACACCGTGGCGGCCGGTGGCGGCTCGCTGCTGGCGTTTGACGGTGCGCGTTTTCGCGTGGGTCCGCAGAGCGCGGGTGCAAACCCCG
>CAIMVC010000337.1 GCA_903844825.1 uncultured Burkholderiales bacterium | reverse complement strand
TGCCCATGGTCATGCAATGGCCATGGCTGCGATGCATGCAACTTTCGGCCTCAAAAAAATCTTGCAGCTTCAAGGTGCCTGCGCGAACCTGTTCGCTCATGCTCCAGACCCCTGTACCTGAGCCAAGTTCTTGGCCGCGCCACTTGCCGTTCAGCATGGGGCCGCCTGATACACCAATGGTGGGCAGGCCTGCACTGGATGCCCCCATCAAAAGTGAAGGTGTGGTCTTGTCGCAGCCCATCAGCAGCACCACGCCATCAATCGGATTGCCGCGAATGCTTTCCTCCACGTCCATGCTGGCCAGGTTTCTATACAGCATGGCCGTAGGGCGAAGCAATGTTTCGCCTAAGGACATGACTGGAAATTCGAGCGGAAAACCGCCGGCCTCATAGACACCGATCTTGACCTGCTCGGCAAGCGTTCGAAAGTGCGAGTTGCAGGGCGTGAGCTCGCTGAAGGTGTTGCAAATGCCAATGACGGGCCGACCGTCGAACTGATCGTGCGGCACGCCCTTGCCCTTGACCCAGCTGCGGTAGGCAAAACCGTCGCGGTCCTGCCGGCCAAACCATTGCTGACTGCGTAGCTCTTCAGGGCGTTTTTTGGGTGTCGTAGGGTCGGTCATGCGGGAAAGTCCTTAAGTTCCAAGCCTATTATGGTCATACGATTGCCGCTTCAAACGGGTACTTACCATGATCAAGAACGTGCACGGCCATCTCGTCGACCATCTGGGCGAAGCTATCTTGGCAGGTCGCTACGAGCAGGGTAAGCCGATTCCGCCAGAGCCCTTGCTCTGTGCGGAATTAGGGGTCAGTCGCACGGTGTTGCGTGAGGCCGTCAAATCGCTCGTTGCCAAGGGTCTGATTACCACCGGGCCGAAGGTCGGTACCCGGGTCTTACCCGAAGAAAACTGGAACTGGTTTGATCCTGACGTGGTCGCGTGGCAGTCCAAGCTGGGTCTGTCACCGGCGTTTTTGTGTGACCTGCAAGACCTGCGGCAGGTGGTCGAGCCGGCCGCCATGCGGTTGGCGGCAGAACGCGCAACGGCGCAAGACATCGCCGAGATCGAATCGGCCTATGCCGGCATGAAGAACGCTGTGGAAAAAGGGGGCGACTATGTCACGCACGATTTGCGCTTTCACTTGTGTCTGCTCAAGGCCAGCCGCAATCGGATGCTGGTGCAGATGAGCAAGGTACTCGCTGCACTGCTGCGCACCAGTTTCGAGATTTCGACCCAGCGCAGCAATGGCGCCGTCACGTCACTGCCGCTTCACCGAGCCGTGCTTGACGCGGTGATTGCGCGCCAGCCCGATCAGGCCGAGGCGGCTATCCGCGTGCTGATAGACGGCGCCCGCAAGGATATTGACGATGTGCTGGCTTCGCGGCGACGTCTGCCTCGCTTGAGCGCGCCCGCTCGCCGTCTGAGCGCTGCTTGAAGATCCCCGATCAATCCGCATTTCACTCTCATTTTCGGGGCATTTCATTGCAACAAATTGTTCGTTATTTCTTCAAGCTGCTTGAGCTGTTGGTCGTGGTGTTCATGGTCGCCATGGTCGTCATGGTCTTTGGCAACGTGGTGCTTCGTTACTTCTTCAATTCCGGCATCTCCGTGTCGGATGAAATGTCACGCTACTGCTTTATTTGGCTAACCTACATTGGCGCCATGGTGGCCATGCGAGAAGGCGGCCATCTGGGGGTGGACACGCTGATTAAGCATCTGCCGGTTGCTGGCAAGAAGGTCTGCCTCTTTTTGAGTGAAGCGCTCATGCTCTTTTGCAACGGGCTGTTCTTGTTGGGTACCTGGAAAATGCATGATCTGCAAGTCAGCAATGTGTCGGTGGTGGTGGGCATTTCGATGATCTGGGTCTACGGCATCGGTTACGTGGTCAGCGTGGTCATGGGTGCGATCAACCTCCACGTGATCTACAGGCTCCTGAGCGGCCAGATGAGCGAGGAAGAACTGGTCAAGGTGGTCGAGACAGAAGGCCTGGCGGACGCTGAAAAGCAATTGCGGGAGATCAAGGCATGACCGTAGCCGTTTTTATTGTCAGCCTGCTGGCTGCCATGGGCATCGGCATGCCGATCGCCTACGCCTTGCTGTTCTGCGGCGTTGCACTCATGGCCTTTTTGTCGGCGACCAGTGGCCTCGTGGCCTTTGACAGTCAGATTCTGGCGCAGCGTTTTGTTGACGGTGCCGACAACTTTCCGCTGCTGGCCGTTCCTTTTTTTTTGCTCGCAGGCGAGTTCATGAACGCAGGCGGCCTGAGCCGGCGGATCGTGAATATGGCAATGGCCTGGGTTGGGCACTTTCGCGGCGGGCTGGGGTATGTGACGGTAATCGCCGCCGTGATCATGGCCTCGCTGTCGGGCTCGGCTGTGGCGGATACGGCAGCGCTCGCAGCGCTGCTGATCCCCATGATGCGCGCCGCCGGCTATGACGTCGGCCGGGCCTCCGGCCTGATCGCCTCGGGCGGCATCATCGCGCCGGTGATTCCGCCCTCAATCGGCATGATCATCTTTGGCATTGCCGGCAACGTCTCGATCACCAAGCTCTTTCTGGCCGGCATCGTTCCCGGCTTGCTGATGGGTTTGGCGATCGGTGTGACCTGGTGGTGGCTGGCACGCAAGGAGAACGTTCGGCCCGCGCCCCGGATCAGCATGGCCGAGCGCCTAAAAATTACGGCCGAGGGCGGTTTTGCGCTGGCGCTGCCGGTGCTGATTATTGGCGGCATGAAGTTTGGCGTTTTTACGCCCACCGAGGCGGCGGTGGTGGCTGCCGTTTACAGTTTCACGGTGGGTATGTTTGTCTACCGCGAGCTCAAGTGGTCCACCCTCTATGGACTGATCCTGGCTGCAGGAAAGACCACCGCCGTGGTGATGTTTCTGGTGGCAGCCGCCATGGTCAGCGCCTGGCTGATCACGGTGGCCAACATACCCACCGAGGTGGCCGAAATGCTCTCGCCTTTCATGGACAACAAAATGCTCTTGATGGTGGTGATGATGGTGCTCATCGTCATCGTCGGCACGGCGCTCGACTTCACGCCTACCGTGCTCATTCTCACCCCCGTTCTCATGCCGGTGGTGCTCAAGGCAGGTATTGATCCGGTTTATTTTGGCGTTCTGTTCATCATGAATAACGCTATCGGCCTGATCACGCCGCCAGTAGGAACTGTGCTCAATGTGGTCTGCGGTGTTGCCAAGATCAGCATGGATGAGGCCTTCAAGGGCGTACTTCCGTTCCTGATGGCGCAGCTGTTTGTGCTGTTCCTGCTGGTCGCGTTCCCCTCCATCGTCACCGTGCCTTTGCGCTGGTGGATGAGCTGATTTTTTCAACTGTCGTTAAATAAAAGGAGACAACCATGTTCAAACGTAGAGCCCTCGCCTCAGCCCTTGCCGTCGCCACTTTGCTTTTTGCTACGTCAAGCTTTGCCCAATACGCAGTGCGCACCATCAAGTTCACGAACGGCGTGAACGAAGACCACCCGGTGGGCCTGGGTGTCAAGAAAATGCAGGAAGTTCTGCAAGCCAGGACTGGCGGCAAGATGAAGATCAATGCCTTCTGGGGCGGCGCTGCGGGGGGTGATCTGCCGGCCACCCAGGCACTTCGCGCCGGCACGCAGGAAATGGTCTGCACCTCGAGTTCGCCGCTGGTGGGAATCGTCAAGGAGTTGGGTGTATTTGACCTGCCATTTCTTTTTGCCAACGAAAAGGAGGCCGATGCAGTGCTCGATGGACCGGCCGGCGCTTACTTCAACAAAAAGCTGGAGGAAGCCGGTCTGGTCAATCTGGCCTATTGGGAAAACGGCTTTCGCAACCTGACCAATAGCAAGCGGCCTGTCACCAAGGTGGAAGACTTTGACGGCGTGAAAGTGCGTGTCATGCAAAACAACATCTTCCTCGACACCTTCAAGACGCTGGGCACCAACGCTGTGCCCATGGCCTTTGGCGAGGTCTTCACCGCGCTAGAAACCAAAACCATTGACGGCCAGGAAAATCCCTTTGTGACGATTGAAACGTCCAAGTTCAATGAAGTGCAAAAGTACCTGTCGGTCACGCGCCATGCCTACACGCCATTCCTGGTGCTCTACAGCAAGAAACTGTGGGACCAGCTCAACCCCCAGGAGCAGGCTGTTTTGCGGGAAGCGGCTGTTGAAGGCCAGAAAGTTGAACGCGCTGCCAACCGCACTCTGAACGAAAAGTCGCTGGCCAGCCTGAAGGCCAAGGGCATGCTGGTCAATGAAATTTCGCCAGCCGAGCAGGCCCGCATTACTGCCAGGATCAAGCCTGTTTATGACAAAAACATTCCGGCGATCGGTGCCGATGCCATCAACGCGGTGACAGATGCGCTGAAGAAAGTTCGCGGCGGTTAACGCTGGCTTGGGTCCCCGGCGGACCCCGGGGTGTTGATTTCCAGGCCGCAAGGTACGACCTTCGCGGCCCTTTTTTTGGGAGCCCGATTTGAAAATTACCGATGTGCAAACCCTGCGTCTGGGTGAGTTCCCCAACATCATCTGGGTGCAGCTGCACACCGATGAAGGGCTCACGGGCCTGGGAGAAACTTTCATGGGTGCGGCTGCGGTAGAGGCCTATATTCACGAATGGGCCGGCCCCAGATTGCTTGGCAAAGATCCGCTCGCGATCGAGTCGAGAAACCGCGATCTCATGGGCTACCTGGGCTGGCGCGGGTCGGGCGTGGAGACGCGCGGGAACTCGGCTATCGACATTGCCTTGTGGGACATTTTTGGCAAGGCCGCGAACATGCCGCTGCACACCGCTTTGGGTGGCAAGAGTCGCGACGAGATTCGCATCTACAACACCTGTGCCGGCTACCGCTACGTACGTAGCACCGTCAACCAGAGTTCCGACAACTGGGGCATTGGTGCGGCCAAGCAGCCCGACTCCGGGCCGTATGAAGACCTCGAAGGCTTCTTGCACCGTGCTGACGAGCTGGCGCAATCGCTGCTCTCCGAGGGGGTGTCGGCCATGAAGATATGGCCCTTCGATCCGGCGGCTGAAAAGAGTGCCGGGCAGTACATCAGCAACGCCGACCTGGATGCAGCGCTTGAGCCCTTTCGCAAGATTCGCCAGGCGGTCGGTGACAAGATGGACATCATGGTCGAGTTTCACAGCCTGTGGCGCCTGCCCATGGCACAGAAAATTGCGCGTGCACTCAAACCCTTCAATACCTTCTGGCACGAAGACGCGATTCGGATGGACAGTCTCGATTTGCTGGGGCAATACGCCAAGGACTGCGATGCCTTGATTTGCGCCAGCGAAACCTTGAGCTACAAATGGGGCTTCAAGGATTACCTGCAAACCGGTGTGGCCGGCGTGGTCATGCCTGACCTGAGCTGGTGCGGTGGCCTGTCGGAGGGGCGCAAGATCGCCGCCATGGCCGACGCCTGGCAGTTGCCGGTGGCGCCGCACGACTGCACCGGGCCTGTGGTGTGGATGGCTTCCAGCCACTTGTCACTGCACGCCCCGAATGCGCTGATTCAGGAAAGTGTCAGAGCTTTCTACACCGGCTGGTACAAGGAACTGGTGACTGAATTGCCGTTGGTCAGCAATGGCATGCTCAGCCTCGGTGACAAGCCCGGCCTGGGGTTGGAGCTCCTACCCGACCTGCATCTGCGTGCCGACGCCGTGGTTCGTCACAGCGAGGCCATGTAGACCGTGGGTTGCACCAGGCATGGCCACGCCCACCGGCACCAAGAGGGCCGTTCGGGCTCGGAGGCACAATCGAGCGTGGCGTGCCAAGGGCTGATCGTCCGGCACAGTTTTAATGAGTTCGACGCATTGGTTTTTTCATGACATTGCCTGCACAACTGACCACGGTCATTCTTTTTACCGATACCGATGGCTGCGCCCGCTTTCGCGAGGAACCGCTGGATTTGACTGAGGGCACGGCGCTGTCAAGGTTGTCCCCGGTATTGCCGTCAGCGGGATACCAGTTGCGACAAAGCCCGGTGGGGTTTCGCAGTCAGTTTCATTGCACGGGCACCACGCAGTGGCTGTTCATTTTGCAGGGACAAATGGAAATTGGCCTGCAGGATGGCTCCTCGCGCATTTTCAAGGCGGGCGAGTTTTTCTATTCAGGCGATGTGCTGCCCGCAGGCGCGACCTTCGATCCGGCCGTGCACGGGCACTGGAGCCGCCAGCTGGGCGAAGAGCCTTTGGTGACTCTTTTTGTCAGAGACGTTTGAGCGCTATGGCGCCGCAGATCGGCCAGCGCTGGGCAAAGCAGAGCGGCCACCGACAGCCTGCCTGACGGTCTGATCAGCGGGATGGCCTCAGGTCAGCGCGCTGCGACGCCTGCGTCGGGTCTTCAGGCCTAAAGGCCTAAAGGCCTAAAGACCTCGAGGCCTTACAGCGCCCACTCTAGCTCTCAGGCTGGGCGGGCGCGAAGGTTTTAGTAGGAGCGAAAGCCGCCTGAACGGCCGCCGCCGCCGCCACCACCACCACCGGAGCGTGCACCGCCGCCGCCAGAGCGTGCGCCGCCCCGGAAGCCGCCGCGGTTTCCACCCGTGGGCTGACCCGAGGAAGGAAAGCCCGATGACACGTGGCTGGCCGGTTGTGCGTCCTCATCAAAGTTTTGCGGACGTGCCGCGCGAGGCGCCTGGGCCGGGCTTCTTGGCTGGGCTGCCTGGCCTTGCGGGTAAGCGGTGTTTTGACGTGGACCACGGCCGCCCTGGCCGCCTGAGTTGCCACCGCCATAACCACCGCCGCCGCCACCACCACCACCACCACCGCGGCCGGCATTGCCACCGCCGCCGCCTGCGCTGGCATTGCGACCACGAGCGCCCTGACCGCCCCCGTTACCAGCTCCCGCGCCGCCGCCCGTGCTGCGACCGGATTGCGGTTTGTTTTCGCGGATGCGCGTCATCATTTCGGTGCGTGCGGCCTTGGCTGCGGCCTGCATGACGTCGCGGCTCGGTGGTTTGCCCAGTCCACCCCAGATGGTCTGGCGACCCATGGCCAGGGGTTCGGCTTTTTCACCGGGATCAGCTTCAAAACCCGGCACGATGACCTTGTCGATGCTTTGCTTGGTGAAGCGCTCGATGTCCTGCATGAAGCCTTCTTCGTCCAGGCAGACCAGGCTAACGGCTTCGCCGCTGTTACCGGCGCGGCCGGTGCGGCCGATGCGGTGCACATAGTCTTCGCTGACGTTCGGAATCTCGTAGTTCACCACGTGCGGCAGCTCGTCAATGTCGATGCCGCGGGCCGCAATGTCGGTGGCCACCAGCGCACGGATGTCGCCGCTCTTGAAGCCGGCCAGCGCCTGCGTGCGGGCGGTCTGGCTCTTGTT
>CAIMVC010000336.1 GCA_903844825.1 uncultured Burkholderiales bacterium | reverse complement strand
GACTCCGAGCACCAGCTCGAAATCGCCGCCGATGCGCTGCGCTTGCCGCCCTGGGACGCCAAAATCGGTGTGCTCTCCGGTGGTGAAAAGCGCCGTGTCGCGCTGTGCAGCCTGCTGCTGTCCAAGCCCGACATGCTGCTGCTTGACGAGCCTACCAACCACCTGGACGCCGAGTCGGTGGACTGGCTTGAGCAGTTCCTGCAGCGTTTTCCGGGCACCGTGGTGGCCATCACCCACGATCGCTACTTTCTGGACAACGCCGCCGAATGGATTCTGGAGCTCGACCGTGGCCACGGTATTCCCTGGAAGGGTAACTACAGCACCTGGCTGGACCAGAAGGGCGAACGCCTGGCACAGGAGCAAAAGGGTGAAGAGGCCCGTGCCAAGGCCTTGAAGAAAGAGTTGGAATGGTCACGCCAGAATCCCAAGGCGCGCCAGGCCAAAAGCAAGTCGCGCCTGGCCCGTTTTGAGGAACTCTCGGACTTTGAATACCAGCAGCGCAATGAGACGCAGGAAATTTTCATTCCCGTGGCCGAGCGCCTGGGCAATGAGGTTATCGAGTTCAAGGGTGTCAGCAAGTCGTTTGGAGACCGCCTGCTGATCGACAACCTGAGTTTCAAAATTCCCGCGGGCGCCATCGTTGGCATCATCGGCCCCAACGGCGCCGGTAAATCGACGCTGTTCAAACTCATTGCCGGCAAGGAGCAGCCCGACAGCGGCGAAGTGGCGATTGGCAAGACCGCCCGCATGGCCTTTGTGGACCAGCATCGCGACGACCTGGCCAATGAAAAAACCGTCTGGGAAGACGTCTCCGGTGGTCTGGACATGCTGACCGTGGGGCGTTTCACCATGCCCAGTCGCGCCTATTGCGGCCGCTTTAACTTCAACGGTGCCGACCAGCAAAAGCGGGTGGGCATGCTCTCGGGCGGCGAGCGCGGACGCTTGCACTTGGCCAAGACCTTGATCGCTGGCGGCAACGTGCTGATGCTCGATGAGCCGTCCAATGACCTGGACGTGGAAACGCTGCGTGCCCTCGAAGACGCCTTGCTCGAGTTCGCCGGATCGGTCATGGTGATTAGCCACGACCGCTGGTTCCTCGACCGTATCGCCACCCACATCCTGGCCGCTGAAGGCGACAGCCAGTGGACGTTCTTTGACGGCAACTACCAGGAGTACGAGGCCGACAAAAAGCGTCGCCTGGGCGAAGAGGGAGCCAAGCCCAAGCGCATGCGCTTCAAGGCGCTGCAGTAAGACAGCCGCCGCAGCCGTCCCCACGACCGGCGGCCTGTCTTGTCAACGCCTTGCCAAGGTGGTGGCGAGCGGGCCATGTCTGCCTCAGGGGTCCAGGCGCATGCCCAACTCGTCAAGAATCTTGCGGGTGTGCTCACCGAGCGCCGGCAGGGCGTCCATGCGGTAGTCAAAGCTGCTTTGCCTGCCCGGTGGCAGGAGCGCAGGTAAGACCCCGGTGGGTGTCTCAATGGTGGTCCAGCGTGAACGCGCGTTCAGTTGTGGGTGCGCCCATAGGTCGGCCATGCTGTTCATGCCGGCATTCGCAATTCGGGCCTGGTCCAGGCGAGCGCTCACCTGCTCGGCGCTGAGCGCAGAAAAAACGCTTTCGATCAGCGCCTGAAGTTCGCTGCGATGCTCGTTGCGCTTCATGTTGCTGGAAAAACGCGGGTCGCTGGCCAGTTCGGGTTGCAGCATCACCTGCTCGCAGAACTGCAGCCATTCACGCTCGTTTTGCAGACCCAGCACAACCGTGCGGCCATCGCCGGCGCGAAACGGACCGTAGGGGTAAATGGTGGCGTGCGCAGCGCCGCTGCGCGGCGGGGGTGTGGCACCGTCGGTGGCGTAGTAAAGCGGAAAGCCCATCCATTCGCTCAGGGCTTCGAGCATCGAGATGTCGATGTGCGAGCCTTCGCCGGTCTTGTCCCGCAAGAGGAGGGCCGACAAGATATTGGTGTAGGCATACATGCCGGCGGCAATGTCCGCAATCGAGATGCCGCTTTTGGCGGGCTCGCCTGGCGTGCCCGTGACGCTTAAAAACCCAGCCTCCCCCTGAATGAGCAAGTCGTAAGCCTTTTTGTCGCGGTAAGGGCCGTCATTGCCGTAGCCGGAAATGTCGCAAACGATCAGCCGCGGATCGGCTGCGCGCAGCGTGGCTGCGTCCAGGCCCATGCGGGCGGTGGCGCCGGGGGCCAGGTTTTGCACCAGGACATCGGCGCGTGCAATGAGTGCCTTGAGTGCCGCCAGATGCTGCGGATTTTTCAGGTCAAGCGCCAGGCTTTCCTTGGACCGGTTGACCCACACAAAGTGTGAGGAGGCGCCACGAGCGCGCTGGTCGTAGGCCCGGGCAAAGTCGCCACCTTCCGGTCGTTCGACCTTGATCACGCGGGCGCCCAGGTCGGCCAGTTGCCGGGTGCAAAAAGGCGCGGCAATCGCGTGCTCCAGCGATACCACGGTGATGTGATCCAGCGGGCGTGCAGAGGGGTGTTTTGGAGTGTCTGTCATTGGCTGTGGCTGGTAGTTCAAAAAGCAAAGAGGCTTGAAAGGCGTGGCACGGGACGGGGTGAATTTTTGACGCGCGACTGGCCATTATTGCGTTCAATACCGGGCCTTCGGTCCGCCGCTGTGACGGCACAATCGCTACTTATGAACTCTGCCCACGCCCCCCAGACCGATGCCAACCCTTTGTCAGGCCTGAAGGTTCTTGAGCTTGGCCAACTGATCGCCGGTCCTTTTGCAGCCAAGACGTTGGCCGACTTTGGCGCCGAGGTGATCAAGATCGAGCCACCCGGATCGGGCGATCCGCTGCGCCAGTGGCGTTTGCTCAAAGACGGTACCTCGGTCTGGTGGCAGGTGCAGTCGCGCAACAAAAAGTCCCTGGCGATGGACTTGCGGCAGCCCGAAGCGCAAGCGATCGTGCGCCAGTTGGTCGCAGAGGCCGATGTGCTGGTCGAGAACTTTCGCCCTGGGGCCATGGAAAGCTGGGCGCTGGGCCCCGACGACTTGCTGCAGCTCAATCCCCGCCTGATCATGCTGCGCATCAGTGGTTACGGGCAGACCGGTCCTTACCGCGACAAGCCGGGGTTTGGCGTCGTGGCCGAAGCCATGAGTGGCTTGCGCCACCTGACCGCCGAGCCGGGCCGGGTGCCGGTGCGGGTGGGCGTGAGCATTGGCGACACGCTGGCGGCTTTGCATGGTGTGGTGGGGGTGTTGCTGGCCCTGCATGAACGCGCTCGCAGCGGTCGGGGTCAGGTCATTGATGTGGCGCTATACGAGGCGGTCTTCAACTGCATGGAAAGTCTGCTGCCCGAATACAGTGCCTTTGGTGCGGTGCGCGAGCCGGCTGGCAGTGCGCTGCCGGGCATCGCTCCCAGCAATGCTTACCGCTGCCAGGACGGCGGCTATGCGCTGATTGCGGGCAACGGCGACAGTATTTTCAAGCGTCTCATGAGCGCCATAGGCCGGCAGGATCTGGCCGACGACCCAGCCCTGGCGCACAACGCCGGCCGCGTGGCGCAGGTCGAAACAATTGATGCGGCCATTGGTCAGTGGACCGCCGGCCTGAGCGTGGCTCAGGTGCTCTCGGTGCTGGATGCAGCGGCGGTGCCGGCCGGTCGAATTTACACGGTGGCCGATATTGCTGCCGATCCGCACTACCTGGCCCGCGGCATGATCGAGCAGCTCAAGCTCTACGACGGCAGCGAACTGGCTGTGCCTGGTATCGTACCCAAGCTGTCTCGAACACCCGGTCTGCACCGCCACAATGCGCCGTTGCAGGTGGGGCAGGACACCGATGCCGTGCTGCGCGACATCGGTCTGACACCGGCGCAAATTGCCGCGCTGCACGAGCGCGGCATCGTGGCCTGACGCTGCGCCAGGCCGCAGGCTGCGCGAGTGACCCAGCGCGGCGGCTGGTCGCGCCAGACCTTGAACAGCGCCGCGTGTTCGCTGGGCTCTTGGTTGACGCCACCGAAGTTCATCATGCCGATGACGCGAACCCGATCGAGCTCGCCGAAGAATTTGCGCTTGCCCGCCACTTTTTGCTCGAAGCTCGGTTGGGGACACTTGTCCTGCGCTTGACTCACATAGTATGTGAACTTAGGGAATATCCTGTTGGGTCATGCACCCGGTCAGCCGATGATCGGTCCGTCGTACTTGCTGAGGGCGACCGGGTCCTGGCGTTTTGCCGGCCTACAGATTTTTGCTCCGGGACCCTTTTGACCGCGCCTACACCAGATTCATCAACCCTTATGCCAAGTCATGGCGGGGGTGACTGGCTGCGTCGGTATGACCTTGTCCGACTTCGGCCCCGTTTTCATCGGCCTGCAAAGCGGCCTTTTGATCAAGCGCTGGCCGCACCCCTTGCTCGGGGGCGCAACAAAGACCCTGAGATCGCTGAGCCTGAACCCGGCAGCTGGTCGCTGATATCCTCAGGAAACGTCAAATGAATCAAAGACTTGCGCGCACCGCGAAGACCACCTTCTGGGGGAGAGCGCTGCGCGGCCGCTGGTTTGTCGCTTCAGGCCACTGGCGTTGTTGCTCGCATCAGCCGGACATGGCGTCTGGCCACTACTGCCGCCTGGCCAGCGACCTGCTTCGTCAGCCCTTTGGCCGCGCCCCACCGGATTTAGACTGAATGAAGATTTTTTATGGTTGGCGGCTTGTGGGCGCGGCCTGCGCGATACAGTTTTTGCTCGCTGCCTTGCTCAGCCAGTGCTTTGGTTTGTACATCGCGGTCCTGTCCGATGAAATGGGCTGGAGCAAGACCACCCTGGCCGGTGCTGCAGCCTTGCAGTCGGTGGAATCCGCCATCATTGCGCCGCTGCTTGGTTGGTTGATGGACCGCTTGGGCCCGCAGTCCATCATCCGGGTCGGCATCGTGATGTTCAGTGCCGGGCTGGCCCTGCTCAGCCAGGTCAGCAGCGTGAGCACTTTCTACGCCAGTGCGGTTCTGCTGGCCATCGGCGCCAGTTTCGCAGGCTACTTCCCCCTGTCGGTGGCGATCGTTCATTGGTTTGAGAAATACCGCGCCCGTGCCCTGTCCATCATGAGCCTGGGGCTGGCCTTGGGTGGCCTGGTAGTGCCGGCCATGGCCTGGTCGATGCAGCACTGGGGCTGGCGCAGCACGGCGGCGGTATCGGCCGGGGTGGCGTTTGTACTGGGTTTGCCGTTGGCGGGCTTCATTCGCAGGCGCCCCGGAGACTACGGTGAACACATCGACGGCCTGGCGCCGGTGCCCACGCCGGCCGGAGTTTCCGCGGTGCCGAGCCAGGCCAGCCGGGGTAGCGAATTTACGGCGCGCCAGGCACTGAAGACCCGCGCGTTCTGGATGCTGGCCTTGGGCCACGCCCTGGCGCTGGTGGTGGTCACGGCAGTCAATGTACATGCCATCACGCACATGAAGGAAGGTCTGGGCTATTCGGTGGCCACCGCTGGCTGGGTGATCATGCTGATGACGCTGGCACAACTCGCCGGCGTGTTACTCGGAGCGGGCATTGGCGACCGTTTTGAAAAGCGCAAGGTCGCCGCGCTTTGCATGTTGTCCCATGCGCTGGGCTTGCTCTTTCTGGCCTACGCGACGCACATGATCGAGCTGATCGTCTTTGGCGTCTTTCATGGTCTGGCCTGGGGGCTGCGGGGCCCCTTCATGCAGGCGATCCGGGCCGACTACTTCGGGCGCACCGCCATCGGCGTCATCCTCGGCATGTCGGGCGCGATCATCGCCGTCGGCCAGGTTGCCGGCCCCATGATCGCCGGCCTGCTGGCCGATCTGACCGGCAACTACCGCCTGGGCTTTACCGTGCTGGCGCTGATGGCGGCCATGGGGTCCATGGCTTTCATGCTGGCCATCAAACCCTTGTCGGAGCCTGCTGCGGCGCGGGCTTGAGGTGGGTTTGAGGCGCGGGACTGTGGCAGTCCCGGGGCGAGCCAGAGCTTGCGCGATCCTATGGCTGCGCAGCACGACGCCGATGCGCGAGATCATGGCAGTGCCACCCAACTGGCCGTGCTGACGGCTATCGCCGAATTTGATTTCGCTTGCCTGACTCGGCTGACAATGTCTGCTTTCCTCATCGCCTCAGAGCCGGTCATGCACCTTCTTCAGTCGCTTCCCGTGCCCTTGCAAAAACCATGGGCACTCTCTGGATGCTGCTGATCGCCACGGGCTATGCGTCGGCTACCGCCACCTCGCCGCCGACCTGGACGATCGTCAGCTGCTGCGCGGCGATTGCCCTGGGCACCATGTTCGGCGGCTGGCGCATCGTCAAGACCATGGGTCAGAAGATCACCAAGCTCAGGCCGGTGGGCGGCTTTTGCGCCGAGACCGGCGGGGCGCTGACCTTGTTTCTGGCCACTGGCCTGGGCATTCCGGTGTCCACCACGCACACCATCACCGGCGCGATTGTCGGCGTGGGTTCGACCCAGCGTGCCAGCGCCGTGCGCTGGGGTGTCGCCGGCAACATCGTCTGGGCCTGGATTTTCACGATCCCGGCCTCGGCTTTTGTGGCGGCGGTGTCGTACTGGGTCAGCTTTCAAATGTTCTTAGCCGACGGGGCTGGGCGAGCGGACCCGAGGCCCCAGGCTTTTACTGGGAGATCTTGCGGGCTTCCTCGACCTGGTATTCAAAGTAGCGCTGAAAGCTAAAAGCCAGGCTGCTCATCAGCGCGATGGAGCCAATCAGCAGGGCGGCAATTACAGCCCCCACTGTCAGCCACCGCGTTTGTCCGGCCTGCTCTTGTCCCGCCGGGTTGAAGCGGGCATTCCATTTTTCGGCGGGCATCAGGCCGAAAACAATGGCGTTGATGGCGCAGCCCGCCACATTAAATCCCAGCATCGGAATCAACAGCCAGCTCCACGGGTCGTCCAGGCCGAACTGCTGCACGCGCGCAACTCCGTAGAGTCCCAGGGCGGTGGGAAGGGGCAGCAGCCAGCCGATGATGTCTGACATGCCATGCAGGTAAAAGCGGTGCAGACCCAGGGGCCCGCCCAGGAAGGCCAGCCAGGTGCTCAAGGTTTTGTTTTTCATCGGTGTTGCCTGGTAGGTTGATCAGAGGTTCAGGGGTTCAGGGGGGGCAGAGGGCTGTAGTGTGACTGCAATCAAAGGCGGGCCTGAAACCCCCAATCGCCCGCGGGGCTTGACGCCAGTGAGCCTGGCGTCGCGCTGTGTGGACTCAGGGCGCGTTGCTGCTGCCGCTGCCGAGCACTTTTTCCATCAGAACCACGTCAAGCCACTGGCCAAATTTCCAGCCACAGGCACTCAGTACCCCGACCGACTCAAAGCCGGCTGATCGGTGCAGGCCGATCGAGCCGGCGTTGGCCGAGTCGCCAATGACTGCGATCAGTTTTCGAATGCCGGCGCGCTCTGCCTGGCTGGCGAGTTCTGCCAGCAAAGCGCGGCCCACGCCACGGCGTTGCGCGCCTACGCGGGTGTAGATTGAGTTTTCTGCTGAGTAGCGGTAAGCCGGGCGCGGCTTGAACCAGTTGCAATAGGCAAAGCCCTGCAACTGGCCGCCGTCTTCGGCGACCAGGTAGGGAAGGTTTTTTTGCAGCACGTCGGCGCGTCGCGCCTGCATGTCGTCAATGGACGGCGGTTCGGTCTCAAAGGTGCCCGTGCCATGCAGCACGTGGTGAGCATAAAGCGCCGTGATGGCGGGCAGGTCGTCTTCTCGGCTGGTGCGTATCAGGGGCATGGGGCGGGATGGGTTGAAGGTGATTGCATGGATGCCAGTCTGGCTATGTGGGCAGGTATCGGGCTATAATCTGCGGCTTTGCAGCATTTCGCTGGCCGGGTGCCATGTCGTGTGTCTCAAGCGCTGCAGGAACATTTTGGGGTGAGCTTTTATCACTCCACCACCCGAAGGATAAATCATGGTCGTCATCCGACTTTCACGCGGCGGTTCCAAGCACCGTCCATTTTTCAACATCGTTGTGGCTGACAAGCGCGTCCGTCGCGATGGTCGCTTCATCGAGCGCATCGGCTTTTACAACCCGATCGCCAAGGGCGGCGAAGAGGGCTTGCGCATTGCTCAAGACCGCTTGACCCACTGGCTCGGCGTGGGTGCGCAAGCTTCCCCAACCGTTGAGCGTCTGGTCAAGCAAGGCGCCGCCAAGGCCGCCTGATTGCTGCACCGCTGATGCCGCTCGCACTTCACGCGTCTGCCTTGCCAGACGATGCCGTGGAAGTCGGGCGAATTCTTGATGCCTGGGGTGTCAAGGGCTGGGTCAAGGTACTGCCTCACAGCAGTGATCCCGAGGCCTTGCTGGCTGCCAAAGCCTGGTTTTTACAGGTTCCCGAAGCCCGGTTTCGCCCGGGCTTTTCGGTTTTTTCCGGTACGGTTTCGTTGACGGTTGACGAGTGCAAAATCCACTCGGGCACTATCGTCGCCAAGATCGAAGGTGTGGATGACCGCACGCTGGCTGAAGGCTTGCGTGGCACCCGCATTTTCTTGCCGCGCAGCAGTTTTCCAAGCGCCGCCAAGGACGAGTATTACTGGGTCGACTTGATCGGGCTGAATGTGCTCAATCGCGAAGGCGTGGCACTGGGCCAGGTGCGCGATCTGATGGCCACGGGGCCGCATTCGGTGCTCTGCGTTGAATACCAGCTCACGGGCGAAGATGGTGCCGTCAGCCAGGCTGAACGCATGATTCCCTTTGTGGCCGCCTATGTGGACTCGGTGGATTTGCCTGGCAAATGCATTACCGTTGACTGGCAACCCGACTATTGAGCTCGTTACCGCAGTTCGGCGGTCCAGCGGTCCGCGGTGCCCCAGGCGTGCAAAGCAACACCGGCCTGATTTAACGCCAGCCAGCGCAAAATACCCGCATGCGTTTTGACGTCATCACCCTGTTTCCAGAACTCTTCGCGCCGTTTTTGACCTGTGGCGTGACGCGGCGTGCCTACGAAGCTCGCCTGGTTGATGTGCGCTTGTGGAATCTGCGGGATTTCGCCGAAGGTCACTACCGCCGCGTGGATGACCGACCCTTCGGCGGCGGGCCGGGCATGGTGATGCTGGCCGAGCCGCTGACGCAGTGTTTGCAGGCTATCCGTGCTGATCGCGCGCAGGACCGGGCGCAGGCGCCGTTGGTCCTGTTCTCCCCGATTGGCGAGCCGCTCAAGGACGCGGCCGTGCAAGCCTGGTCGAGCAGCCAAGGGGCTGTGTTGCTGTGTGGCCGTTACGAAGGGCTGGATCAGCGCTTTATTGACGCATACGTGGATGTACAGATCAGCTTGGGTGACTTTGTGCTCTCGGGCGGCGAAATTGCCGCCATGGCCCTGCTTGACTCGGTGGCTCGCCTGCAGCCGGGCGTGTTGCATGACGAAGGCAGCCACCAGTTTGACAGTTTCAACACGGCGCTCGATGGCCTGCTGGACTGCCCGCATTACACCCGTCCCGAGAACTGGCGGGGCACGCCCGTGCCTGCAGCCCTGTTGTCGGGGCACCATGCCAGGATTGAGCGCTGGCGCCGCGAGCAGCGCCTGGTGCTGACGCAGCAACGCCGGCCTGACTTGCTGCAGGCCGCCCGCGCCGCCGGCAGGCTCGATCTGGCCGACGAAGCCTTTTTGTCAGGTCTGGATTGAGCCTCCTGGCTGAGCCCATAGGCTGAGCCCCACGCTACGCCCCCACGCTTGTCGCTTCGCGTACTGCGCTGCCCCCCGAGGGGGCGCTGCGCCTGCGGCCCGGCGAAGCCGGTTTTGCGGCCCTGGCTGGTGTTCGGTGCCACCGTTGCTCGGGCTTGTCCCCTCTCGGCTGCTG
>CAIMVC010000335.1 GCA_903844825.1 uncultured Burkholderiales bacterium | reverse complement strand
CAGACCGCCGCCCAGATCTTCTTTACCGCGGAAGAACAGGTTGGAAGTGCCCATGCCGTTTTGCTCGAAGCCAGAGACTTTGTTGCCACCGTAGCTGTTGGCCACGAAGCCAGCGTTGAAGTTACCAGTGATCTGGAAGCCAGGCTTGCCGTCAGTGGTTTGGGCGGACACGGAACCGATGGCGGCCAGAGCAGCCAAAGCAATCAGGGATTTTTTCATTGAGAGTTTCTCCAAGGTTAAACATAGGGCTCCAGGATTTTTGGATCCCCGGGCCAACCTCCATTACGGAAGTTGGAGCTATTGCACCAGAGCGGACGGGCTTAGGCAAAGAAATCGGCCTGGAAAATCTACTTTCGTTGCAGAGGCGCAACAAATAAGGGATGCACAGACCGGCGCTTGAGCGTCACAGCCCGCCTTGTAATGAATAGGGATTCGCCGAAATTTCGCTTATGCACTTCAGAACTACATCGCTTCAGCGCCCGGCTTTTGCCTGCGTTTACGACCGAAAATACTGGTTTTGGCCCCCTTTCTTCTTCTTGATTGCTCATCATGAACAGCTTGCTTGACACCGCCTTGATCGCCACCGACAACGCCTTGCGCACCTTGTTTGCCAAGCCGCGAGCGCGCCAGTCATGCCCGACGCTGGCTGAGCAGGCCACCGAGCTGAACACCGACGAAAAAGCCCTTTCGGGTGCGCTGATGCGGGTCAATCACGTCGGTGAGGTTTGCGCCCAGGCGCTGTATGCCGCGCAGGCGCTGAGCACCCGCGACCCCGCCTTGCGCCAGCACTTTGAGGCGGCCAGCCAAGAGGAGGGCAATCACCTGGCCTGGACCCGCGAGCGTCTGGACGAGTTGGGCGCCCGCCCTTCCCTGCTTAATCCGCTGTGGTATGCCGGTGCCTTCGGCCTGGGCTTCTTGGCCGGCCGCATGGGCGACAAGGTCAGCCTGGGCTTTGTGAAAGAAACCGAGCGCCAGGTCGAAGCCCATCTGGCCAGTCACCTGGACCGCCTGCCTGCAGGCGACCATGCGTCGCGGGCCATCGTGTCGCAAATGAAAGCCGATGAAGCACGCCACGCGCTCGATGCCGAGCAAGCCGGCGCCCTCGAGTTGCCCCCGCCCGTCAAGGCCTTGATGCGCGCCTCGGCCAAGGTTATGACGACGACGGCGCATTACGTTTAGAGGGGGCGGTTCTGGCGAAAAAGGCTCGTTGTCAGGCAAGCGCCTCCACCCCAGCCTTCCCCCCGGTCGGGCGGGAGCTGAGGGAGCTGAGGGAGCCAAGGGGCACGGCCTAACGCCAGCTGCTGTCACCGCTGGGGGCCGCTGGGGGCCGCTAGCTAGGGGAAAGTGGGGGTGCGATGCAGGATGCGCGCTCAGGAGCCGTCGCGGATCACGCGGCAGCTGTCGATGTCGAAGCTGGCCTGGCCCAGGCTCAGGCGGGTCTGGTCGCGCAGCGCTTGGACGAAGCTCAAAAAATGCGCGACGTCGGCAAAGTTGCTGATCGGCCCGAGTGAGACGCGCACCGCGCCGGCGCTTTTGCCGCTGTGGTGCTGCATCAGCGTGACGAAGGCCGGCAGTGACATGTGGTCCTGAGCCGCAGCGAGCTGCATGTCTTCTGGCGTCAGGGCCTCGGCCGTTTCGCCGGCGCCGGGGTTGCAAAAGCAGCCAGTGCGCAGGGACATGCCCTGCTCGCCAGCGAGCTCTTCAATGCGGCGGTAGTCCATCAGGTGGCCGTCGGGGTCGTAAAAATTCAGGGTCACCGTGGCGCCGCGCATGACTGAATTGACGGGGCCGTAAAGGCGAACCATGGCCCGCCCGTTGCTGTGGCGCAGGCCCATGAGCTCGCCGAGCAGCCAGGCCGTCAGGCACTGAACGCGGGTTTGGATCGTGTCCATGCCGATGCGCTCGATCATGGCCAGACCCATTTCCACGGCCGGAATATTCTGAAAATTCAGGGTGCCGTCCTCAAAGGCGGCTTCGCCGGGCGAGAGCACATGAAAGCGCCCCTGCACCGTGGCGAAGTTCACGGTGCCGCCGGCAAACCAGGGCCGCTGCAGCAGGGGCAGCGCCGATTTGCGCACCAGCAGGCAACCCACGCCCGTGGGGTAGCCGAACATTTTGTAGAACGAGACACTGACGAAGTCGGGCTTGACGGCGCTCAGGTCGAGCCGGTTGGTCGGCACAAAGGCGGCCGCGTCGAGCAGCACGTGCCAGCCCTTGTCGTGTGCTGCGGCGATCAGCGCCAGCGGATGCTTGACGCCCGAAAAATTCGATTGCGCGGGAAAGGCCAGCAGATTGGCTTTGCTCCGGTCGGCTTGGGCCAGGTGCTGTTCCATGGCGGCCATGTCCAGACGCAGCTCGGGCGTGGTCAGGGGCGCGTAGTCGGTTTGGGCGCCTTTGGCCCGGGCAAACTCGCGGATGCCGTTGACCGAGTTGTGGTTGTCCGTGCTCAGCAGCAGGTGGCCGCCAGCTTCGAAGGGGAAGGATTCGCCAACCAGTTTCAGGGCGCCGCTGGCGTTGAGCGTGAAGATGGCGGTGTAGTCGTCGCTGGCTTTGAAGTAGCGCAGTACCGCCTGCCTTGCGCTTTCGACCCGGCGCGTCATGGCCATCGAACTCGGGCTGGCCGAGTGCGGATTGCCCAGCACCTCGGCGTTGAGCAACTCGGCGTGTTCGCGCACATGCGAGGCCGCATGCAGACCCGAACCCGTGAAGTCGAGGTAGACCTGCCCGCTGGCCTGCAGCCTTGAAAAGTCGCTGTCCCGGAGCCGGTCCAAAACCTCGGTGCTGCGGTAGGCGGGGTAGGCGTCGAGAAAGGTTTGCAGGCGCGTCATGGCTAAATTGTAGTTCTATAGAATTAACTTTTTGAGCATCCCGCGCTCACCGGGCCGCCGGAATGTGCCCGTCAGTCAGATCGCCGTGGCCTCGATGCCGACCAGCATGAGCCCCAATTCGGACTGCAGGTCCACCTCCATCACGCCGGGCTGCAGCATGCGGTGGGCAACGCCGGCTGCCTGGCAGTGCAGGCGCAGGGGTGCCAGGGTTTGAAAGACCAGGTCCATGCGCACGGGCAAGACGCTGTGCAGGTCGGCGCGGCTGTGCACTTCCAGCCGGTCGTCCCCCATGGCCAGGGTGGTCTGCCCGCCGGCTTGCCGGGTGGCCGGCAGGCCCAGGTGTTCAAGTCTGTCGGCCCAGGCACCCGCTGCCGGCGCCGGGCCCGCGTAATGAACAGCACTGATGGCCAGCGCGGTGTTGGCGTGCTGCACGTCCCGGTCGGAGCGGATCAACTCGGGCGTGAGGTGCTGAACCCAGCAAATGTAAGCGGGGTCCAGCTTGTGCCAGGGGCTGTCGAAAAAGGCAAAACGGGCCAGGCCCTGCCGGTCGAGCTCCCGGATCGGCCGGGCCCAGTGGCGCAGCGCGCCGACGCGCTGGCCCTGCTGCTCGTAGCGGGCGTGCGTGGCAGCGGCGTCCGGTGTGCTCAGCGCCAGGATGTGCAGGCCATAGCGGGTCTGGATGGCAGAGGCGAGCTGGTGCCCGGCCGAGGGGTCGGTGATCTCCATGAGCTCAAGGTAACCGCGCTCGAACATCACGCTGTGCTGCGAGCTGCCGGCTGGAACCGTGCGACCTTGCGCGTCGGTCATGGTGTGGTCGGCCCGGCTGGTCAGCGTAAAGCCCAGGGCGGCCAGGCAGGCATGGCTGCGCGCCAGGTCAGGCACGATGAAGCCGGCGTGGTCAAAACCGAGCGCAGCCATCAGGCCGCCTGCACGGGCCGGGGCGGCAGACGGATGCCGAAATGCCGCTGCAAGATGTCGGCGATGTTTTCAAAGCAGGAGCCGTAGCGCACCACGTCCAGAGTCTCGCAGTCCAGCAGGGTCGAGGAGGCTTGCCAGGGGTGGTACTTCATGAGGCCGTAGTCCACCACCACGTCGGCGATGTCCATCACTTCGGGCTCGATATCCTCGACGCAAAACTTGGTGCCGTGCATCGACACATTGGCCGAAGAACCAAACAGCAAGGTCTTGCGCTCCCAGCTCAGGCGGGTGATCTCGCGGTGAAAAGGCCCGGCGTTCAAGAGCATGAGCAAGGTGTTGTCGCGCGTGCTGCGTTGGTAGATGTCGGCATCGAGCTGGGTCAATAGCGGGTGGTCGGCCCGGCAGGGCGCGATCAGGCCCAGCGGCAGGTCGTAGTCGTGCGTGATGGCCTCTACGATCTCGCGTCCGCGGCTGCTCACCACATGCAGTTCGCGGTGCAAGTCGTCGTTGCCGAGCATGGCGTTGAGCTTTTGCGGCGCGCGCTTTTTGGTTCTGAAGATTTTTTGCAGGGCCTCGGATTGGGCCGCAATGAGCGAGTAGCCCACGTCATTGGGCAAGATGGCAATGCCACCGGCCTGCAGGGTCTGCATGGCGCGTTCGGCGTCGGCTGTTGGGTGGATGACGGGCATGGGCAGGAATTGGGAGGAGGTGAAGGAAAGCCACCATCGATTCGCCGGCGTTGGCTCTGGGGATGGCGCTTGGCTAGAGCGGGGCGGCCTTGGCCTTGCTGGTTTTGCGTGGGCGGGTCTTGACGGCGGGCTCTGCAACGGGCGGCGCCGGCTTGTCGAAAATCACATTTTTCGCCGCCAGAATGTGGGCGCGCATGGTGGCTTGCGCCCACTGCGGGTCGCGGTCGCGGATGGCCAGCACCAGGTCCTGGTGTTGCGAGGCGCTGCGCTGCATGGCGGCGCGGTCGTATTTGCCAAAGGTCTGCTTGACCAGCGGTACCTGAACCACAGCCACCAGCAAGCTGGCCAATCGCTGGTTGCGGCCTGCCGCCAGGAGCAGGCGGTGGAAACGGTTGTTGGACTCGGCCACCAGGCGCGGGTCGGGCTCGGGCATGTTGGCCACCAGGGCGCTGAACAGGTCGGCCTCTTGCTGGAGTGCCGCCAGTTCATCGTCCGTGCGGTTCAGCGCGGCCAGCTCGCAACCATAGCTTTCGAGGATCGCCCGCAGGTCGAAGACCTGGAGCAGGTTCTCGTCGGTCCAGTCGACCACGGTGGCCCCGCGGTTGGGGTGCAGCTCGACGAAACCTTCGGCGGCCAGCACGTTCAGGGCCTGGCGCACCGACGTGCGTGACACCTTGGCTTTTTCGGCGACCACCGTCTCGCGTATCCAGGTGCCGCCCGGGTACAGGCCACTTTGGATGGCCTCCCGGATGGTCTGGCACGCCTGGTCGACGCTGCTGGCGGCCGCTGGCTTGGGCGCTGTCATGCGGCCGGGCTTAGCGCCAGTATTCGGGGCGCGAGAAGCCTTTGGCCTTGGGGTCGGTTTCCACGAACTTGCGGTATTCGTTGGACTTGTAGCCCGTCACCAGCTTCTGGATCACGTCGGTCTTGGCGACGTCGGCGCGCGCCACCAGGATGATGCGGTACTGCGGCGCGGGGTCTTCGAGTACCAGCGCCGACGACAGCAGCATGCCCGCCGCGATCACATGGTTGCCCAGGATGGCGGCCAGATCGACTTCGGGCATGGCGCGCGGCATTTGCGGTGCATCGAGCAAGACCAGTTGCAGGTTCTTGGGGTTGGCGGTGACGTTTTTCTCGGTGGCGCGACCCGCAGGCACGGCCGCATCCAGCGTCAGCAGGCCCTGGCTTTGCATGAAGGCCAGCGAGCGGCCCAGCGAGGTCGGATCGTTCGGCACGGCGACCTTGGCGCCGTTGGGCAGGGCCTTGAGGTCCTTGTGCTTGGCCGAATACAGGCCCAGGGGCGCGCTGGGCACCTGCAGCACTTCGACCAGGGTGCCCTTGTGCTGGGCGTTGAAGGTCTCGAGGTAGGCGCGGTTTTGAAACACATTGGCATCCAGCGAGCCGTCCATCAGGGCCGAATTGAGCTGCAGGATGTTGGAGAACTCGGTGGCCTGCACCTTGATGCCCTGGCTTTCAAGATAGGGCTGCACGCCGCGCTTGAACTGGTCGGCGTAGGGGCCGGGAAAGTAGCCGATTCTCAGCACGGTCTGGGCCGAGGCGAGGCCGCTCAGGCCCAGGGTCAGGCTGGCGAGCAGTGAAAGCAGAAGACTGCGTTTTTTCATGATGGACTCCTTGGTGAAAATGAGAAAAAAACAAAGGGAAAGGGGGGCGGTGGAAGGCGCCTAGGCTGGTTACAAGTCAGCGCTTGTCCGATCTGCGCACCAGCCAGTCGCCGCCAAATTGCGCCAGCTGAACCAGGATGAACATGATGACCACGCACCAGATCATCACGGAGGTTTCAAAGCGGTAGTAGCCGTAGCGAATCGCCAGGTCCCCCAGCCCGCCTGCACCCACGGCACCGGCCACCGCTGAATACGCGATAAAGCCGGTGGCCGTGACCGTCAGGCTGCCCAGCAAGGCGGGCATGGCTTCAGGCAACAAGACCTTGAGCACAATCTGCAGGGGTGAGGCGCCGCAGGCTTGCGCCATGTCCACCATGCCGCGTGGCACATCGCGCAGGTTTTGCTCCACCATGCGCGCAAAAAACGGGATCACGGCAAACGACAGCGCCACCGCCGCCGCCTTGGGGCCGATGCTGGTGCCCACAATAAAGCGCGAAAACGGGATCAGCAGCACCAGCAAGATGATGAAGGGAAACGAACGCAGCACGTTGACCAGGTAACTGGCCACGCGGTTGAGCACGGGCCGCGGGTGCAGACCGGTGCTGGAGGTATTAAAGAGCAGCACGCCCAGGGGGGTGCCCAGCAGCACGGCGCAAACCATGGTCACGCCCACCATCAGCAAGGTGTCGGTGGTGGCTTTCCACAAGTCGGGGCCGAATTCGACCAGGGCCCGCATCAAGTCGTTCATGCATCCTCCTGCGGCAGTGCGGTCTGGTCGGTCCAGCCTTTGGCGGTTTCAAAGAAAAATTTGCCCAGCAGGCTTTGCGGTTGCGGCGCCTGCATGTCGATGCGGTCGACCACCCGCCCTTTTTCGAGAATGACGGCGTGCTCGCACAGGTAGCTGGCGACCTTGATGTCGTGCGTGACCATCACCATGGTCATGCCGCGTTCCCGGTTGAGTTGCTTGAGCAGGCGCAGGATCGACAGGGCCGTGTGCGGGTCCAGCGCCGAGGTGGCTTCGTCGCACAGCAGGATTTTGGGGTCGGTGGCGAGTGCCCGCGCAATGGCCACGCGCTGCTTTTGGCCGCCCGAGAGCTGGGCCGGGTAGGCCTTTTCCTTGTCGCTCAGGCCGACGGCAGCCAGCGCTTCGCGGGCGCGGGCATGCTGCCGGGCGCGGGGCAGACCGGCGATTTCCAGCGACAGGGCGACGTTTTCCAGGGCCGTGCGGCTGCTCAGCAGGTTGAACTGCTGAAAGATCATGCCCACTTGCTGGCGCGCCTGCCGCAGCGCGTGCTGCGACAGCCCGGTCAGGTCAGCGCCGGCCACCCGCACCTGGCCGCCCGAGGGTTCCTCGAGCCGGTTGATCAGGCGCAGCAAGGTACTTTTGCCCGCGCCTGAAAACCCGAGCAGGCCATAGACGCTGCCTTGCGGCACCGTCAAGTCGGTGGGGGCCAGCGCGTGCACGGTCTGGCCGCGCGTCACGAAGGTTTTGGAAACTTGGATGAGTTCGATCACGATTGCACACAATGTAGCGGCATTTTTTCTAATCCGTTGGATTTAAATGATTTTTTGCATGCAATCATCGGGCTTGCGCGCTGTTTCGCCAGGCCTCGACCAGCTCGCCCAGGCGCGGTGTCCAGAGCTGGTCCAGGCCCAGGGCGTGGTCCAGGATGCGCTCGAAGCTGGCAATTCGCAGCGGCGCGCCCATGATCCAGGGGCGCACGCAAAAATGAAACAGCCTGGCCGATTCGCTGGCGTCGCGGTTGAGCTGGTCCAGCGCTTTTTTGAAGTGGTCTTCCAACATGTCGAGGTTGCACATGCGGTTGATCAACACCGTCTGGTCATCAAAGTCGGCCCAGAGCGGCGTGGCCACCAGCGGCTCGGGCGTGCGCATGAAGTAGGGCTGCTCGTCATTGGCCCAGTCGCAGACAAATTCAATCCCCTGCTCGCACAGCAGCGTCGGCGTGACCGTGGACTCGCTGTAGTCGGCGCCAAACCAGCCGCGTGTGGTGACACCGCAGGCCTGCAGGCGCGCCAGCGTCTCGGCGATGTACTGGCGCTCTTGCTGCACGCTCATGGCGCTGGTCTGCGGGCGCGTGACCGACAGCCCGTGGGCGACGAATTCGGCGCCTTCGGCCTGCAGGTAGTCGACGAGGTCGGGGTATTGCTCGGCAGTCAGCGCATCGATGGCCACCGTCGGCTTCAGGCCGCGTTGGCGCAGCGCGTCGAGCAGCCTGAAAATGCCCACCCGGTGACCGTATTCGCGGGTGGAAACGCGGGAAATATTGGGAAAGTCGCGGATCAGCCCACCGCCCACGCTGTGCACCTGTGGCCAGCCGGCGGGCAGCGGGTCTTCGTAGGATTCAAGAATGATCAGCGGCACAAACGCCAGTTGCTTGCCGCCAGGCCAGCTCAGGCGCGCTCGTCGGGGCAGCGGGTTCCAGCTGAGGTGGGGCTGGTCGTAGCCTTCGCGGCGCTCGGCGGGCCGGGGCCCGGCCTCGACCGCATGGCTGGCGATGGGTCTGGGAACTGGCACCGGCCTGGCCGCCGCGCGCTCAAGGCTTCGCTGGTGCAGGGCCGTGGCGTGTGCGAGTTGCTCGTCGTAGTGATGTGCCAGGTAGTGCTCGGCGATGGCGTCGCCGGTGGCGTGCCAGACGCCGTCGTGGCCGCTGATGTGGTCGAGGATTTCGCGCAAATGCCCCACGTGGTGCGGCTGACCGATCTGGTAGGGGTGCAGGGCGATGCAAAAGACCCGCCCGCCGTGTTCGCTTTCGGCATACAGCCGGTCAAAGGCAGCCTTGCAGGCGTCGACGAAATAGCGCCCGCCATAGGGGCGGCCATCCCACAGCGGGGCATCGTTGAGGTCGTACGAATAGGGCATCGAAATCAGCTTGCGGCCGGGCACGATGATGGGCACGGGCACGTCGTCATGCACCCAGTCGGCGTGGTAGAGCATGCCCGACTCGGCTATCAGCGCCGGCGTGCGTTCGGTGTTGGTGATCGCCGGCGTCAGGATGCCCTTGAGGTCCTGGCCGGTGTGGCGCTTGAGCGAGTCGATGTTGTCCCGGTAAAACGCGCGTTCCTGGGCTTCGTCCATGCCGTACAAGAAGCGCGTGTTGTAAATGCCGTGGCTCATGACGCCCCAGCCGCGCTGGCGTATGAGTTCGGCGATGTCCGGAAAGTGGTCCAGCAGCGCCAGGTTCAGCGACACCGTGGGTTGCACCGGGTAGTCTTTGAGCACCTCGTCCATGCGCCATAGGCCGACCCGGTTGCCGTAATCGCGAAAGCCGTATTCGCGCACATCGGGGTGGCTGGGCACGCGGTCCCAGGTTTCCCGACCGATGGCCGGCGGCGGTGTGTACTCGTAGAACTCGATGTTCGGCACGATCCACATGGCCAGTCGCTTGCCGCCCGGCCAGCGGATCGGGGGGCGGGAGGTGACGGGGGCGTAGCGAACGAAGTCACGAATCGATTTCATGCCGGGCATCTTTGAAAGCGGGGTGGCGGGGCGGTCTGTCAGGTCAGGATGGGCAGCGCGATGTCGGCAGCGCCGTGCAGCCAGGGCAACTGCTGCAGCCGTGCGTACAGCGCCAGCCCGGCTGCAGCATCAATGCCGGCGTGTTGCACGCAGCCCATGAACTTGGCCTGCAGTTGCTGCGCTGGCAGCGGCGTGTCGGCGTGGCCCGTGGCGCGCCTGACCTGGGGCGTGGCCAGCAGCGTGCCGTCACTCAGGTGCACAAACACCTGGTCGAAGGGCGCCGCGTCACGCCAGTCGGCTTCAAATGCGTCGGTGGTGTGTAGTTCGATGCGCGCCATCAGGGCTTGCAGTTCCGGCTCTTGCACCACGCTGTCTTGCAGTTGCGCAAAGCCTACGGCGTTGTGCACCAGGGCGCTGGCCACGGCAAACTGCAGGCTGAACTTGGCCTGCAGGGCGTCCTGCGGCAGGTGGTAGGGCATGACGGCGGCGTGGCGCTCGCTCACATGGGCGACGATTTTGCTGACCTGCCCGGGCTGCACCCGGGTTTGCTGGTTGAGCGCCAGCACGGCGTCAATGCAGCGCTGGGCGGCGCCGACCACCGGGTATTTTTTGATGTTCAGCCGCCGGGCGCTGATGCGCCAGGCCTGGCCGCGGTGCATGGGCGTGCTCAGGTCGACTTGGCCCTGGGGTGAGAAGGCGCGCAGCAGACCGTGCCGGCCCTCGACGGCGGTGGCACTGGCGGCCAGGCCGCAGGCGGCCATGCCGGCCGCCGTCAGCCCGACGCTGGCGGCGCGGCCGCCGTGGTAGGGCTTGGCCATGGTGCCGAAATTCTCAAAAATCCCGCCTGCATTGGAGGCGGCCAGCGCCAGGGCGTGACGCGCCTGCTCGCAGCTCAGGCCCCAAACCACGGCCGCCGCTGCTGCCGAACCCAGCGTGCCCAGCACCGCGGTGGGGTGCCAGCCTTTGTCGTAGTACAGGTCTTTTTCACGCAGAAAAATATCGGCCCAGACTTCGTAGCCCACGGCGTAGGCGCGCACCATCGTGGCACCCGACACCGGCTGCGGGTGGGCGTCGGCGGCGGCCAGGATGGCTGGCACCAGCACGGCGCTGGGATGGTTTGAAAAAGCGAAGTCGTCGTAATCGAGCGCATGCGCGGCCGTCGCATTGATGAGCGCGGCTTGCGCCGCCGGCAGGCGCTGGGCGCAGGAGACGACCCGGGACTGAGCATGCCCGCCCTGCGTGAGCGCCCAGCGGGTCAGCGTTTGCACGGCGCCTTCGCGGGCGCCGGCCAGCATCACGCCAATGGCGTCGGTGAAGCCCAGCACAGCCACGTCCTGCACGTCGGCGTCGAGCGTCCAGCCGGCCGAGTCGGTGATGAAGTCGGCATAGGACTGCGTCAGCGGACTAATTTTTGTATGCAATTTAGGCTTTTAAGTGACGGTAAATTTCAAATTTGCTTCTTGAAATAGAAATGTTTGTGGGTATTATGCATACAATTTTTATTCATCCAACAACAGCAACCCGATGCATCTGTGGCAACTCACTGCAACCCAGGCCAGCCAGCGCATGGCCCGTGGCGAGCTCACCAGCCTGGCTTACACCGCTGCCTGCCTGGAGCGGATCGCAGCGCGTGAGCCGGCGCTGCAGGCTTGGGCGCATCTGGACCCCGAGGCGGCTCTGGCCCAGGCCCGGGCGCGCGACCAGGTGCCGCGCCGGGGCCCGCTGCATGGCATTCCCGTTGGTTTCAAGGACGTGATCCGCACGCGCGACCTGCCCACCAGCTTTAACTCGCCTCTCTACACCGGCCATCAGGCCGGCGAGGACGCGCACAGCGTGGCCGTACTGCGCTCGCTAGGCGCCGTGGTGCTGGGTAAGACCCAGACGCTTGAATTTGCCTGTGGCGGTCAGTTTCCGCCCACGCGCAACCCCTGGAACCTGAGCCGCACGCCCGGTGGTTCTTCGTCGGGTTCGGGCGCTGCGGTGGCCGACGGCATGGTGCCGCTGGCGCTGGGCACGCAAACCGGCGGCTCGACGATTAGGCCGGCGGCTTTTTGCGGGGTCTATGGCATGAAGCCGACCTGGGGCCGGATTCCGTTTGACGGCATCAAGAGTTTTGCCCCGCACCTGGACACCGTGGGCCTGTTCGCACGCAGTGCCGATGACCTGCGGCTGCTGCTGCAGGCGTACGCGCTGTGCGACCAGCCAGCCCCCGAGCTTGCGCCCCTGGGTGAACTGCGTCTGGGCGTGTGCCGCACGCCCCTGTGGGACCAGGCCGAGCCGCAGGCACAAGCGGCCTTCGAGGTCGCGCTGCAGCAACTCGGGCAAGCTGGCGTGCGACTCAAAGAGCTGGCCTGGGCCGATGAGCACGCCAACATCAACGTCTGGCAGGACGACATCATGCAAGACGGCGGTCGCTCGGCCTTCTGGCAGGAAATGCTGGCGCAGCCCGATCAGCTGCACGCTGATTTCAAGGCCAAACTCAACAACCATCTGGGCCTGACGCCCGAGCGCATGCGCGCCTCGCTGGACGCGGTGGCGCGTGCCCGCATGGCTTTTGAACAGTCGATGGACGGCCTGGACGCCGTGCTCACCCTGAGCGCGCCGGGCGTGGCGCCGCTGGGCCTGCAGACGCAGGGCATGGCCACCTTCAACCGCCTGTGGACGGCGCTGCAGGTGCCTTGTTTGAGCATCCCCGCGCTGTGGAGTCCCGACGGCCTGCCCATGGGGCTGCAGCTGGTCTCACGCCGCTACGAAGACCATCGACTGGTGGAAGTCGCAGAGCGCCTGGCTCCCTTGTTAGACCTGAGAAAGACCCCATGGAACTGATTGATCGCGGCGCCGAGCCGGACCTGGACACGCAGTTGCGCGACGCCCGCCACGCCTTTGACGTGATGCTCGCTGGCGGCGTGACGGTGCTGCCCCTGAGCGTGTCCTACGCCATTTTCGCGCACACGGCGAGCGGGGTCGAGCGTATCTACACCCTCAAAAATCGGCCGCAGAGCAAGCCCAACGGTGTGATCGGGAACTGGGCCATTTTTTCAGAGGTTTTTCAAGTCGCCGAGCGCGACCGCGACCTGGTCCGCTGCCTGACGGTGGACCACGATTTGCCGCTGTCGATCGTGGGGCCCTTCAACCCGCACCACGACTGGTTGCGAACCGTTGAGTTTGGTGCCTTGCGGCGCTCCACCAAGGCCCTGACGATGGACCTGCTGATGAACGCCGGCCCTCTGCACAACGAGCTGGCCCGCCTGAGTCTTGAGGGCGGCAAGCCGCTGATGGGCTCGTCGGCCAACTTGTCGAGTTCGGGCAGCAAATTCCGCCTCGAAGATGTGCAGGACTCTTTGAAGCAAGGCTGCGACCTGGTGCTCGGTTACGGCACCTCCCCCTACGACAACCCGCTGGGCATGGGCAGCACCATCATTGAGCTGCCGACCTGGAAGGTGCTGCGCTGGGGCGGCTGTTTTGAAGAGCAGGCGCAACTCGTGCAGCGCCACTTTGGCGTGACGCTGGAACCCCGGCCGCAGAGCGGTCCCTGGACGCTGGTTTAAGGCCGGGTTCAGGCGGATGAGCGATGATGCCGGGCACCTGCTGATTTCCACTCAAAGGCTGATTCCATGAACGCAGACAAGTTTCAACAGTCGGGCGAGGGCCACCTGCCAGCTCATCTGGGCATTCGCATCAACCATGTTGGCGACGATGAGATTCGCTCTGAGATGACGGTGCAGCAGTGCCTGATGGCTCCCAACGGTTTATTGCATGCCGGCAGCCTGGTCACGCTGGCCGACACCAGCGCGGGTTATGGCTGCGTGAAAAACCTTCCTGCGGGGGCGACAGGCTTTACCACCGTGGAGCTCAAGTCCAATCACCTGGGAACGGCCCAGAGCGGCACCGTCGACTGCGTGGCGCGACCCGCGCATCTGGGCCGGACCACCCAGGTCTGGGACGCGACGCTGACCCACCGCGAAACAGGCAAGCTGCTGGCGCTGTTTCGTTGCACGCAAATGGTCCTTTACCCGCGCTAGGCTGGCGCCTCGCGCTGCCGCGCCCAGGCTGGGCGCTGCGAAGGCTGTGCGGCTTAAAATTGGCGGTTCCTTGCTGCCACGCGTTGTCCCGGCGCGTGGCGAGTTTTTGTTTTTCGGGGCCATGTAGAGGACTACCATGTATAAAAACCTCGCTGCCGCGTTCGCGGCCGCTTGTTTTATTTTTCCCGTTTCATCCCAGAGCGTACCGGCGGCCGCCGAGCCGCTGAAGATTGGCTTTGTGTACGTGGCACCGATTACCGACGCCGGCTGGGTGCGGCAGCACGAAAACGCGCGGCTGGCGCTGCAGGCGGCGCTGGGTGCCCAGGTCCAGACCCGCTACGTCGAGAACGTGGCCGAGGGCGCCGACGCCGAACGCGTCATTCGCGACCTGGCGCAGCAGGGGCACCAGTTGATATTCACCCCCAGTTTTGGTTACATGGAGCCCACGCTCAAGGTCGCTAAAGATTTTCCGGGCGTGAAATTCGAATCCATCACCGGTTACAAGACGGCGCCCAATGTGTCGGTGGCCAATGCCCGGTATTACGAAGGCCGTTACCTGGCCGGAATTGTGGCCGGGCGCATGAGTGGGACCGGTGTGGCCGGCTATGTGGCGGGCTTTCCCATTCCCGAGGTGCTGCAGGGCATCAATGCCTTCACGCTGGGCATGCGATCGGTGCGGCCCGCCGCCGAGGTCAAGGTGATCTGGCTCAACGCCTGGTTTGACCCCCCGCGCGAACGCGATGCGGCCATGACCTTGATGAACCAGAACGCCGACGTGCTGGCTTTTCACACCGGCTCGAACGCCGTGATGATCGCCGCCCAGGAGCGCGGCAAGATGGCGGTGGCTTATCACTCCGACATGCGCGCCGTGGCGCCACAGGCTCAGATCGTGGCGGTGACGCATGAGTGGGGCCAGTACTACACCGAACGCGCCCGCGCCGTGCTTGGCGGGCAGTGGAAGAGCGCCAGCGTCTGGGGTGGCATCGGCCAGGGCATGGTTCGCGTGGGCGAGTTCGGACCCAAGGTACCGCAGGCGGTGCGCGCCGAGGTGCTGGCCCGGCAAAAAGAAATCGCGTCCGGCAAATTGCAGCCTTTTGCCGCGCTGGGCAAACCCGTGCTGAGCACGACGGGCGAGGTGGTGATTGCCGCCGGGCGGGCCTTGACGGACGCGCAGATTCTGGGCATGAACTACCTGGTGCAGGGCGTACAAGGCCCGGCGCTGCTGCCACGGCCGCCTACGCCATGAGGCTGGCACCATGAGGCTGGCGGCATGAGGCTGGCGCGGGGCGCCTGGGCAAGTGCGCTAACCTTGAGCTTATGAAAGCTTTTCGCGCCGCCATCTTGCGTTTTGCCCCCGACCGCTCGGCCATTTACGAGGAGGACGGGCTGCTGGTGGTGGGGCCCGACGCGCACGGTCGCCAGCGGGTCCAGGCGGTCGGTCCCTGGCGCGATCTGGCGCCGCGTTTTGCGCAGGTGCCGACCGAGCACTGGCCGGCGCGTTTGCTGGCGCCCGGCTTCGTCGACCTGCATGTGCATTACCCACAGGTCGACGTGATCGGCTCGCCCGCCGATGGCCTGCTGCCCTGGCTGGAGAACTACACCTTTCCCAGCGAGGCGCGCTTTGCCGATCCGGCCCATGCCGACGCGGTGGCAGTGTTCTTTCTCGACGAATTGCAGCGCAACGGCGTGACCACGGCGCTGGCTTTTTGTACCTCGCACCCGGCCTCGGTCAATGCCTTGTTCGAGCGCGCCCGGCAGCGGCAGTTGCGCCTGATCACCGGCAAATGCCTGATGGATCGCCATGCGCCCGACGGCGTGCGCGACCAGACCGAACAGAGCCTGCTCGACACCGAGGCGCTGATTACGCGCTGGCACGGTGTGGACCGCTTGGGTTACGCCATCACGCCACGCTTTGCCCCCACCTGCAGCGACGCCCAGCTGCAGGGCGCCGGGGCGCTGGCTCGGCAGTACCCCGACGTCTGGATTCAGTCGCACGTGGCCGAAAACCGTGACGAGATCGCCTGGGTCCGGAGCCTGTACCCGGCTGACCGCAGCTATCTGGCGGTCTACCAGCGCTTTGGCCTGCTGCGCGAAAAAAGCCTCTACGCGCATTGCATTTATCTTGACGATGAGGACCGGGCGCTGCTGCGCAGCACGGGTGCTTGCGCCGCCGTGAGCCCGACCAGCAACCTTTTTCTGGGCAGCGGCAGCTTTGATTTCGAGGCGGCTGATCGCGCCGGATTTGGCTACGGTCTGGCCAGCGATGTGGGCGGCGGCACCAGCCTGAGTCCTTTTCACACCATGCTCGCGGCCTATGTCGTTGGCCGCGAGGGCCAGACCAAAAAAGGCCTGTCGCTGACGCCGCAGCAGCTGTGGTGGCGGCACACCGCGGGCGCGGCGCAGGCGCTGGGGCTCGAGGGCGTGGTGGGCAATCTGCAGCCGGGTTGCGAGGCCGACTTCGTGGTCTTAAACCCGGCGGCCACGCCGCTGCTGGCGCGCAGGACCGCGCAGGCGAACAGCCTCGATGAGCTGCTGTTTGCCATGATCGTGTTGGGCGATGACCGCCTGATTGAGAAAACGGTGATCTCCCAGGCGGCGGTCTGACGGGGGGCGCAGCGGCCTTGCCTACAATGGCAACTCTTCAAGGAAGCCAGATGAGCATCAAGAGCGACAAGTGGATACGCCGCATGGCCGAGAGCACCGGCATGATCGAGCCCTTCGAGCCCGGCCAGGTCCGTGCCGCTGCCGACGGTCAGAAAATCATCAGCTACGGCACCAGCAGCTACGGCTACGACATTCGCTGTGCGCCCGAGTTCAAGGTTTTTACCAACATTCACAGCACCGTGGTGGATCCGAAAAATTTCGATGAAAAAAGCTTTGTCGATTTTCATGGTGACAGCTGCATCATCCCGCCCAACAGCTTTGCTTT
>CAIMVC010000334.1 GCA_903844825.1 uncultured Burkholderiales bacterium | reverse complement strand
GTCAGCAAGATGCTGCCGCCGTCGGCCCGCACCAAGCCATGGTTTTCCACCAGCGCGTCTATTGCGCCTTGCTCCACGCTGACCTTGAGCAGGCCGGAGCCTGCTACGCTGAGGCTGATTTTTTGGCCCGCGGCCATCAGCACCTGGCCGCCATCGGCCAGCAGCGTGCCGCTGTTGCTCACGCGGGGCGCCATGAACGCGATCAAGCCGCCGTCGGCCTGCACATGGCCTTGGTTGACCACCGCCCCGGCCCCTGAGGGGCCAGAAAAACGCCAGCGACCCGCCAGAAAGTCGTCGGTGGCGATGTCCAGCGAGCTGGCCACCAAGCCCGCCACATTGACCTGGGCGCCTTTGCCAAACACGATGCCCGAGGGGTTGACCAAGAACAGCTGGCCGTTGGCCGAGAGCTTGCCTTCAATTTGGCTGGCCACACCGCTGCTCACCCGGTTCAGGGCCACGCTGGAGGCGCCGGGCTGCACAAAGCGCACGCTGGCGTCGCGGCCAATGTCAAAGCTGCTCCAGTTGAGCACCGCTTTGTCACTGGCCTGCCTGACCACCATCGATTGGGCGGCGCGCTCAATGGCCACCGAGCCTGCGCTCAGCTGGGCTTGACCGGGCAGTTGCGTGGCTGGCAGGGTTTGCGCCTGTGCGCCCCAGGCCAGCGCGCCCGCCACCACAGCGCCGGCCAGGCCGCGCGCCACACGAGCGCCGCAGCCTTTGCCCCGGCCGGCCGCCGTTTCAGGCACGGCCACCAGGCTTGCGCTGAGCTCGCTCCAGACCAGTCTGTAGGCGTGGTTCATGGGGTAGGCGCCTGGGCGCTCAAAAGTCCACTTTCAGCGCCAGCAACAGCCGGCTGCGGCTGGCCTTGCCATCGCTGTTGTTGCCGGTGGTGCTGCGCCCAGGGTTGCCGCCCAGGGCATGGGCCCAGGTCAAGGCCAGGTTCCAGGCGCCGGGTTGGGCCAAGCTCAAGGCCAGGCCCGCACCGCTCAAGGTGTAGGTGTTCAGACCCGTTAAGCTGTTGATGACTTGGTCGCGCGATTGGTGAACACGAATGCGACCCCAGTCGTAAAAGCCAGACAGCTCCAGGCGCTGCGCTGCCTGCGGCCAGCTCAAGGGGTGACTCACCGTCAAGCTGACCACCGTGCCGCTGTCGCCCGCGGCTTCACCGCCCGGGTAGGCGCGAATGGCACTGTTGCCACCCAGAGAAAATTTCTCCGACGACTCCAAGTTTCTGGCCGCCTGTTGGCCATTGAGGGAGAACTGCACCATGGCCTGACCGGCCAAGGGCTGCAAGCGGGTGAAGGCATACAGCCATTTTTGAAAGTGACCGTGGGTGCGCGGGCCGGCTTGATCTTGCTCCAGCACATCGGGCAGGCGAGCGAGGTTCATGTGGCCGCGGTCCAGGCCCAGTGACCAGTCGTTCAAGCCCCCGCCCCACAGCCCGTCGTTGATTTGTCCGCTCAAGCCCAATGACAACACCTGGGCCACTTTGTCGCCCAGGCGCTCGCCCATGGCCGTGTCCACATAGGCCTTTCGGCCCACACCCACTCGAGCGCGCAATTTGTAAGTCGGCGTCAAGATCCAGGGGTAGCTGGCACTCAGGCCAGACATCAAGGCCCGCCCTTGCAGGCCCAGGTCGGCCAAATCGCCACCCACGCGGTAGCGCAAGGTGGTGAGCGAGGCGCCCAGCTTCATGCCGCTGTAGCCCACGGGCACCGACAGCTGGGTGGTCAGCATCGCAATGCCTGAGCTGGCCACCGCGTTCAAGAGCAGCGAATCACCCAGGCCCGAAGGGTTGTTCAGGGTGAGCAAACCGTTGACGCGCTGCACGCCGGTGTACGGGCCGCCAAAGTTGTCCAAGGTCAGCCCGCCGTCTGCGCGTGGGGCCTCTTTGGCCTCGATGGTCAGGCGCGAGCTGCCGGGCTGCGAGCCGCGCTCGAGCGAGGCGGTGGCACTCACGCCGCTCAACTCGGCCGCGCGAAGCAGGCCTTCTTCCAACTGCTGGGCGTTGAGCCGACCTTGCTGCCCCTGCATGGGCGCGGCCACCATGGCGCGTATGCGCTGTGCACTGACGCGCTGGGCGCCGTTGACCACAATGCCCTCCACACCGCCATCGAGCAGACCGGGCATGAGGCGCAACTCAATGTCACCATCGGTCACGTCTTGGGGCGGCAAATAAGCCTGAGCCAGCAACCAGCCGCGAGCCTTCAAGGCGCTGTTCACGCGCTCGGTCAGGGCCATCAGCTCGGCGTTGCTCAGGCTCTGGCCCAACACGGGCCGCACCAACTCGGCCAGCTCGTCCTCGCGCGCCCAGCCTTCGCCACCGACAAACCGGACGCTGCGCACGCGCACCAAGCCTCCACCCTCTACAGGCAGCGTCAAGCGGCGCTCGGGCACGGCAATGGCTGGTGCTGCCGACTTAGGCACGGCTTGCGGCATGGCCGCTTCTTGCTGGCGCAAGATGCTGGCCGCATTGGGCAGGGTTTGCGCCTGGGCTGTTAGTCCGCACAGAGCGACCAAAAGGCCTCCAGCCAGGCGCAAAGCCCTGAGCCGCAGCAGCTTCATCGGCATTGCAAGCACAACAATTCCTTCAAATCCAAAAGACCCCAGTTTTCGGTGGGTCCTGAAAAAGTGGCCTTGGGTACAGATGTCCTCAGGTACCTCAAGAAGTGCCAGAGGCATCCACAGCCCCCTAACTCAATTCGCCATTTTTAAGTTGTTATGCGTGCGGCCCGCGCCGCTCGCAGGGACACTTCCAGAGCGGTGCGTCGGGTCAGACGCGACGCGGCTTTGGTCGGCTCCAACGCAAGAACCTCACATGGACCAGAGCCGAAAAATTCTTTCTTCAGAACAGTTTCTAAGCTCAGCAATCTTAGGTTAGCCCTGACCCGTGCTGTATTCCTGGCGGCACCCGCAGTATTCCCAGCCGCACTTTGTTGAGCATCGAAAAACACGCTTGGCCTGATAGCTTGACCTTGGCAAGCGTCCCGCAAGGACTTTGTTGGCTTTGGTGGGCAGGCCGCGCCAGCCATCAAGGCCGGGGGGCTGCGGCCTTTGCCATGCCAGCGAGCAAGGCCTCCAGGCCCTGCAAGTCCAGCCTGTGCACCGCCTCCAGCACCTGCGCGGCGAAGGGGCCGTGTTCGGGTTGCTCGGCCTGCAGGCTGCGCACCCATTCTTCAATGGCCGTGATCTGGCCAAGATCGACCAGCTTGGCCAGCTCTTTTAAATGGTGCACATCTGGCAATGCCAAGTCTTTGGTGGCCAGAGTACTGCTTTCGCTGACCATCTGCGCACTCCTGTGGTGGGCAGGGTCTACGTTGTGCGCGGTCCATTGCAGGTCCAGCAGATCGCCAATGCGTGAGAGCAATTGGGCGTGGTCGAGGGGACGCAAGAACTGGGCTGCAAAGCGCAGTCGGCTGCTCCACTGCAGGGGCGGGCTGGGCGGTGCGGTTGAGATCAGCACCACCGGTACGTCTGGCATGAACTTGGCCGCCCGTTCCAACACCAACCAACCATCGCCGTCAGGCATGAACTGGTCGGTCAGCACCAGATCCAAGGCCGGACGCTGGGCCATCAAATCCGCCGCTTGCCTGCCGCTGCTGGCCTGGTGCACCTCAAAGCCCAGGCCTTCGAGCAATTGGCACAGCACGCTGCGGCCCAAGGCCTCATCGTCCACCACCAGCACCGCCCGCTGAGGCCCCAGGTAACCGGCGGCATCAAAGCCCTCTGGGCGCTCATCCGCCAATATCAACTGCTGCGCCAAACGTCTTACGGGCAAATGGAAGACAAACTCAGCCCCCTGACCCAAGGCGCTACGCACGTGGAGCTGGCCACCCATCAGCTCCACCAGCTGCCGCGCAATCGCCAAGCCCAAGCCCGCACCCTTGCCGTTGTCATGGGCCTGGTTGACGGCGCGCTCAAAAGGGCGAAAGATACGCTCTTGCTCCTGCTCTGAAATGCCCTCGCCGGTGTCACTGACGGTAAATTCAAGCTGTAATGCCGAGCCGTCTGCGGACTCGGCCCGGGCTGAAACCGTCAATGTCATCAGCCCATCGCTGGTATGCCGCGCCGCATTGGCCAGCAAGTTCCCCAGCACCTGGCGCAGGCGCTCGGCGTCGGCCTCCACGGTGAGCGCTTGCACTGCCTGGGCTTGACCGGTGAGCACCAGCTCAAACTGGTTATTGCGCTGCACCGCCAGCAGGCGGGCCATGCGCTCGATACCACGCAAAAAACTGTCCAAGCGCATCGCTGATGGCTCGATTTTCAGCATGCCTGCTGTGCCACGGGCGTAATCGAGGATGTGGTCAATGATGTGAAGCAGCTGTCGGCCGCTGTCAAAAATACCTTTCAAACCATTCACTTGTGCAGCACTGTGCGCCTCGCGGGCCAGCAGCTGGGTGTTGCCCAACACGATGTCCAGCGGGCTGCGCAGTTCGTGGCTCATGTGTGCTAAAAATCTCAGTTGTGCGGCGCTTTCGGCGCGCACCCGCATCAGGTCTTCTTGAAGCTGACGCGTGCGATCGACCAAGCCCAGCAAAATGAGTGGCGAGTACAAAAAAAACCCTGACAAGGGCAGCAATGCGATTTCTGGTAAGTTGGGAATGATGCCGACGCTCCATAACAGGCGGGTGACAGCAATCGCAAAAATAACGATGAACGCCAATATGACGCTGCCAGCTGCACGGTCGCCGTCGCGCCAGGCCAGGCCAATGAGCAAGTTGGCGTACAAGACGCTCAGCATCACGAAAAAATAGCGCATTAAATCTGAATCGATCAGACCCACTTGGCTCGCCAGAATCAAAATCACTGAGACATAGACTGCCAAGCGCAATTGAACCAACAGCAGCGGGTAGCGATGGACTTGGTGCAAAAAAGCCCGCAAAAAATGGTAATGACCCAGCATCACGATAACCCCAGCCAGGCTTCTGACCCCTGCGGGCAGGCTCATACTTTCCGGCCAAAACAAGCGCTGAAAAACTCCAGCGTCAATGCTGAGTCCTAAAAACATGCCCACCTGACCCAGGGCAAAAAATCCATAAGCGACTTGGCGTGTCAGCGCCAGCATCATGAGCGAGAACACAACGATCAAGCCTATGCCGCCTATGCCCAAGCTGATCCATAGTTGTCGCGATTGGTCCTTTTTGCGAAATTGGTCGGGCTCCCACAATGCCGCATACAGGCTGACCAAGGTCTTCGATGACAGACGCACCCAAGCCGTTTGTCGTGCATTGGCCGCCACTTCAATCGGCAGCACGCCATAAGTTCTTTCGATGATGCCGCGATTGCGCATGGGCACCTCGGTGCCAGCGTGGCGCACCTCCCAATTTTCAGGGTTTAACTTGTAGAGGCTAACTTGCGCCATGGGGGAGTGGCCCAACTCCAACCAGCGCTCCACAGGGTATGGCAATGGATTGTGCAAGGACAGACGCAACCAATAAACGCTACGGTCCACGCTGTGCATCAACTGGTCCCTCTCCAGAGGCCGCCAGTCGCAGTCCTTCAAGAGCAGCTCGTCAATGTCCATTTCTGAGGCAGTGGCACACCACTGCACCGTCAGTTCCACGGGTGCGCTAAATGGGTCGGGCACGACTTGAATCTGTTGTGCCCGCAGCGGCGACGTGGCAAGCGCAAGCAGGCATAACCCTAAATACAGTGGCCAGCGCGGCCACTGGAGCACGCGCATCATCGCCAAACCTGGGCAGCCCCTTGGGGCCGCAGCGCTTGACTCTCGTGGCCAGGGGCTATGGCGGTGGCGCTGTGCCCGTTCAAGCTCGAATCCGGCTCAAGCTCAGCCTCCACCGCGCCTTGGTTTTGGCTGCGCATTTCACTGGGCGAACAGCCAAAGCGGTGGCGAAAGGCTTTCGAAAAGTTCGCGGGTGTAGAGTAGCCCAAAGCGTCACTGAGCTCCGAAAAAGGCTTGTTGGTGCCTCTGACTTGGCTGTTGGCTTGGCGCAGGCGCTCTTCACGGAACCAGCCAAATACAGGCTGACCGCACAAGGCCTGAAAAGCCTCATTCAGGCGGCGGCGGTTGGTGCCCATCCCCAGGGCCAGCCGTTCTAGACTGGGGGGATTGGCCAGTTTCTGACGCAACACCTGCTGGGTTTGTACCACCAGACGGACATCCATGTTCGCCTCAGTGAAGTTGTCACTCGTGGGCTGCTCATCCATCTTAACTTCGACCAAGTTGCGCTGAAGGTGCACCCCTACGCGGGCCAGCACCTCCTGCACCTCATAGGGCTTGCCAATGTAGTCCACCGCACCAGCAGCAAAGCCATCCAGGCGTTCAGTCAGGTCGTTGGCGGAGGTCAAAAAAATCACTGGGATGGAACGCAATGCTGGATGGGCCTTGAATTGCTTACAGGTGGCAATGCCGTTCATGCCGGGCATGCGCACATCCAGCAAGACCAAACTGGGCTTGAGCAAAATGGCCTGCTGGTAACCGCGCTCCCCGCTCAGGGCCACGCTGATGCGCAAGTCTTTGAGGTTCATCATGTCCATCAACACGCGCAGGTCAGACACTGAGTCGTCGATCAACAGCACGTCAGTCTGAATTTGCTGACCTGCACGCCATAAAGATGCCTCACTCGTCATGGTTCCAATTTACCTTGTGACTTTGGACAAACCTTTGGCCCAGTGTGGGCCAAGCATTGAGCAGCCGCCACCATGTGCAAGCTGAGGTGATGGCCTCGCCAATGCGACTCGATGATTGAGGCAGCTTTTGTAGCCATAAAGAGTTTTGCCAATTTAAATAATTTTTACAATCATAGAGGGTGTACAAAGTTTTGTGTAAAAGGGGCTGGGATCAGTCCTTGGGCATCCTGCCTTCGAACTGAATGGTAAACAGGGTTAATGCGGCTTTCCAATCTCTGAGCGGCATCGTCCATTTCTTGCTGATGTTGTTCAGCGCCAGGTAAAACAATTTGAGCAAGGCCTCATTGCTGGGGAACGAGCCTCGGCTCTTGGTCACCTTGCGCAGGCTCATGTTCACCGACTCGATGGCGTTGGTCGTATAAATGATCCGCCTGATCTCCGGCGGATATTCAAAGAACGGCACGATCCGCTCCCAGTTGCTGCGCCACGATTGCACAATGGTCGGGTAGTCAGCGCCCCATTTTTCTTCGAATTCCTGCAGCCGCAGCACGGCCTCATCCGCGGTTGCCGCGCTGTAATGAATAGGAAATCCAACCGCATGAGGACGATCATGGCCCAGGTTTTGGGCATTACAGGCCTGCATGCTGGGGTCTGCCTGAGTGCTTGCTCAGGGCCAACTGACCGAGATTTGTCGGCATGATCCGTTGGGGTGGTGACGGGCGCAGCCCTGCCCCGCAGCATTGGCAAAACCGCTGTCGCCATTGCTTACCAACTGATGCGCTGATCGACCTCAAAATCCGGCGCCGGTTGGGCCGCTTCATCCCAG
>CAIMVC010000333.1 GCA_903844825.1 uncultured Burkholderiales bacterium | reverse complement strand
CAGTACCTGGCTACGCGGTGGAACTGCGGGGTGACGACGGCAAACCGGTGGCCGACGGAGAACCCGGAGACCTGTACATCCAGGGCCCGTCTGCCGCCATGATGTATTGGGGCAACCGCGAGAAGACACGCGAGACATTTCAAGGCGGTTGGACCAAAAGCGGTGACAAATACCTGCGCAACGAGGACGGGAGCTACACCTATGGAGGGCGCAGTGACGACATGCTCAAGGTCAGCGGCATTTATGTGTCGCCGTTTGAGGTCGAAGCCACGCTGGTACAGCACAACGCCGTGCTGGAGGCGGCAGTCGTCGGCGTTCCCGACGGCGAGGGCCTGACCAAGACCAAGGCCTTTGTCGTCCTGAAAGCCGGTGCAAGTGCAACCGCAGAGGAGCTCAAGGCCTTTGTAAAGGACAAGCTGGCGCCCTACAAATACCCGCGCCAGATTGTGTTCGTGAGCGACCTGCCCAAGACTGCGACCGGAAAGATCCAACGATTCAAATTGCGCGAACTGGACGCGTCAACCCACTGACACCAACAGGAAATTGCAGCTCGTTGCCCCGCCTTGGCTTACCAGAACCGGCAACTTTTCCACCTGTTGGACAGGCGCTTTTGGGTGCGTGGAAGTTGACCAAAAGCCGAATCAAAACAATGACAAACATGAATCATTCTTAGAAAAATTAGTCATTGGACGAATTTTCTGATGCCACTTACGATTTCTCTCATCCCCTGCTTCTCTCACCCCCTACATTTTTTGGAGCCCGCCATGCAACCTACCCCCCGTTCAATGATTCGTCGCTGCAGTGTGCTTTTTGCCGGCCTGGTGCTGGCAGCCTCGGTCGCCGCCCAGAACTACCCATCCAAACCCGTCAGCATGATCGTGGCCTTTCCGGCCGGTGGTGGCTCGGATGTGCTCGGCCGCGCCGTCGGCAAAGGCATGGCTGATGCATTCAGCCAGCCCGTCATCGTCGAAAACGTCGTGGGTGTGGGTGGCTCGCTGGGTGTGCTCAAGGCTGCCAATGCGCAGCCTGATGGCTACACCATTCTGGCCGGGTCGCCTCTGGAGCTCATCTACACGCCATTGGGAGTGGCCGCGGCCAAGAACAAGCCGGAGGACATGCGGCTGGCGGCCCTGGTTGGCCACACGCCCATTGCAATAGTCGTGCGCAAGGACCTGCCGGCAAACACGTTGGAAGAGTTTGCAGCACTGGCCAGGAAAGCCGACAAGCCACTCAGCTTTGGCTCGACCGGCATCGGTTCTCTCTACCACCTGATGGCTGAAAAGGCATTGCAGAATGCAGGCGCACGTGGCCTGCACGCGCCCTACAACGGCTTGGCACCCTACCTCAAGGACCTGATGGGCGGTGTGATCGATTTTGCTGTCGTCCCACTGGTCGGCCCGGTACTCGGCGCAATCGATGGCGGTCAGATAAAGGCACTGGCCATCGCCGCCGGCCAACCCCTGGCCCGCCTGCCCAAACTACCCCTCGCAAGTGCCACCAAGGGCTTTGAAGACTACCAGTTCAGCATCTGGATCGGTATTCAGGCCAGTGCCAAGACGCCTGATTCCCAGATGGCCGCACTGCACAAAGCCGCCTATTCGGCACTCGGAAATCCAGAGATTCGCAAAGTCATCGAGACAGCCGGTAGCACGGTGGCCGAACCGATGACCCTCGCACAGCTCGATACCTTTTACAAGAAGGAGGCCGTCAAGGGTGCCGCAATTGCCAAGTCGATCAAGTTG
>CAIMVC010000332.1 GCA_903844825.1 uncultured Burkholderiales bacterium | reverse complement strand
GCCTGGCTGGACTGGGTTCGCCATCAGCACATGGCAATCCAGACGCAGGGCTGGCTGCTGGTGCACGCCGGCGTGTTGCCGCAGTGGACTGTGGCGCGCACGCTGGCACTCGCCGGCGAAGTCGAGCAGGCGCTGCGCGGCCCGCAGCTGCTGGATTTTTTAACCGGCATGTACGGCAACACGCCGTCGCGCTGGAGCGAGAGCCTGGCCGGCAACGACCGGCTGCGCGTGATCGTCAACGCGCTGACGCGTCTGCGTTTTTGCACCCCGGACGGTGAAATGGAGTTCCGCACCAAGGGGGCCGCCAACACAGGGCCCGCGGGGTTCTTGCCCTGGTTTCAGGTGCCGGGGCGCCTGAGCGCAGGCACGCCGATCGCCTTTGGTCACTGGTCTACGGTAGGCCTGGGCGCCAGCGACCCGACGCCCCGAATACGCCAGAACACCCTGGCGCTGGACACCGGTTGCGTGTGGGGCGGCTGCCTGACAGCAGCGCGGCTGGGCCAGGCCGCAGGCAGCTACGAGCTGGTGTCGGTGGACTGCGAAGCGCTCAAGTCTGGGGTTCGGTCACCGTCTTGAACAGTGCAGCGACTTTTTTCTTGGGCTTGATATTGGCCGAAAAACCGCGCGGTGCGGCCGTCTTGGCGGCAGCTTCCCAGGCCGGCTGGGCTTGAGACGGCAGGCTGGACTCATAAGGCTGGTCAAAAATGGGGTCACGCGGCGCGTTGGAGCGTCGAGGTGCGTATTCGCGGCGCTCACGCGGCTCGCGCGTTTCACGGGCCTCTCGGCGCTCACGCGGGACAGGCACGCCAGGCTCGTCCGGCTGTTCGGAGCCTTCGGCCTCGCGGTACATGCGACGGCCATCGTTGATGCGGCCCTGCTCGCTGATGCGCGGACGGTCTTCATCAAACTCCACCGGCTCTATCTCGAGCTTGGCATTGATCAGCTTTTGAATGTCGGCCACCAGGCGCGTGTCGCTGGGAGCGACAAAACTGACGGCCAGCCCCGATGCGCCGGCGCGGCCTGTGCGGCCGATGCGGTGCACATAATCTTCGGCGTTGAAAGGTACATCAAAGTTAAACACCGCCGGCACATCCTTGATGTCCAGACCACGGGCCGCAACGTCGGTGCAGACCAGCAAATCGACTTCGCCCTTTTTGAAAGCCTCGAGCGCTTTCAAACGCTCGTCCTGGCTCTTGTCGCCGTGCAGCGCTGTCGTCTTCAAGCCTTCGCGCTCGAGCGAGCGGGCCAGCCGCGCACAGCCAAGTTTGCTGTTGACGAACACGAAAGCCTGCTTGATGCCGCGGGTTTTGAGAATCTGGTGCAAGGCACGGCGCTTGTCGTCTGCACCCACGCTGTAAAAATGCTGCTCGACGGTCGAGGCCGTGGCGTTGGAGCGGGCCACTTCGATGGTGACGGGGTCTTGCAGATAGCTGGACGCCAGGCGCTTGATCTCGGGCGAGAAAGTGGCCGAGAACAGCAAGGTGATGCGTTTTTTGGGCAGATAGCTCAGGATGCGCTGCAAATCGGGCAAAAAGCCGATGTCCAGCATGCGGTCGGCCTCGTCAAGCACCACGTACTCGACCTGGTTGAGCACGGCGTTCTTGGCCTCGATGTGGTCCAGCAGCCGGCCGGGCGTAGCCACCAGCACTTCAACGCCTTTTTTAAGTTCCAGCGTTTGCGGCTTCATGTCCATGCCGCCAAACACCACGGTGCTGCGCAAGTGGGTGTACTTGGCGTAGAGCTTGACCTGCTGGGCGACTTGGTCGGCCAGTTCGCGTGTAGGCAAGAGCACCAGCGCCCGCACCGGATGCCGCGCCGGCGAGGTGGAGGGGTTCTCGTGGGCCATCATGCGCTGCAGCAGGGGCAGCGAGAAGGCGGCTGTTTTACCGGTACCGGTCTGGGCCGCGCCCATCACGTCCTTGCCCTGCAGAACGATCGGAATAGCCTGTTCCTGAATGGGGGTCATGGACTCGTAGCCCATTTCAGCCACGGCGCGTGCCAGGGGTTCAGCCAGATTGAGATTGGAAAATGAAGACGTCATAGATACCCTTATTGTCTCATTGCTGAATAAGCCGATCGGGGCGGCGGGCTTTCAGCCGTGTTCCGGGCTCAAAAAGCAGCCAGCGCGTCGGCCGGCTTTGGCAGGACCAGACCTTCAATGGTGTATCCCCGGTCGTGCCAGAATCGTCCGGACAGTCACGTCCGACCCAATCGGAGCGGACACAGGTCTGTCCCCCTCAACACCCTTTTGATCATGTTTTTTACCCACGCCCAGCCGCCGGTCGTCTTGCTCACGGGCTTTGAGGCCTTCGGCGATTCGCGCACGGCCGACCTCGAACTCAACCCCAGCTGGCTGGCCGTGCGCTCGCTGCACGGCGATGAACTGGCCGGTCACCGCCTGGTGGGTGCGCGTTTGCCCTGCGTTTTTGGCGAGTCCCTGTCCCGCCTGCATGCGCTGCTCAGGCAGCACCGCCCGGCGCTGGTACTGGCCGTTGGCGAGGCGGGCGGGCGCGCCGGCCTCTCGCTCGAGCGCATCGCCATCAACCTTGACGACGCGCGTCAACCCGATAACGCGGGCGCCCAGCCGATCGACCAGCCGGTGATCGTCGGTGGGCCGGCAGCGTATTTCACCAGCCTGCCCATCAAGCCCATGCTGCGCGACTTGCAGCAAGCCGGCCTGCCGGCCGAGGTGTCGCCAAGCGCGGGCAGCTACGTCTGTAATCACGTTTTCTACGCTCTCATGCATGCGCTGGCCACAGAGCCCAGCCTGCGGGCCAGCCGTGGCGGCTTTGTTCATGTGCCCTATTTGCCAGAGCAAGGCTCGCCGAGCCTGCCGCTGGCTGACACGGTGGCGGGGCTGCGCCTCATGCTGGCCAGTGCGTTGGCGGCGATCAGCGCGACCGCGCCCGGCGCAGGCGCCGCGCACTAGCGTTCGACGGATGGTGTCTTTGTCAGCTGCACACCCGGTGGCTCATCCTTCACCAGGCGCCATGCCAACCAGGTTCCCAGCAGGGCATTACCCAGCGCGAAGCTGCCGAGCACCACCATGCCCAAGGTGTTGAGTGGGCGGTGATGAACCAGCCAGCCGATGGGCATCGACAGAGCGTTGACGCTCAGCATGAGCCAGAAAAGCGGGTTGCGAGGCTGGAACAGCCGTTTGAGTTTCATGATGGTGAGTCTTCAACATTAAATTCGGCTGCAGGGCGCTGCCGCGCAGCGTTCTTACCCACGGGCTGATGTTCGCCCCGCGCGCAACCCCTTGCTTCATTTGTCGTTTCATGCGGATAGCCGCGATACCTTGCCGGGTTGAGGTTCAAGGCGGATCGAGAGCAAGCCCCTCGGGTCCAGCGCCGCTGGCTGGAAGTCTAGCGGAGGCCAAACACCGTGGTGGCTTAAAGTGCGGCGGCACCCGGCTCGGGTATGGCGCTGCAGCCCACCGAGAAAAGTTCAAACTCACCGTGGGTGTTTCCCAGCCGCGCGGCGGTGAGGCTTCTGCCCCACAGGCAGCCGGTGTCCAGGCCCAGGGTGTTGCTGCGCAGCTGCGGTTGGCCGTGCGGGTTATCCAGGGCCAGCGTGGACCAATGACCAAAGGCAATGGGTGTCTGGCTCGTCAGCCGGCCGGGGACTTCAAACCAGGGCAGGTAGCCGGGCGGGGCGGTTAGGGCGCCACCCGTGGCTGAAAACTCCATCTCGCCGTCGGCCGTGCAAAAGCGCAGCCGGGTCAGGGCGTTGACCACCACGCGCAGGCGCTCGGCGCCTTGCAGATCGTCGCGCCATTGCGCCGGCTGGTTGCCATACATCTGCGCCAGGAACGCGTGGTAGTCCGGTGCGCGCAGTGCCCGCTCCACCTCGCCGGCCAGGGCCATGGTTTGCGCGCCCGTCCACTGCGGCAGCACGCCGGCATGCACCATCAGCCAGCCATGGGCGTTCAGCGCCATAGCCCGGTGGCGCAGCCAGTCGATCAGGCTGGCGCGGTCGCTGGCCTGCAAGAGGGGCTGCAGCGTGTCGTTGCGGTGGGGCTGGCGCAGACCGGCGTCGACAGCCAGCAGATTCAGGTCGTGGTTGCCCAGCAGGCATTGCGCCGCGTCGCCCAGGGCGGCGAGGTCTCGCACGACTTCCAGCGAGGCCGGGCCCCGGTTGACCAGATCACCCAACAGATAGAGCGTGTCGCGGCTAGGTGAAAAAGCGATGGTTTGCAGCAGCCGCTGCAAGGGTTCGTGGCAGCCCTGGAGGTCACCAATGAAGTAAAGTGACATGTGTTTATTTTCGTCTGGATTCATGGATATTTTGCTGATTGCCTTTCTCACCCTGCTCAACGGGGTGTTTGCGATGTCCGAGCTGGCGCTGGCGTCGAGCCGCAAGGCGCGGCTGGTGGCCACGGCGCAGGCCGGTGACAAAGGCGCGCAGGCGGCGCTGACGCTACTGGAGAACCCGACGCAGTTCTTGTCGTCGGTGCAGGTGGGCATCACCTCGATCGGCATGCTCAATGGCATCATTGGCGAAGCCGCTTTCAGCGCTGGCCTCTCCCACTGGCTGCAATCCCTGGGGGCGTCTGGTCGTGCCGCCGATATTTCGGCCACGGCGCTGGTGGTCACGATGATCACTTACATCACCATCGTGTTTGGCGAGCTGGTGCCCAAACGCATTGGTCAGCTGTACCCCGAAACCGTGGCGCGGCTGGTGTCGCGGCCGATGATGTGGGTGGCGACCGGTGCCCGCCCGTTTGTGCGCCTGCTGTCCTTCAGCACCCAGGCCGTGCTCAAGCTGCTGCGGGTGAACAACGCCGCCAGCCGCGCGGTGACCGAGGAAGAAATTGCCGCCAGCCTAGAAGAGGGCGTGAGCGCGGGCTTGATTGAAGAGCACGAGCACCAGATGGTGCAAAACGTGTTTTTGCTCGACGACCGGATGCTGCCTTCGCTGATGCTGCCGCGCTCGGAGATCGAATGGCTGGACGCCGGCGACACGGTCGCGCAGGCCTTCGCCAAGGCCGGGCGGTCCGGGCATTCGTGGTACCCGGTGTGCCGAGGTGGTCTGGACGACGTGGTGGGGGTGGTCAAGCTCGCGGCCCTGCTCGATCTGGCGAGCCGCTCGCCAGAGCTGCCCGACCGGATGGACGCGCATGCGCTGCCCGCCGTTTTTGTGCCCGAGACCCTGACTGGCATGGAACTGCTCGAGCAGTTTCGCGCCCGCTCCACCCGTATTCTGCTGGTGGTCGACGAATACGGCGTGGTGCAGGGCCTGATGACGCCCATGGACATGCTTGAGGCCATCACTGGCGAGTTGCAGCCCGACGCCCAGACCAACGCCTGGGCCGTGCAGCGCGCCGATGGCAGCTGGTTGCTCGACGGGGTGATGCCAGTGTCCGAGCTCAAGGCCCGGCTCGATATTCGTGCCTTGCCGGCCGAAGAGCGCGGCCGCTACAACACCGTCGCCGGCCTGCTGCAAAGTGTGTCTGGCCGCCTGCTGGCGGTCGGCGAGCATGTGGCGTGCGCAGGCTGGACCTTTGAAGTGCTTGACTTGGACGGCAAGCGCATCGACAAGGTGCTGGCCAGCCCGACCAGCCCGACCCGCTTGAACGGTTCGACCAGCACTAACGGCCAGGTGCTGCCCGGCTGAGCTCGTCGCCGTTCGCCTGGAGCGACCGGCTCCGGCGGCGCCAGCAGAAAAGCAAAAAAACAGCCTGGCGCGGTCAGGCTGACCGGGCCAGGCTGTTCGCGTCGGCCCCTCGGCCGCGCCCAACTGCCAGATGCAGGCTTATTTTTTAGGCCAGATCGCCGTGTTCGAGGCAAAGCTGGCCGGGAACACCGTTTTGGGCTCGCCGCCTTGCCACTGCACGATCACCAGGTCGGCGTTGGTGCGACGACCCGTGGGTTCAAAGGCCAGACGCCCGCCCGGGAAGAAGCGCGCAGCGCCACCGGTTTCATTGAAGGCGCGGATCGCGGCAGCGACTTTCTTGGGGTCGGCCGAGCCGGCTTTTTCCATGGCTTCCTTGAAGATCCACATGTCGCCGTAGGTGGAAATGCTGTCTTGCGGCATCCATGGCTCTTTGAAGCGGGTCTTGAAGTCGGTCATCAGCTTTTCGTTGCCCTTGCCAGACCAGTTGGCCATGGCCGCCATCACGCCTTCGAGCTGCTCTTTGCCCACCACGTTGACCAACTCGGGCGCGCCCATGTGGCCACCGTTGCCCAAAATCGGAATGCGGCCGCGGCCCAGTCCCATCTCATTCATTTTCTCCAAAATGAGCTTGGTGTCGGGAATGTTGGTGGTCAGCATCAGCAAGATGTCGGGCCGCGCATTGCGGACCTTTTGAACCATGGCCGTGGCATCGGCCATGGGCGGCGTGAAGATTTCGTCGACCACCAGTTTCAGGCCGAGTTTGTCGAACATGCCTTCGCGCATGGGCTTGGTAAAAGCCACTGGCGAGGCGGTGTTGTCCATGATGATGCCGACGGTCTTGGGCGTGGCGGCATTTTGCAGCTTGGCAATTTGCATCATCGCGGGCAGCGCATCGAGCGACTGCTTGCTGGCCACCGGCGAGGTCTGGAACACGTACTTGTAGCCGCGTGCGGTGATCTGGTCGGAGTACGACAGGGTCAGCCAAGGCACCTCGGCGCGCTCTGTGATTTCGGTGATCGCCAGCGTGAACGAACTCACGAAGGCGCCGCTGCCGCCGACCAGGTCGGGCTCTTGCGACAGCAGGCGCTGCGCTGCATTTTTGGCCTTTTCGGTGGTGTCACCGCAGTCGACCACGATCAGCTTGACCTTGGCGCCGCCCAGCGCCTTGACGCCGCCGGCAGCGTTGATGTCCTCGACGGCCATCTGTGCGCCCTTGAGGTGCAGCTCGCCATTGCGGGCCCAGGCGCCCGACAGCGGCAGGGCCACGGCCAGTTTGACCTCCTTGGCCTGGGCTTGCACCAGCGCGGGCAGGCCGGCGCTTGCGGCCAGCGCGGCACCGCCCAGCAGCAGTTTGCGTCGTTGTGTCATGTCAATCTTGTCGGTCATGTCAGTCTCCTTGCGGTTGGTAAATTCAAAGTGGTCTCAGTCGTCAAAGCAGTCAAATTTTTCAAAGTCCCAGATACGCCTTCTTGATGCGTGAGTCCTGCATCAGCTCCCCATGCGTGCCGCTCATGACCATGCGCCCGGATTCGAGCACGTAGCCACGGTCGCAGCTCTCCAGCGCCTCGGCCACGCGCTGCTCGACCAGCAGCACGCTGATGCCCTGCGCCTTGTGGATGCGCTGGATACATTCAAAAATCTGGTCGGCCACCGCGGGTGCCAGGCCCATCGAGGGCTCGTCGAGCATCAGCAGGCGTGGCAGCGAAGCCAGGCCGCGCCCGATCGCCACCATCTGCTGCTCGCCGCCCGACAAGGTGCCGGCGGCCTGTTTGCTGCGCTCGGCCAGGCGTGGGAATAAGGTGTAGATGAACTGCTCGGTCTGCTTCCAGGCGGCTTTGGCCTGGCGCGTCTGCGCGCCCATCTGCAAGTTCTCAAGCACCGACAGACTGGGGAAGACCTGCCGGCCTTCAGGCACATGGGCAATGCCCAGGGACGCACGCAAATGGGGTTCGGTGGCGGTCAGGTCAGTGCCTTGGTAATGCACGCTGCCCGCGCTTACCGGCACCACCCCCGAGATCGCCTTGAACAAGGTGGTTTTGCCCGCTCCATTGGGGCCGACCACGGCGACGAACTCGCCTTCCTTGACTTGCAGTTGCACCGACTGCAGCGCGCACAGTCCATCATAGAAAACGCTGACGCCATTAATGTTGAGCACGTTGACTCCATCGCTTGCCCAGATAGGCTTGAATCACCAGAGGGTCATTGGTCACCTGCGACGGGTCACCCTGGGCGCAGACTGCGCCGTGGTCCAGCACCACCAGGCGGTCGGCCAGCCGCACCATGGCATGCATGGTGTGCTCAATGATCACCACCGTCATGCCGCTTTGGCGGATCGACTCCACGACCTTGAGCACATGCTCGGTTTCATTGCCGCCCAGGCCTGCCAGAATTTCATCGAGCAGCAGCAGCTTGGGTTGCGGCGCCAGCGCCCGCGCCAGCTCCATCAGACGCAGCTCCACGGTCGTCAGGCCCGACACCAGCGCGTCACAGCGCGCCTGCAGGCCCACGCGCTCAATCGCGCTGCGGGCCATTTGGTAGCCCCGCTCCCGGTCGGGCTCGGCAAAGAAAGTGGCAATCACCACGCTGTCGAGCACCGTCATGCGCGCAAACGCCCGCACCACCTGGAACGTGCGGCCCACGCCGGCGCGGCACACCTCGTAAGGCGCCAGGCCCGAGATCGGCTGGCCGCCGAAAGTGCACAGCCCGCTTTGAGGCGTCACAAAACCGTTCAGGGCATTGAACAAGGTGGTTTTTCCAGCGCCATTGGGGCCGATGATGCCCAGAATCTCACCAGGAAAGACCTCGAACGACACGTCCTTGAGCGCAAACAGACCACCGTAGCGCACCGTCATGCCCTCGACTCTCATGAGGGGGGCCGGTGGCGTCAGCAGGGGTGCACGCGCCGGGCGCGCAAAGGCGTCAGTATTGAGTTGCAGCGGCGCCAGCGCGTCGGCCTTGTCAGCCTTCCTGCGCGCCCGCAGCCAGGGCCAGATGCCCTCGGGTGCGGTCAGTACCACGGCCACAATGGCGGCGCCAAACACCACGCCCTGAATGCCCGGAAAACGGTTGCCGAGCTCTGCGTGCAGGATCTCGCCCAGGGGAATCAGCACCAGCGCGCCCAGCACCGGCCCGGCAATGGTGGCAATGCCGCCAAACAGCGTGACGATCAGGGCCTGCGCCGACGACAGCACCCCGAACACGGCGACCGGCGTGACGATCAGCAGCACCACCGCGTACAAGCCGCCAGCCATGGCCGTCAGGCCCCCCGAGATCGCAATGGCCGCGTACTTCAAGGGCAGGGGGTTGATGCCCGCGGCCATGGCAGCGGCTTCGTTTTGCTTGATGGCCAGCAAGGACATGCCCAGCCGCGAACGCACCATGGCCAGGTTGATCAGCAAGGCTGCCACCAGCAAGGCCATGGCCACCAGCACATACATTCGCTGGTCGGCAAACTGCATGAAGGCCAGCGGCGACTCGCGCTTCATCGGCAAAGTCACTTCCTGAAAGCCCAGCCACTCAAAGACATACAGCAGCGCCAGCGGACAGGCCAGCATGGCCAGCGCAAAGTAGTGACCGCGCAGGCGAAAGGTGGGGATGCCGATCAGCACGCCGGTGGCCGCACCCGCGGCAGCCGCGCCCAGCAGCCCCAGCCAGGGACTGATGTTGAGGTACACCATCAGCAGTGCCACCGTGTAGGCACCCACGCCAAAAAACGCAGCATGGCCAAAAGAAATCAGCCCCGAATAACCCGAAAAAATATTCCAGCCCACCCCCACCAGCGCCCAGATCGGCACCAGCGTGAACAGCAACTGGTAGTAGCGGTCGCTGACCATCCACACGGCAGCGGTGTAAAGCAGGGCCGGTATCAGGATCCAGGCCAGCGGGCCCTTCCAGGCCAGTTGCGGCGCGGCGCTGCGCGGCTGCGGCAAAAGCGTTTTAGGCTGGCTCATACCCGCTCCACATTCCGGCCAAACAGGCCTTGGGGACGCACCGCCAAAATGATCAGGAAAGCCACAAAGATGGCCGCGTTTTGCAACTGGTTAGGCAGCACCAGCGTCGACAGCTGCTGCACCATGCCAATCGTGATGCCGCCCAGAAAAGCCCCAGAGACACTGCCCATGCCGCCAAGCAGCACGCCGGTGTACATGATGATGATGAACTCGCCGCCGATGTAGGGCTGAAACGGGTAGTAGGTGGCAATCAGGCCGCCGGCAATGGCCGTGATGCCCGAGCCGATGGCAAAGGCCATGCGGTGCGACTTGCCCACATGAATGCCCACGTAGGTTGCGGCCAGCGGGTTGTCGGCGGCAGCGCGCATCATCGTGCCCCAGCGCGATCGGCTGATGAACAACGAGATACCCATCGCCACGCCAATGGCCACCAGCGACGCGATCGTGCGTCCCTGATTCAAAAACAGCATCATGTCGGTGCCAAACAGCGGCCCGACTTCCCACGCGGTCGACGAAAACGGCGTGCGCATGGTCAGTGGCGCCGAGCCAAACAGCAGCAAGCCGCCATTGGCCATGATCAGCGACAAGCCCAGCGTCAGCGTCAGCTGCGGGTAGTGGCCTTCACCCTCGGTCTTGGCCACCCGCATGCCAGTGATGTGCCGCAGCAAGGTCTGGTAGACCCCTAGCCCAAAGACAAACACCACCACCCCCGCCAGCAAGGCCGACACAAACGGCCCGATGTAAGGGCCGAGCACGGCGTTCACGCCCAGGTGGGTGAACATGAAAAACGCCGCGTACATGCCGAGCATCAAAAACTCGCCCTGCGCGAAATTGATCACCCGCATGACGCCAAAAATAAGCGCCAGGCCCACGCACATCAAGCCGTAAATGCAACCGACGATCAAGCCGGTGTAGAGCGACTGGAGAATGTTCTCCAGCAAGATCAGGCCGCCAGACATCGCTAGGTACCTCCCAAAACATCCAAGCCAGCCGGCACGGGCCGGCGCCAGATCGACCGGGCCAGGCGCGTCGGCCAAGGCGCATGCTTACTCAAAGGGTGTGAAGTCATTCGGTGAGTATACCGATTGGTATTTATTCGGTACTAAGCGGTAACCCTAAATACTTTTGAGATTGGTTTGGCCTGGAATGGTTCAGGATTTGCGGCGCACGCTGGCTGTTTGGCCAGTCTCGAAGCGCCGCAGTACGCCAGAAAGCGTTCAGCACTGCAGGGGCAAACGGATCGGCTTGCGCCTTTAGACTTGGGCGTGATGCGCATTCATTGCAGGCCAGAGCCTTCAGAGGCGGAGCAGGGCGATCAGCCCGAGGCAGCCCAGCCCAACCCGATCCCGACCCGACCCTGACGCGACCCGACCGAGGAGCACCACCACAATGTTCGAACTCATAGCCAAACTCGGCTTTCAGCGAGCCGGCAGCATCCGGCTCGACAGCGCTGCGTCGTTGCCCGTTTTTGAGCTGCTCGCCGAGTACCGCGCCAGCGGTGCGTATGGCGCGCATCAGGGATGGGTCTACCTCTGGTGCCATGAAAGCCCCGGCCAGCCGCTGAAAGTGGTCTACGTCGGCAAGGCCGGCAAGGCGCTCGAACAGCGTTGCCGCCAGCATGTGGGTGGCTTTCGGGGCGGCTCTAAAAAAGGGGTCGAAAACGCCCGCAGCATCCGCCAGGCCCTGAGCGCCGATGCAGCGTCAGCCATGCACCTGTACGCACGCATGTCGCCCACGGCCGAGATTTTGGGCGAGGGCGGCGTGTCGCTGTGCGAAGCCGAAGAGCGCGCCATGATCCTCAAATTGCGTCGCCTCGGTCAAACCTTGTGGAACGCACCGTCTGACTGAGTTGCGTGGTCGAAGATGAAACATTCAACCCCGACTCGGTGCGCTCACCCCGTGTCAGCCGCTATGGACTTGGCAACCCAACGATTCAAGGAGTGGCAACATGGCCAAGACAACTCTAGCAAACCCCCACGCGGGCAGCAGTTTTGATGACTTCCTCAAGGAAGAGGGCAGCTATGAAGAGCTACAGGCCCGCGCACTCAAACGGGCATTGGCCGAGCAATTGGACGACGCCCTGCAAGCTGACAAGGATGGCCAGGTGGGCGATCAGCTAAGCCAGTAGACCGCTTCTGGCTCATCAGGTCAGGTTCGCCTGGTGATACCCTCGTTTGTTAAAAATAGTAATTAAAAATTAATTAAATTATAAAAATAGCAATTTGGAACTAAAGTTCGGCGTTCGATGCACCTCCGGTGCAGTCCTCAGAATTCCAACAAGTTCCAAGATGTCGACTCGCTTACTCAACACCCCCAGCCCCGCCGCCCAAAAACTAGAAGCCCTGCGCCAGTTGTTCCCCCAAGCGGTGGAGGTGGACGACCAAGGTCGAATTCGCGTCAACCCTTCGGCCATTCAGTTGGCATTGGACCCGGCCAACCCGGCCGGAGTGCGGGTGGAAGAAGACGGCTACGAGCTGCGCTGGGTGGGCAAGCGCGATGCCTACCACCACGCCTTTGTGCCGACCAACAAAATGGTGTCCGCAGCCCACAGCCAAAGCAAAGACTGGGACAGCACAGGCAACCTCTTGATCAAGGGCGACAACCTGGACGCCTTAAAGCTTTTGCGGCAAAGCTACTTTGGCAAGGTCAAGCTGATCTACATCGACCCGCCCTACAACACCCAAAGCGACCAGTTCATTTACCGCGACGACTTCAGTGCCAAGCAAACCGAGGTGCTGAGCAGCTTGGGCTACAGCGCCGACAACATCGACTACATCAAAAACATTTACGGCGCCCGCACCCACAGCGGCTGGCTTAGGGAAACTCTGCACAAGTCAGCCGATGCTGAGCTCATGCGTTAAACATTGATGAAACAACAAAGCCTTGCCACAGCCGGGTTCGAGCTGGCGAAAAAGCGCACGCGCAAGCGTGAG
>CAIMVC010000331.1 GCA_903844825.1 uncultured Burkholderiales bacterium | reverse complement strand
CCCTGGCTGGCAAAGCTGCCATGCGCTGCAGTGCATGGCAGCTTTGCCAGCCGGCTTCATGCTTGGGGTGGGCTCGTCGTTGCAAGGTCTGGCGAGCCAAGGCGATCGGCATCGAGTTCGGCCATCAGCGCCGGCAGGCTGAGCCTGGCTTGTTGCGCGGCATCGGCATACAGGCTGTGGCCGTGCGCATCGATGGCAACGGTGACCGGCCCCAGGCCTTCGACGCGCAGGCGCACCACGCGGTAGTGCGTCAGCATCTCGGTCCAGCCGACCTCCAGCACCTCGCGCACCGCCGCCGACAGCAAGGTACAGCCGCCACCCAGAAACGACAGGTAGACGCAGCCCGTGCGCTGCATGGCAGCGGCCGACGCCGCGTCAAGCCCGCCCTTGCCGCCGACAGCGTGCAGCGCCAGGGCCTCGATCAGGCGCGGCATGTAGGGGTTAAAACGTGTGCTGGTGGTCGGGTTGATGTAGAGCACCTCGAAGCCGTCGGCGCTTTCCTGGCTGTAGCTGCCGATATGAAACAGGGTTTGGCCGTGCAGGGCCATCGGCAGCGCCTCGCCGCCCTGACCGCCCTCGACGCAGGCCAGCAGGCGCTGGTGGGTGGGCAGCCCGGCGGTGACGATGATCTCCCCGTCGATGATGACCTGATCGCCCGCACGCAGGCGGCGGGCGTCCTCGGCGCTGAGCGGAAACTGCAGGCGGTGGGTCGTCACAGGCATGCGCTACTCCACCACCTCGACGCGGCCATCGTTGTAAATGCGCGCCCGCGTGCGGCGGTTGATCCAGCAGTTAAAACTCACGGCCACTGGCGTGAAACCGTGGCCTGCAGCGTAGTTGATGTGCACCCCCATGGCGGTGCTGTCGCCGCCCGTGCCCATCGGGCCAAAACCGGTCTGGTTGATCGCCCGCGCCAGTCGGCGCTCCATGTCGGCGAGGATCGGTTCCGGGTTGAGCTGGCCGATCGGCCTGAGTGTGGCTTCCTTGGACATCTTGGCCGCGTAGTCAAACGTGCCGCCAATGCCCACGCCGATGACTACCGGCGGACAGGGCTGGGAGCCGGCTTTGAGCACGGTCTCCATCACGAACTGCTCAATGGTGCGCAGGTCGGGAAAACTGAAAATCTCCAGCGCCGCCCAGCGGCCCGAGCCCAGCGCCTTGGGCGAGCAGGTGATGTCGACAAAGTCCTGGTCGTCCACCAGATCGAAGGTGACGATGGGCATGTCCTTGCCTTGGTGGCCGCGCTCGAGCGTCAGAGGGTTGGTGACATGCGGCAGCAGCGGCGGGTGGATGCTCGCCACCAGTTCGGCAAAACCGTCGGTGATGGCCTGACGCACGTTGCCGCTAAAGCGGGCCTGCGTGCCCACCCGCACGAAGTAAACCGGCACGCCAGCGTCGGAGCAGACAAAGTGGTCATCGCGCTCGGCTGCCTCAGCGCTGGCGATCATGATGCGCAGCGTGTGTCGGGCCGTTTCGTTGCGCTCGACCTGGCCGGCCTGCGTCAGCGCCGCGTGGGTGTCTGGCGGCACCCGCCTGAGCGAGCGGTTGTACAGCTGCGCCGTGACGCTTTTGATGAGTTCTGCAGAAATGCTCATGGCTAAACCACTGGGCTGCTTTTAGTGACCACGGGTTCAGGCTTGGCGTTCATCAGGCGCAATTTACAGCGTCTGCGCCCGCTTGCCTAATGCGCCGCAGGGCAAGGCTGCCATGTCGGGCGGCGCATGACGCGGCATCAGGCTCAATCCTGGCTCAAACCAGACTCAACCGAGTCCCTCTGGCTTGATACGGGCGCGTGCAATGACTGCCTTCCAGCGGACTTGTTCGGTCTTGATGAAGGCCTCGAACTCGGCCCCCGAGTTGCCCACCGCCAGCGCCGTTTCTTGGCCCAGTTTTTCCCTGACCAGTGCGCTGCGGGTGGCTTTGACGGCTTCTGCTTCGAGTTTGGCGATATGGGCCTTCTGCCACCGGCTGGGTGCCAGCAGACCGTACCACTGGGTCATCTCAAAGCCCTTGAAGCCTTGTTCGGCCACGGTGGGGACGTCCGGCAACTGGGGCAGTCGCTCGGCGGTGCCGGTGGCAATACAGCGCAGCTTGCCGGCCTTGATGAACTGCAGCAGCGCCGGTGCGCCCACCGATGCGGCCTGCAGGCGCCCGGCCATCAGGTCAGTCAGCATGGGGCCGGTGCCGCGGTAGGGCACATGCAGCACAAAGGTGTCGCTGACCATCTTGAGGTATTCAAACGCCAGGTGGCCGGCGCTGCCGTTGCCGGCCGAGCCGTAGTTCAGTTGGCCGGGCCGGCTTTTGGCGTAAGCCACGAAGTCTTTTAAATTCTTCACGGGCAAGTCGGGATGCACCACATACAGGCTGGGCACTTTGGAGACCAGCGTCAGGGGCGCAAAGTCGCGGCCGGCGTCGTAAGGCAGCTTGGCAAAGATGAAAGGATTGACCGCCAGCGTGCCGATATGCCCAAGGATAAGGGTGTGCTCGTCGACGCTGTTGGCCACCTCCTGCATGGCAATATTGCCGGCCGCGCCGGGCTTGTTGTCCACAAACACGCTCTGCCCGATGCTGCGCGACAACTCGCCGGCCACCGCGCGCGCCACGATCTCCGAACTCCCGCCCGTGGCAAAGGGCACAACCAGGCGCAATGGCTTGTTCGGCCACAGGTCCTGGGCGCTGGCGTGGGGCAGGCACCACGCCGATGCAGCGGCAGCGCTGGCGGCGAGATAGCGGCGGCGAGTAAGCGGTGGTGTGTTCATCGTGTGTATCTTAGGCCCCCACCATGTTCGGTGTGCCCGGCAGGCTCGGTCTTGAACGATTAAGCACGAACCGGTTGGGCCCAACTCGTCGCCAGCAGGCCGACGGCGACGTCAGCGGTAAAACGCCTCGACCTTGCCTTTGAGCTTGATCAGCAGCGGTTTGCCCTTGCGGTCCAGGGCACGGCCCGCCGGCACTTTGACCCAGCCTTCGCTGATGCAGTACTCCTCTACATCAAAGCGGTCCTTGTCATTGAGCCGGATGCCGATGTCGCGTTCGAACACGGCAGCAACATGATGCGGGCTGTCCACGTCGATGGACAGGTGGTCGGGCAGGGGTGGTCGTTGGGTGACATCGGTCATGGGGGTCTTTGCGACGTGGGTAAGTTATTCTGGCGAAGGCCGATTTTCCCGGATTTGACGGCCCGCCTGGCGAGCGCCTAGATTTTTTCAGACCCGGTCCTGCTCCTTCCCCTCCAGAGAGCGCGCAAGGCAAGCCGCTCGGCCGGGCGGCGACCTGGAGTCTCCAGCACGACTGCGCCGCCTGCCCGGACCCTACCCAGGCGTCTGACACCCGACTACCATGGGGCCCATCCGACGTTGAACCCGGATGTTGACCGCTGACGCTCACCCCTTTTTTATGGAGATCCCATGACCCTGTCCCTGCACGGTTTTGCTGCCAGCAACTACTACAACAAAAGCAAAATCGCCTTGCTCGAAGCCGGCGCGGTGTTCACCGAGCACAGTGTCTTTCCGAGCCAGGTTGACAAGGCGGCCAGCCCTCTGCGCAAGGTGCCCTACCTGGTGACCGAGCAGGGCGCCGTGTGCGAGAGCCAGGTCATCGTCGAGTATGTCGCGCAGGCCCATCCCGGCTCGGGGCTGTATCCCGCAGACCCTTTCGAGGCGGCCAAGGTGCGCGAGCTGTGTGCCTTTCTGGACACGCATCTTGAGTTGGTCGCTCGGCGCCTGTACCCCGAGGCGCTGTTCGGTGGCGAGGTCAGCGACGGCCTCAAAGCCAGCACCCACAAAGAGCTGGTCAGGAACCTCCGGGCTTTCTTTGAGCTGGCCCGTTTTTCGCCCTACGTGGCGGGCGAGCACTTCAGCGCCGCCGACATCTCGGCCTACACGCATCTGCCCATGGTTCGCATGGTGGGCAAAAAAATATACGGCCAAGACCTGCTCGGCGACTTCGACCTCAAGGCCTACATGGCTCGGCTCAACACCCGCCCGGCCTTTGCCCGGACGGCGGCTGACGCGGCAGCCGGCATGGCGGCTTTTACTGCTTATGTCCAGGCGGCTAGGGCCGCCGCAGCAGCACAGCGCTGAAGCGCGGGGTTCGACCTGCCAGTGAGTGGGGTGGCGTTTGGTGGCGCTAGCCGGCAAAGACGTTGGCCTTTGGGCCTCAGTCCCTCAGTCCCCCAGGCCCGCGTAGACGTTCTGGACGTCGTCATTGGCGTCAATGGCCGCCAAAAAAGCCTCTACTTCTTCTAGCTGCTCGGCGCTCAGGCTGGCCGGACTGATCGGGTTCTTGGCCTTGTAGCCCAATTTGGTAGACACCACGCCAAAGCCGTGCGCAGGCAGTGCCCGGCTCACCAGGTCCAGATCGGTG
>CAIMVC010000330.1 GCA_903844825.1 uncultured Burkholderiales bacterium | reverse complement strand
TGGCCAAACGCCTGATGGACTACGGCTTTCACGCCCCCACCCTGAGCTTTCCCGTGGCCGGCACGCTGATGATCGAGCCCACCGAAAGCGAAACGCTGGCCGAGATCGAGCGCTTCATTGCCGCCATGATCGCCATTCGCGAAGAGATCAGGCACATCGAGCAAGGCCGCTGGCCGCAAGACAACAACCCGCTCAAGCACGCACCCCACACCGCCGCCAGCCTGATGGCTGCCGAATGGAGCCGGCCTTATTCACGTGAGGCCGCCGCCTTCCCGCTGCCCAGCCTGACGCAGACCAAGTACTGGCCACCGGTGGGCCGGGTCGACAATGTCTACGGCGACCGCAACCTGTTTTGCAGTTGCGTGCCCGTGACCGACTACGCCTGAAGTCGCAGCCCTAACAACGCCACCGCAAGGCGCAAAAAAGCCTCCTCGTTGCGGTAAGCCGCGGCAACACATGAATTCGGTGCCACGGATTGCCACGCCATGCCAGCCATGACCGGTACGTGGCCTCGCCATGTAGGGCATTCAGGCGAAGCTGCGCCAAGGGCAGGCTGCGGTCTTGCCCACGGGCCATCAGCCATGCACAGCGAGTCCAAGCGGTTGCACGCGCAAGCCGTCACCTTGTTTTCGCTGCCGGGCATAGAAGACAACTTGCGCTTTAAACTGCGCCACCAAGCCATCGTCGACCGCTTTAATCGCTACCCTCATGGCAACGCCTTGCTGGGTGGCGAGTCCGGGTCCGGAGCGCTGGCTTTTCTGAGTGAGCCGGAGTCTGCGTTTTAAGCAGACACAACCTACGTTCTATTCGGGTCAAGCCGATCCTTTAAAGCGCATCCGATTTAACGCTCGCCAGCTTGGTGACAATACTTTCATCAACCGTGTAAGGCAAGAGCCAAAGATAGCGCTGATCGGCCATGACGATGCCCCGGCCCTGCGGGCCCTGCCCATGCAGGCTTGGGAGCTGGCCCAATTCAAGACGGTCAAGGCACACATCGACTCCCCCGTCCAGTTCGATGAGCACTACTACAGCGTGCCCCACCCGCTGATCGGCCAGCAGATGGAGGTGCGCGCCACACAGCGTTGGGTAGAAGTGCTGCACCGCGGCCAGCGTGTGGCCAGCCATGCACGCAGTGCCCACAAGGGCAAGTTCGCGACGGTGTCTGAGCACCTCCCCGAAGGCTACCGGGCGCACCTGCAATGGAACCCTGAGCGCCTGATCCATTGGGGTCAGGACATCAGCGTGGCCACGGGCAGCTTGGTCAGGCGGATGCTAGAGGCGCGCCAACATCCGGAGCACGACTACCAGGCCTGCCTGGCCTTGCTGTCACTGGCCAAGCGCTATAGCAGGCCCAGGCTGGAGGCGGCATGCCTGATCGCACAGGAGTTGGGCACCACCAAGGCCAGTCACGCGCGCGAGATCCTGGCCAATGGCCGTGACCTGGTCAAGCCCAGCACCCCGTCGGCGTGGGTCAGTCCGGCACACGCCAATGTGTGCGGCGCAGCCTACTACCGATGACCGCGGTGGCTGCCATGCGCGCGCACCCAAACAACAACCCAAACCCGAATACCAGGAAATACACCATGATGATGAACACGACACTGGAGCAACTGCGCGAGCTCAAACTGGCCGGCATGGCCACCGGCTTGCAGGAGCAACCATCCACGCGGGCATGACCGCCATGAGCTTTGAAGAACGGTTTGGCCTGCTGGTAGACCGGTAGGCGCACTGGCGCGGCGATAAGCGTCAGGCACACTTGCTCAAGCAGGCCAACCTGAAGTTCACCCAAGCGTGCATTGAAGATATTGATACCCGGCCCGGGCGCGGGCTGGAGCGCAGCGCCGTGATGAGCCTGGCACTGGGCAACTGGATCAAGAATGGACACAGCGCACTCGTACCTCGCGGATCACCACGCCCATGATCGCCAGCAATGACCGCCTGAATGCCGAGCTTGTGGAGGCATCCCGGGGTCGGGTCGATTTTCTGGTGGGCGCTTGATCGTGCGCTGGCGGTTGACCGCCTTGCGCAGGCGCTTGAACTGCTTGGCGCGGGCAGGGGAGCAGCGGTTTGCTGGTGTGCCGTCAACTGGTCGGCGTTTTCGGACTGCGCCGCAGTTCCTGTTCCTGCGCTTCCTCGTAGACGCGAGCCGGGAGGCGACTCATTAGGTCCTGGATCGCCTTGCTGGCCACCACGCGGGTGCCGACGGCCGCCTTCCTCGTCCTGCATCTGCTTCAAATCGCAGTGCATGGCGCCCTTAGAGCCGTACCCAGCTCTTGGCGCGCTCCATCGATAGGCGGGTTGCGCCCAGTGGCCGGCACTTTATCGCGAGTACACAGCACGATTGCTCCTGTTCGGTTCGGGCACCTGTAAGGAATGATAGGCACCACAACGCAGCGATCAGCACGCACGGCAGAACACCCGACATCCCTCTGTCACTGAAATGCCAAGAGAGTGCAATTTAGATGGAGGCAATGAACGGAATGCTGCAGCAAGCAAAGCGGGCGGCCGGCGGATTTCGCCCGGCGACCAACTTCATCGCCGTTGCCTACCTGCGAACGTCAAAACTCAAGCATCTGCCTACCGGTCCGATCATTCCGTCAGCAGCAAAATAAGAATGTGGCGCTCCACACGAAATGGCATAGAGCGCCGCAGGGCCAACTAAAAAAACCAAACCGCGAATATAGATCAACCGACCGATTCCAATCACAGAACAAGTCGGCAAGAATTCAATCACCAGTACAGATAAAACTACTAAAAAATAAAACTTGGAAAGGCCTTGACGTGAAAAATATTATTATCGCAGCAGCACTTCTGCTAAGCGCATCAGGATGCTCTCAACTTTCTGATTTAAAAATAAATCCAAAGGACGAGCTCCTTTACTTAATAAACACACTCGACGCAAAGGATGCGGCTGCAAACGCACCAAATAAATAAGGTAAAAAATGACGACGTTACTCACACTGATTACCGGAACTTCGGCCATCCTCTTCGTACTG
>CAIMVC010000329.1 GCA_903844825.1 uncultured Burkholderiales bacterium | reverse complement strand
GCTGCGGTGATGTGGCTCTCACCCACGAAGAGACCCTCGAGCACAACCAGCAACGTGAACAAAAGGCACACGCCCACAGTCACTCCCCCCACATAGGTCACCAACTTGGGCACGGAGCTCTGAATCCAGCCGAAGATGGCCATCAGTGCAAATGCGGTGGACAGTGCTGTCCAGTAATAGTCTGGCAACCCCAGGCGACTGGCAGCAAGCCTGGCCTCCCGCACGTCGGACATTTGAGCCACGGTGCCCAGCACCTCGGCGCGAACCATTTGCTGCAACGGAGTTTCGGGGTCCAGTTCCCGGCAGCCTTCGACCAAGGCGGCCAACAATTCGGATGTGGATTCGCTGCGCTCGCTCTTGGCCAGCAACGGCCATTCCACATCCACCGTCGATTTGGCGTAAAGCTGCAAGCCCACGCGCAGGGCGCTGGCATCCTCCCCGCCATAGCCGACGAGCGCGCGGTCAAGTTTGAACATGATCGTCGCCTCTCGGGTCACCAGGTCCTCCACGTTGCGGTGGTCTCCCTGCACTCGCACGAGACAAAACGCCAGCAGCAGCATGGTTGTTGAAGTGAGCAACTTGAACGCGTCCTCGGCTGCTCTTCCCACGTCTTCGCTCGGATTCAGTTGAAATCGCCGACGAATAAAGAACGGCACGACGGTGGTGATGCTCAGACCGATGCTGAGGAACAGGATGGCGATGCCGACATTGGGCAGGGTGTGTAGCCAGTTGATCATTGCGTGGTCAGTCCTTTGATGTTGGGGATGCCTGAATTCCCGGGGGGCCTGGTCGTTGCGTCTCGGCTCAGCGCCGGCGTGTCGCTGCGGGTACGGGTCATGGAACGATGAACAAGTTGAACGTGCTCATGAAGTTCACGTCCTCCAGCGTCTCGGCGTAATTCGCCACAGCGCGCGACCGCGCCACGTTCTTCACGCCGGAATTGCTGCGCCACGGCAGTTCATGGAACGACTCGGACAGGCTGTCCGACGGTGCCGCCTGGGATCCTGATGACTGCGCCTGGACTTGGACGGCCGCCGCCAGATTGGCGTCGCTGCGCGAACACGGGCCGGAGCAAAGGGGCGGCACGGCGGAAACTGCTCTGGCCGGATCGGGGGAATCTGGGGGCAAACTTCGGTTCAAGGGTGAATCCGGGTCCAAATTGCGCCGCACGCCCACCGCAGGCGCACCGGCGTAACTCGCGGACAGTGCGCCGGCGTTGAACCCGGCCGGAGCTCTGGCAGTGGCCGATGCGAAGCGAGCTGCAATCCGGCTCGCCGACGCCTTGCTTTTCGCTTGGGCAGCGGCGCTGCGCACCGGTTTCGGGCGGCCGCCGCGGGCGGCGCTGGACGTTTTTTCGCTGCCTTGGGTCTTGCTGGTGGGTCTGGCACCGTCTTTGCCCGCGACGGCTCGACCTTCACCAGACTTGCCGCCGGCGGAGCTGCCGCTCTTTGGACCCGCCGCTTTGCCTGCGCCCTTGTCTGCCTCGCCCTTGGCCTTGCCCCCATCCTTGGGCTTTGCGGACGCCACATCGGCTGCCTTCAATGAGGCGCCCTTGGCCGCAGGCGGTGTGGCTTCGGCAGCCGATCCGGACGCACCAGAAGGCGCGGTGGAGCCAGCGGATCCCAAAGCATCCACAGTGCCCCCTGAACCGGCAGAAACAGACGTCTCTGAAGGGGCCGAAGTGGCTGAACCGCCCGACGAGTCTGACGTCCCTGCCGAGGCCGACGATGCAGAACCCGCTGAGGCCTCCGATGACCCTGCCGTGGCAGCGGCAGTTGTTGCCGGCGATGGCGCGGCCGCGGGCAGCGCTGCAGGCAAGGCTGGCACCAGCACGGGGGCCGGAAGGATGGTGCTGGAGGTGTTGTTCACCAGGGTCACGTCGTAGTTGTCACCCCCGTTTCCATCGTGCACCGTCACCGACAAAACAGTCACCGTTTTGTTGGATCCGGCATTGGGATCTACAAACGCGAAGCTGCCACCGCTCAGGCTGTCCT
>CAIMVC010000328.1 GCA_903844825.1 uncultured Burkholderiales bacterium | reverse complement strand
GGCAATGCCAGCGCCCCAGTCACGCGCGAGCCGACTGTCGACACCCTCGCTCCCGAGGTCTTGATCAAGGTCAGCGACAGACAAAGCAAAACCATCGAGTTGACTTTCAGCGAGGCCCTGGACCCGCTGGCGCTCCCCGTCAGGACAGACTTTACGGTGACCACAGGTAGCATCATCAACCCGGTAGAAAGTGTCGCGCTCAACGGGTCGGTGCTGACCCTCACGCTCAGGGATAGCTTTGCCAAAGGCATGGTCAACGTTGTGTACAAGGACCCTTCGTCCGTCGACGATGCCAATGCCCTGCAGGACATCGCGGGCAACGACGCGCCTGGATTCACCAGCAGTATTCTGGCCGACGGCTACATCCGCGGTGCCAGCATCTTTATCGACACGGACGGTGATGGCGTCGGCGATTATTTTGTGGGTTTCACCGACGTCTCGGGCAATTTCTTTGTGCCAGCCGATGCGCCCACCGGCACCTTGATCGCTTCGGGTGGCGTCAACATTGACACCAACGTGGCCAACACGCTGGTGCTCAAGGCCCCAGCCAATTCAACCGCCATCAACCCTCTGACAACGCTGGTTACTGGCATCATCGAAGCCGCCAAAGAGGCTGGTGAGGCGCCGCCCACGCCCGAAGACGCGGCTAAAACGCTGGTGGCCAAATTGGGGCTGACGCTCGAAGCCGGGCAAAACCTGCTCGACTACGACCCTATTGCGTCTGAAAATCTGGGCGTCCAAAAGGCGGCGACTCAGGTGGCCACCATCGCCATGATGGCCGAAAACGCGAGCGCCGGCGCGGGCGACCAGGTGTTTGGCAGCCTGGTACAGATGGTGAACAACGCTGGCGAAGGCGTTGCAGTGAGCCTCATCAATAAAGACACGTTGAGCGCGCTGCTGACTGACGTGTTTGCCGACGCGTCGGACGAAGTTCAGGCTGTCCAGCCGCAAATCGCCGACATTATTGCCGCGGCCACCGCGGACATCCAACGGGCCGAGAAGCTGGACGATATTTCCCAGGCCCAGTCCAATGCACTCGACAGCACTGCCCCTTCAGCACCTTCGCTTGGCAGCGATCGGTCTATTACCGATTCAAATCCCGTTGTTCGGGTTACCTTTGGCACCAGCGCTACCGATGGTGGCGCAGCGGTGGTCGGTGATGAGCTGGTGGTGTTTGACGCGGGTGAGGAAATTGGCCGTTACACCCTTGGCAGCGACGATGTGTCTGCCGGCTTCAGGGACTGTGCATTCTCCATGCCCAACGGCCTGCACAGACTGACCGCGCAGTTGTCCGACCGTACCGGTAACCAGAGCCAGGCCTCCCCGACGATGGAGCTGCGCATCAGTTCTCCGGACGCAACCGCCCCGGCAGTCACGGCGGTGACCGACAACATCAGCCAGGCGAACGCCATCGGCCCGATCAGCTTCAAGGTGCAGTTTGACGAAGCCGTGGTGGGCAAGGTCAGCACCCGCAACTTCACCGCCACCGACGGCACGGTCACCGAGGTCACGGCTGGTGCGGACAACAGCTACATCGTGCAAGTCACCCCCACATCGGGCCTGGCCAGCGGCAGCGTGGCATTGAGCCTGGTGGGCACAGGCTTGACAGACCTCGCGGGCAACGCCGTGAGCAGCGCCAGCCTCGTCGCTCTGGACAGTCAGAGCATCGACACGCTGGCCCCCACGCTCGCCATCACCAGCGACAAAGCCGCGCTCAAGAGCGGCGAGACGGCGGTCATCACCTTTACCTTCAGCGAAGACCCTGGCGCTACCTTTGCCTGGGACGGCACGGTGGGCGATGTCGTCGTCAGCGGCGGCACACTCAGCGCCCTCAGCGCCCTCAGTGGTTCGGGCCTGACCCGCAGCGCCACCTTCACGCCCACG
>CAIMVC010000327.1 GCA_903844825.1 uncultured Burkholderiales bacterium | reverse complement strand
GGTCGCCGGGGCGCTCGTAGACGATCATTTTGCGAAAGGTGCTGATGTGGTCCACTCCCGCGTTGGTGCGGGAGTCGGACAGGAACACCAGGCCGGCGTTGAGTTTGATGGCGACGCAGTAAGTCATGGTTATCTGGGGGCAAGGGGAGGGGTGTACACCACCGTATTGTCCACGGCGTAGAGCTGACACGGCTCGAGCGCCTTGGCCTGGCAGCGCTGCAAGGCAATTTCCGGCGAATCGGCCGAGCCCGAGTGCCAGACCCATTGCCTTTTTTCGGGGGCGATGACAAAGGCCCGGGGGTGCGGGCTGGCCAAAAATCGCCGGTAATTCTCGCGGGCAGCGGCCGACAGCAGCGGCAGTTTCTGCAAGTCATCAAGCTCTGCGTAGCCGCTGGCTGGCGGTGCGCTGACCGCGATGCGCGATAGGCTTTGCTGGTCCGGGCTGGGCAGCCACTGCGTCTCGGTGATGATCCCCTGGGACAGCGCGTCGGTCTCCAGGCTCGGGCAGCCTAGTGGCCTTTGCCGCTCGGTACCAACGCAAAAATAGCTGCTGCTGGGCAGTGTTTGAGCCGCCGAAGGATGAAGAAAAGCCACCATGCCGCGGCTGAGCTCGATCTGCGTCCACTGCCTGACCAGCGTCGGGTCGGCTTTGTGGTCGGTGTATTTCAGCACCCAGTCGAGCATGCCCAGACTCAAGATGTTGGCCGTGTTGAGCTGGCCATTTTTTCCGTAGTGACCGTGAAAGCCGACGAAGGTCATCGTGGCCGGGTAGTCATCAGAAAAATAGCGCTTCACGCCGCCTAAAAACATGCGTGAGCAGGATGAGACGCAGTAACCCGAGACGCTGGTGCTCAGGCCACGCTGGCGAAAAAGCTCGCCCAGGTGGAAGCCGCTCCAGGCGTCGCCGCCCCACGAATTTCGCAGCACCGCGTGATCAATGCCGGGGTGTGCCTCCAAAGCGCTCTTGACCTTGGCCAGGTCACCCGAGACGACTGGGCCCGACAGAATCAAGGTGTTGTCAACGACCCCGACCTCCATGGCGCTGGCGCTCCAAGCCAGGCAGAGGCACAGGCTGCTCAGGGCCATGGCGCCGACTCGCCAGATGTGCAGGCGCGCAAAATTCAAACCGCCACTTTGGCGCGTCCCGCCGGGGCAAGGCGTGCCGCTGTTGGCCGTTTTGCGCCTCATGCTCGCTGGGCCAGGGCCTTGAGCCGGTACAGCGCTTCGAGTGCTTCGCGCGGACTCAGTGCGTCGGGGTGGATGTCCGCCAGTGACTTTTCAATCAGGCTCAGTTCGGCCGCTGGCGGCTCGGGCGGCGCGGCAAACAAGTCCACCTGGGCCCGGGTTTGGCTCTGTTGCATTTCCAGGGCTTCGAGCGCGTGGCGCGCGTGGTTGACCACGGCCGCCGGCACGCCCGCGAGCTTGGCCACGGCAATACCGTAGCTGCGGCTGGCCGGGCCGGGCTCGATGTGGTGCATAAAAACGATGTCGGCGCCCGACTCGACCGCGCTCACATGCACATTGATGGCGCCATGGTGTTTGGCCGGGAACTCGGTGAGTTCAAAGTAGTGTGTGGCAAAGAGCGTGAAGGCTTGCGTCTTGTTGTGCAGATACGCTGCGATGCCGCCCGCCAGCGCCAGGCCGTCAAAGGTCGAGGTGCCGCGGCCGATCTCGTCCATCAGCACCAGAGAGTGCGCGGTGGCGGCGTGCAGGATTTGCGCAGCCTCGGTCATCTCGAGCATGAAGGTCGATTGCGCGTTGGCCACATCGTCGGCCGCACCAATGCGGGTGTGGATGGCGTCAATCGGGCCTAAGCTGCAACTCGTGGCCGGCACGTAAGAGCCCACGCTGGCCAGCAGCACGATCAGCGCGACCTGTCGCATATAGGTCGACTTGCCGCCCATGTTGGGGCCAGTGATGACCTGCAGGCGTGATTTGCTGCTGAGCCGGCAATCGTTGGCAATGAAGCTGCCGCCGCCGGTTTCAGCCAGCCGCGACTCAACCACCGGATGCCGACCTTGCTCAATGCGGATGCAGGGTTCGCGCACAAACACGGGTTGCGCCCAGTTCAGGGTCAGCGAGCGCTCGGCCAGCGCGCACAAGGCGTCCAGCGACGCCAGCGCCCGGGCCAGGCGGCTGAGCAGGGGCACAAAGGCCTGCAGTTGGTCCAGCAACTCTTCGTACAAGAACTTTTCTCGCGCCAGCGCACGCTCCTGCGCCGACAAAGCCTTGTCTTCAAAAGCCTTGAGCTCGGGTGTGATGAAACGCTCGGCATTTTTGAGCGTCTGGCGGCGCTTGTAGTCGTCGGGCACTTTGGCCGCCTGGCCCTGCGTGACCTCGATATAAAAGCCATGCACCCGGTTGAACTGCACGCGCAGGTTGGCAATGCCGGTGCGGGCTTTTTCGCGCACTTCGAGGTCGAGCAAAAAGTCGTCGCAATGGGTCTGGATGGCGCGCAGCTCGTCAAGGTCAGCGTCACAACCGTGGTTGATGACGCCGCCGTCGCGTACCAGCGCGGCCGGCTCATCCATCACGTAGCGACTGAGCAAGGCGGCACAGTCCGGTGGTGCCTGCAGATCGTCAAAAATTCGCACCAGCAGGGCGGGCAAGTCCAGCGGCTGCTCGGGCTCGGGCGCGAGCTGGGCGGCTTTTTGCAGCGTGTTGCGCAGCGCAATCAGCTCGCGTGGCCGCACCTGGCGCAGGGCGATGCGGGCGGTGATGCGCTCCACATCGGTGCTGCCCTTGAGCCGCGCTCGCAGCACTTGCTGAGCGCCGCTGCGCAGGGCGGTGATGGCGTCAAGCCGGTCCTGCGCCTGGCTGCGGTCGCGGCGCGGCGTCAGCAGCCAGTGCTTGAGCATGCGGCTGCCCATGCCGGTGGCGCAGCTGTCGAGCAGCGAAAACAAGGTCGGCGCTTCTTCGCCGCGCAGGGTCTGCGTGAGCTCGAGGTTGCGGCGCGTGCTCGGCGGCAGCTCGATGAGTTCGCCCGAACGCACCACCTGCAGGCTGTGCACATGGCTCAAGGCCCGGCCTTGCGTGTGTTCGGCGTAGCCGAGCAGGGCGGCCGCGGCGGCGTGGGCCTGCGCCAGCGCCTGCGCATCCCAGGCCGCCAGCGAGGCAACCTGAAACTGCGCCAGCAAGCGCCGCACGCCCAGCGCCGCATCAAAGTGCCAGGCGGCACGGGCCGTCAGCGTGGCGGCTGCGCCGGCCAGCGTGTCGCGCCTGAGGCTTTTCAGGCGCTGCTCAAAAGCGGGCGTCACGTCGACGTTGTAGACCAGCTCACTGGGCATGATCCGGGCCAGCCAAGCCTCAAGTTCGTCGCTGGCGCACTCGGCCAGGTGCAGCTCGCCCTGCGTGACGCTCAGCCAGGCCAGGCCACAGCTGTTGCGGCCGCCCTGGTGCACGGCCAGCAAAATGGACTCGGTCTTGTCGGGCAGCAGTTCGGTATCGGTCAGCGTGCCCGGCGTGACCACCCGCACCACCTTGCGCTCGACCGGGCCCTTGCCGGTGACTTCACCGACCTGCTCGCAAATCGCCACCGACTCGCCAAGCTTGATGAGTTTGGCCAGATAACCATCGACCGAGTGAAACGGCACCCCGGCCATCATGATCGGCTCGCCCGCCGACTGACCGCGCTGCGTGAGCGTGATACCCAGCAAGTTGGCCGCTTTTTCGGCATCGGCATGAAACAACTCATAAAAGTCGCCCATCCGGTAGAACAGCAAGGTCTCGGGATAGTCGGCCTTGAGCGTCAGGTACTGGGCCATCATGGGCGTGTGCGCGGCAGGCGCACCGCTTGCGCCATGGTTTTGGTTTTTATCTTTTGAATTCAATGGCTTGGGTCCAGTCGAATAAGTCACACAGGCGATCCAGAGTTTCGTCTAAGGAAGGTCTGCATAACAACCGCTGGAACGACTGCTGAGGCGTGATTGTTCACATGATGAAACCGCAGCTGAATTTGTCGCCGATTCCGTGCGTTTTGGGCCTTGTGCGGCCTGTTTTCGGGTCTGTGCCCGTGTTGCAGGC
>CAIMVC010000326.1 GCA_903844825.1 uncultured Burkholderiales bacterium | reverse complement strand
CCACTTGTACTTGAAGGGCACCAACTGATTGACGTCCGTCTGTCCGTTGATGATGCGCTTGTCCGATGCTTTGACGCGCCGGTGCTTGGCTGGCTCAGTAGCGCTTGCTTTGGCAGGCGCTGACGGCGTTTGAGCCGGTGCGATGGCGCCATCGTCGAGCACGCGTGTAGTCGCGACAGTTGGCGATTGCACAGAAAGCGGGGGAAGCTCCATCAAGCGGCTGTCGAGCGAGCCACTGGTCAGTGTGTTTTGCAGTGATGGCTTAACTTCTTCGTCCCAGGTCAGCATAAATATTTCCAATTCTTCGGATTATGAAAGGAGCGAGAAAAAATGAAAAGATGTCATTGAACAACGCGCGAATATTTGTTGCTCAATTGCATCGAACCGCCGCCGAATGCCCATCCATAACGGGTCGATGATTCAAATGGCGCGGTGTTGTCTGAGTTTCAAAGGGTAAGGACGTGCATGACCCTTTGTTTTTTTATTGGCACGCCTCGCAGCCTGGGTCGTCAATTGCGCAGAACTTGATATCCGTCGCTGGTGATTCGCTGAGCTGAGCGCGCGCTGTGGCGGCAGCAGCGTCCATCGCATTCATGCTGCCGGTGTCGTCGGAATTACCCGACGCGACCGAGTTGAGTTTGCCCGCTTTGACGGTTGATTTTTCTGCGTGCGTGGCACCCATGGTACGCAGGTAGTAGGTGGTCTTCAGACCACGCAGCCAGGCGAGCTTGTAGGTGTCGTCGAGCTTCTTGCCCGAGGCGCCAGCCATGTAAATGTTGAGCGACTGCGCCTGGTCAATCCACTTTTGCCGGCGTGCGGCGGCTTCGACCAGCCAGGTGGCATCAACTTCAAAGGCCGTTGCATAAAGCGATTTGATATCTTGAGGAACGCGATCAATGGGGCGCAGCGAGCCATCAAAGTGCTTGAGATCGACGACCATGACTTCGTCCCACAGGCCCAGGCGCTTGAGGTCGCGCACCAGATAGCCGTTGATCACTGTGAACTCGCCCGACAAGTTCGACTTGACCGAGAGGTTGCCAAAGCAAGGTTCGATGCAAGCGTCCACGCCAATGATGTTGGAGATGGTGGCGGTGGGGGCGATCGCGACGCAGTTGGAGTTGCGCATGCCATCCTGGGCAATCTTGTTGCGCAGGGCTTCCCAGTCGAGCGAGGACGAGCGGTCCACCTCGATATAGCCGCCGCGCTCTTTGGCCAGCATGTCCAGCGTGTCCAGAGGCAGGATACCCTTGTCCCACAGCGAGCCTTTGTAGCTTGCGTATTTGCCACGCTCCCTGGCCAGCTCGGTCGATGCCCAATAGGCGTGGTAGCAAACAGCTTCCATCGACTTGTCGGCAAACTCGACGGCTGCGTCGCTGGCGTAGGGGATCCGAAGTTCGTACAGGCTGTCCTGGAACGCCATGATGCCCAGGCCCACCGGACGGTGGCGCAGGTTCGAGTCACGCGCTTTTTTGACGGCGTAGTAGTTGATGTCGATCACGTTGTCCAGCATGCGCATGGCCGTGGTGATGGTTTTTTGCAGCTTGACCTGGTCAATCGCGCCATCCTTGAGGTGACGCACCAGGTTGATTGAGCCGAGGTTGCAGACTGCGGTTTCGGTGTCGCTGGTGTTGAGCGTGATCTCGGTGCACAGGTTCGACGAGTGAACCACGCCGACGTGCTGCTGCGGCGAGCGTACGTTGCAAGCGTCCTTGAAAGTGATCCAGGGATGGCCGGTTTCGAACAGCATCGAGAGCATCTTGCGCCACATGTCGACGGCCTGTAGCTTGCGCGCGGGCTTGATTTCGCCTCGCTCGGCTTTGGCTTCGTAGGCGGTGTAAGCCTTTTCGAAGTCGATGCCGAACTTGTCGTGCAGGTCCGGTGTATCCGATGGGGAAAACAGGGTCCAACTGCCTTTTTCCATGACGCGGCGCATGAACAGGTCGGGGATCCAGTTGGCGGTGTTCATGTCGTGCGTGCGGCGGCGGTCGTCGCCGGTGTTTTTGCGCAGTTCCAGGAACTCTTCAATATCCAGGTGCCAGGTCTCGAGGTAAGCGCAGACAGCGCCTTTGCGTTTGCCGCCCTGGTTGACGGCTACGGCGGTGTCGTTGACAACCTTCAGGAAGGGCACCACCCCTTGCGACTCGCCGTTGGTACCCTTGATGTGCGCACCCAGCGCACGGACCGGAGTCCAGTCATTGCCCAGCCCGCCCGCAAACTTGGACAACAGCGCGTTTTCCTTGATGGCGTCATAAATGCCGCCGAGGTCATCGGCTACCGTGGTCAGGTAGCAGGACGAGAGCTGGGAGCGCAGCGTGCCGGCATTGAACAGGGTGGGTGTGCTCGACATGAAGTCGAACGAGGACATGATTTCATAAAACTCGATAGCACGGGCTTCACGGTCCACCTCATTGAGCGACAAGCCCATGGCCACGCGCATGAAGAAAGCCTGTGGCAGCTCAATGCGTTGCTTGCGCACGTGCAGGAAGTAGCGATCAAACAGGGTTTGCAGGCCGAGGTAGTCGAATTGCATATCGCGCTCCGGCTTGAGCGCTGCGCCCAGACGAGCCAGGTCGAACTGTTGCAGTTTTTCGTCGAGCAGTTCGTTGGCCACGCCCTTGTTGATGAACTGCGGGAAGTATTCGGCGTAACGCGAGCTCATTTGCTCATGCGTGACTTCTTCGCCCAGCACTTCACGGCGGATGGTGTGGAGCAACAGACGCGCGGTGGCGTAGGTGTAGTCGGGGTCTTTCTCGATCAGTGTGCGCGCTGCCAGAATGGACGCCTTGTAGACCTCATCAATGGGCACGCCGTCGTACAGGTTGCGCATGGTCTCGGCCACGATCGGATCGGGCTTGACATCAGCACCCAGGCCGGCGCAAGACGCTTCGATCAGGCCTTGCAAGCGAGCGACGTCGAGCGCGACCTTCTGGCCGCCGTCCGTGACGTGGAGTAGCGGGTGAGCAGGCGCTTGCGCCATTGTCTGGCGGGCGCGCTCCTGCGTGCGCTTTTCGCGGTACAGCACATAGGCGCGAGCGATTTCATGATGACCGCCTCGCATCAGGCCGAGTTCGACCTGGTCCTGAACATCCTCAATGTGGAATGTGCCACCGCCCGGACGTGAGCGCATCAAAGCGCGCATGACGGCTTGCGTCAGACCATCAACCGTTTCACGCACGCTGGCTGAAGCCGCTCCCTGCGTGCCATGCACGGCCAGGAAAGCCTTCATCATGGCCACAGCGACCTTGTTGGGTTCAAACGGAACCACGGCGCCATTGCGCCGGATGATCTGGTATTGACTGTAAGGATTGGCTTGCGCGCTGCCGGCCGTGGACAAGTGGGTACTCGTCGTGCCCGATACGCTGCTCAGGGCGGCGCTGCCTTGTGTTGTTGTGTGCATGTTTCCTCTGGCTCTCTGGGTGTTGTATTTGGGTGTGATGGCGCTTGAGGACGTGCTGTTCTGCTGGCTTTTTCAGGAATTTTGCAGCACTCAAATCACTCGGCCGATCACTTATGCTTTTGGTGGCTAGACGCTATACCTAGGGTCTGGCGTGATTTTAAACACTACCCGTAGTGTTTTTGGGGTTATGCGAAAGAATTTTTTTGGCCTCCGACCAGGGCGGCCAGGGGACGGGTAGCCAGGCCCCGGATTGGTGCGTCAGATCTGTGCCGCGCCGATCTTTTGGCCTGTTTGAGGTGAGCGTCAATCGCCGCGGTGCTGCTGGTGGACCGTGGGAAAACAGGCGTCGGGCAGAGCCAGAGCATTTTGCAGTTTCTGCCATTCAAAACCAGGGCCGGGGTCCAGCTTGCGGGCCGGCGCGATATGTTCGTGGCCTGCCAAGTGCTTTATCGGATAGGCCTGGAGCAGCGCGGCAGACAGGTGGATCAGCGTTTCATACTGCGCCTCCTCAAACGTCTGGCCTTCCAGGCCTTCGAGTTCAATGCCAATGGAGTCGTCGTTGCAGTTGGGCCGACCGCGGTACCGGGATACACCAGCGTGCCAGGCGCGCTGGTCGCAGCTGACGAATTGCCACAACTGGCCCTGACGGGTGATGAAAAAATGGCTGGATACCTGCAGGTTGCGAATGCCTTGAAAGTAAGGATGGGCGTCCCAGTCGAGCTGGTTGGTAAACAACTGCTGCACGTGATCCTGACCATACACACCGGGTGGCAGGCTGATCGAATGCAGCACCAGCAAGTCGGTTCGTGCCCCTGCGGGGCGCTCTCCGAAATTTGGCGATGCCAGGTGGCGGGCGTAGGCATACCAGCCTTGCGTCCAGAAAGACGCCGATTTTGGCGGGCATGGAGGCGGCGAATTAGCTGGCGTGCTCATGGGCTTGCCAGGGTTCAGGCACGACCTTGTGCCTGACGTCGATGCGCGTCGCTGCAGTAAAGGCCTTGCGGACCCGGCAGAGCTTCCGCGCGCGGCAAGTGCACCCCACACACTTCGCAGGCGACCATTTCAGTGGGCGGCAGGTTCGTCGCTGTTGGCTTTGGCGTGCGCGACGTCCTCGGCTTGCGCAAGGTGTTGCGATGTTGCAGGCGCCAGAGCCAGACAACGGCCAGCAGCAGGCCGATCAGCATGAGGTATTTCATGGCAGTGGCTTTTTAGTTGCTCAGACGCGCTTCAAGACGAACTCGAGCACGAATCGTGATCCCGCGTAGCCCAGCAGCAACAGGCCCGAGCCCAGATAGAGGACACGCAGCGCCTTGCGGCCGCGCCAGCCCAGACGAGCCCTGCCCACCAGCAAGCCGGCGAAGGTCAGCCAAGCCAGCACCGAAAAGATGGTCTTGTGGTTCCACAGCGACTTCAGGTGTGGCCCGTACAGTGTCTCGGCGAAGAACCAGCCGGCCAGCAGGCTGGCCGTCAGCAAGGCAAAGCCAGCCTCGACGAAGCGAAAGGTCAGCCGTTCCAGTGTCATCAGCGGTATTCCGACATCCAGCCCTGATGCAGTGCGCATGGATCGCTCGGAGCGGGACATCAGCCAGCCGTGCAGGGCTGCGGCGGCAAACAGACCATAAGACGCAATACCCAGCGCCCAGTGCAGCGGCAGCCACGGCGAAGCAATCGCGGGGTAGGCCGAGCCTGGCAAGACGAGCGACAGCAGCACGGCAGCTGTGCCCAAACCTGCCAGCGTCCAGCGTGCGCGCAACTTCGGCAGTAACTGGTTTTCAATGGCGGTGACGCCCAGAACCAGCCAGACCGTCATCGAGAGGGCAGGCGCAAAGCCAAAACGGGGCGGCTGACCCAGCAGGCCTTCCGCCAGGGTGAGGGCGTGCAGCAGCAACGCCACCACCAACAAGGCGCGGCTCCAGGCGCGACCCATGCGGCTGCCTGAAACTGCCAGCAAGGCATAAGCCACAGCCGCCGCTACGGCCGCTTGCCATCCCCACGCTGCGCTCGAAGCTAAAATCATGGCGACAGTTTAGCGTCTTCGCGTCCCTGCCCCCTGCGTTCTTAATCAACCCTTGCTCCTTCAGCGGAGCCATGCCATGGCCTCAGCACTTACCGACAAACTCTCTCGCCTGGTCAAGGAAATACGAGGGCAGGCTCGCATCACCGAGTCCAATGTGCAAGACATGCTGCGCGAAGTACGTATGGCCCTGCTTGAAGCGGATGTGGCCCTGCCCGTTGTGCGCGACTTCATCGCCCGCGTCAAAGACAAAGCGCTTGGCCAGGAAGTCATGGGCTCGCTGTCGCCGGGTCAGGCCCTGGTGGGCATCGTCAATCGCGAACTCGCGGCCACCATGGGTGAAGGTGTGAGCGACATCAATCTGGCGGCTCAGCCACCGGCCGTCATTTTGATGGCAGGCCTGCAGGGCGCGGGCAAGACCACCACCACTGCCAAACTGGCCAAGCATCTGATTGAAAAGCGAAAGAAAAAAGTACTCACAGTCTCGGGTGACGTCTACCGCCCAGCGGCGATCGAGCAGCTCAAGACGGTGACGCAACAGGCCGGCGCGCAGTGGTTTCCTAGTACGCCGGATCAAAAGCCGGTGGACATTGCGCACGCCGCGCTGGATTACGCTAAAAAACATTTTTTTGATGTGCTGCTGGTGGACACCGCCGGTCGTCTGGCGATTGACGAGGCGCTGATGCAGGAAATCAAGGAACTGCACGCCGTGCTCAAGCCGGTCGAGACGCTCTTTGTAGTCGATGCTATGCAAGGTCAGGACGCGGTCAATACGGCGAAGGCTTTCAAGGAAGCATTGCCGCTGACGGGCATTATTTTGACCAAGACCGATGGCGATTCACGCGGTGGTGCTGCCCTGAGCGTGCGGCAGATCACCGGGGCGCCGATCAAGTTTTCGGGCACCAGTGAAAAGCTCGACGGTCTTGAGGTTTTTGACGCCGAGCGCCATGCCGGCCGCATTCTGGGCATGGGCGACATCGTGGCGCTGGTCGAACAGGTCGCCGCCGGCGTCAACATGGAGGCGGCGCAGAAGTTCGCAGCCAAGATCAAGAGCGGCAACGACTTTGACCTGGACGATTTTCTCGGACAGTTGCAGCAGATGAAAAACATGGGCGGCCTGGCCAGCCTGATGGACAAGCTGCCGGCCCAAATGGCGGCCAAGGCCGGCCAGGTCGACATGGACAAAGCCGAAAAAGATATCCGTCGCAAGGAAGGCATCATCCAGAGCATGACGCCGCTGGAGCGTCGCAAGCCCGACCTCATCAAGGCCACGCGCAAGCGGCGCATTGCCGCGGGCGCCGGCGTACACGTTCAGGAAGTCAACCGCCTGCTCAACGAGTTCGAGCAGATGCAGGGCATGATGAAGAAGATGCGCGGCAGCGGGATGATGAAAATGATGAAACGTCTAGGCGGCATGAAGGGCGGCATGCCGGGGATGCCCAAGTTCTAACCCTGGTGGAGCCGCCCGCTGCCCCGGCTTGTGCCCTGACTGCCCAAGCCTGTCAGCTGGCGTACAGGCTTAGCGGCATTTCCAAGCACCTTTGAGCTTTTTAGGCATAGGTCTTTTCAGCCTAAATTCGGCCGTTGGGCGCGGCCGAGGGGCTGACGAGGCAGGTCACTGGCTAGGCGCGAGTGCCAGCCGGACTCAGCGCCCGGCTGGTGCGAGCAACAACGCCAGCGGCCTGAAGCGGCAGACCAGCGGCCGCGCAGCGTTCTCACTCAGGAGGTGACGAGCACCGTGTGCGTCACTCGTTGATTCATTTGACCTTGCCTGCGGGTACCAGCGGCCAACTGCCGGATTTGGGTTCAAGGTTCAGTCGTCATCACTTCGCCGCGCAGCGACCGCTGCATCGCTTCGGTGATACGCACATCAATCATTTGCCCGACCAGCCGCGGCGAACCCTTGAAGTTGACGACTCGGTTGCATTCGGTGCGGCCCATCAGTTCGCTCGCGTCCTTGCGTGAATTGCCTTCGACCAAAATTCGCTGCAGCGTGCCCTGGCGGCTGGCGCTGATGGCGCGCACGCTTTGGTCCAGCGTATCTTGCAAATGGCGCAGCCGGCGCAGCTTGACGTCATGCGGCGTATCGTCGTGCAGCGTGGCGGCCGGTGTACCAGGGCGGGGGCTGAAAATGAAGCTGAACGAGGTGTCATAACCCACGTCGTCGATGAGTTTCATCAGCTTGTCGAAGTCGTCTTCAGTTTCTCCCGGGAAGCCAACGATGAAGTCGCTGCTCATGGCCAGGTCGGGCCGAATGGCGCGCAACTTGCGGATCGTGCTCTTGTACTCCATGGCTGTGTAGCCGCGCTTCATGGCCATCAGGATCCGGTCACTGCCGTGTTGCACCGGCAGGTGCAGGTGGTTCACCAGCTTGGGCAGGCGCGCATAAGCATCCACCAGGCGTTGTGTGAATTCGTTCGGGTGGCTGGTGACATAGCGAATGCGCTCGATGCCGGGGATATCCGAGACGTATTCGAGCAAAGTGGCAAAGTCGGCCAGCTCGGCGGTCTCGCCCATGGGGCCGCGGTAGGCATTGACGTTTTGGCCCAGCAGCGTGACCTCCTTGACACCCTGGTCAGCCAGCCCGGCGACCTCGACCAGTACGTCATCGAAGGGGCGCGAAACCTCTTCGCCGCGGGTGTATGGCACCACGCAGTAGCTACAGTACTTGGAGCACCCCTCCATGATGGAGACAAAGGCGCTGGCGCCTTCGACCCGCGCGGGCGGCAAATGATCGAATTTTTCGATTTCGGGAAAGCTGATGTCCACTTGCGGGCGTCCCAGTCGAGCGCGCTGGTTCAGCAATTGCGGGAGGCGGTGCAGGGTCTGCGGCCCGAACACGACGTCCACATAAGGCGCCCGCTGAATGATCGCGTCGCCTTCCTGACTGGCCACGCAGCCACCCACGCCAATGAGCACGCCTTTTTTCTTCAGGTGCTTGACGCGGCCGAGGTCACTGAAGACTTTTTCCTGGGCTTTTTCCCGTACCGAGCAGGTGTTGAACAAGATCAGATCGGCCTCGTCCACGTTATCGGTGGGCTCGTAGCCCTCAGCGGCATGAAGCACGTCAGACATTTTGTCCGAGTCGTACTCGTTCATCTGGCAGCCAAAGGTTTTGATGAAGACTTTTTTGCTCATGCGCGGCTTTTTTCCGGTATCCGGGCAGCGCCTGAGCCTGCCGAGCCGCTGGCCGGCACCGGCCCGGCAAAAAGCGGGCGGTCAGAGCCGGTAGCGTCGCAGCGGTTCATGGTGTCTGTCCAGAGGCTGTGAAGTAACAAAGCCCCAGAGGCTGAACCTCTGAGGCTTGGGTAAGTGGTGGTGATAGGTGGATTTGAACCACCGACATCAGCATTATGAATGCTGCGCTCTAACCAACTGAGCTATATCACCGTGCGAGCCAATTATAGCCAATTGTTGGCCACTTGCTGGCAAGCGGCCGGCCGCAGAGTCACCTCAGCGGTGCCGGAATTGCGGCGGGCGCTTGTTCAGGAAGGCATCCATGCCCTCTTTCTGGTCTTCGGTGGCAAACATCGAGTGAAACAGGCGGCGTTCGAACATCACGCCGTCGCTGAGCCCGCTTTCAAAGGCGCGGTTGATCGACTCTTTGGTGGCCAGCACACTCAGCTGGCCAAACTGGCAAATCAGCAGTGCCGCGCCCAGCGCCTCGTCCATCAGCTTGTCCAGCGGCACCACGCGGCTGACCAGGCCGGAACGCTCGGCTTCTGTGGCGTCCATCATCCGGCCGGTCAGGGCCAGGTCCATGGCTTTGGCTTTACCGACGGCACGCGGCAGGCGCTGCGTTCCGCCCGCGCCGGGAATGATGCCCAGCTTGATTTCCGGCTGGCCGAACTTGGCGTTATCGGCGGCGATGATGAAGTCGCACATCATGGCCAGCTCGCAACCGCCGCCCAGGGCGAAGCCGCTGACGGCGGCGATCACTGGCTTGCGCACGCTGCGAATTTGCTCCCAATTGCGCGTGATGAAATCGTCCTTGTAAACATCGGCGTAATTGGCTGTGGCCATGGCGCCAATATCTGCGCCGGCGGCAAAGGCTTTTTCGCTGCCGGTGACGATCATGCAGCCGATGCTGTCATCCGCATCGAAGGCCTTGAGCGCCGAGCCCAGCTCGTTCATCAACTGGTCGTTCAATGCGTTGAGTTGCTTGGGGCGGTTCAGCCGAACCACACCGACTTGCCGGCCTTCGGGGCCTTGCCTGCTGACTTCAATGACTTCGTAATTCATGGGTGTCCTTTCGAGTTGCGAGTGTGAGTTGCGAGTGTGAGTTCGGATCTGAGATCAAAGGTGATGTCCGTGGGATGGGGCAGGGCGCTCATGCCACCGGCTGCTGGTGCGCCGGCTCCAGCCAGCGGTCGACCAGCGCGCTGTTTTTGGCGCTCAGTCGCCAGGTGGTGGTGGCCTCGGGCAGGGTCATGTTCAGTCGTAGCAAGCGCTTGTCGCGCGAGACCAAGGCGGTCAGCTTGTCACCGGGCGAGCAGTACAGCAGCAGGTCATCGAGCTTGTTGAGGCGCCAGCCGGCCGTGGCCGTTGTCGCTGAGCTGCGCTTGACTGCTTTAACGGCATGAATCGCTTGAACCGGCTCCACCCCCAGCCATTCATCGCCGGCAGCGAAGCCCGCCTGTTGAGCCGCGCCGCCATGCAGCACGGTCTTGATGACCACGCCGCCGGCTTCGCTCACCCGAAGACCCAGACGCTGCGCCAGTTGCGCCGGATCTTGCAAAACCGCCACACCGTGCTGCTCCAGCAACTCCCGCACCGGCAGTTCCGCCCGACCATGCACCCAGTCACCGAGTTCTGCGTCAAAGCGTCGCCCGCTGGCCGTCTCAAGCTCTGCGGCAAAGTCGGTTTCTCGCATCGGCCCGGCCTGGCAGCGTTGCCAGAGCGCACGCATCACCTGGTCCAGCGTCGCCGCGGTGACCGCGTCAGCCGACCGCAGGCTCAGGTCAAAGCACAGCGCTACGAGCGCGCCCTTGGTGTAGTAACTCACGGTGCTGTTGGGCGTGTTCTCGTCCTGGCGGTAATACTTGACCCAGGCGTCAAAGCTGGCCTCGGCCACCGACTGCACCCGTCGCCCTGGCGTCTGCTCGACCTGGTTGATGGTCTTGTTGAGCAACTTGAGGTAGCCCGCGTTGTCCAGCAAGCCTGCGCGGCGCAGCAGCAAGTCGTCGTAGTAACTGGTGAACCCCTCAAAAAACCACAGCATCTGCGTGTAGTTTTCCTGGCCATAGTCGTAATGGGTGAACTCCGCTGGCCGCAAGCGCTTGACATTCCAGGTGTGAAAATATTCGTGGCTGATCAGTCCGCGCAGCGTGAGGTAGCCCTCTGGTGTTTTGCTCTCACCGCGCCGTGGCAGGTCACGCCGGCCGCAGATCAGGGCCGTGCTGTTGCGGTGCTCCAGGCCGCCGTAGCCATCGTCCACCGCGTGCAGCATGAAGAGGTAATGTTTGAAAGGCGGTTTTTTGCTGCCATGCCAGAAGCGGATCTGGGTCTCGCAAATTTTCTTCGCATCGGCCAGCAACTGGTCCCCGTCAAAAGTTGGCGCCGCGCCGGCCACCACGAAGCGGTGCGGCACGCCGCAGGCCTTGAAGCTGCCGCTCCAGAAGTTGCCCATCTCCACCGGGCAGTCAACCAGCTCGTCGTAGTTCGCGGCCAGGTAGTGGCCAAAGCCGCTTGAATCGGTTTGTTGCGGCGTCAGGCCCGTGGCGACCGACCAGTCGGCGCTCGCCTTGCCAGCGACAAGCTCCAGGCCGTGTGCCTGTTGTTCCTGACCCTCGACGCGCAAGCACAGGCTGGTGCTATTGAAAAAGCCGCGCGTGCTGTTCAGCGATGCGGTGCGCACCGAAGGGTCGTTGGCGTAAACCTCGTAGGTCAGCACCAAAGCCTGCCCGGGCTGGCAACTGATCTCCCATGAACACTTGTCCAGTTGCCTGATGTTGGCGGAGATATCCTGGCGGCCCTGGCGCGCCGCCAGGCCCTGCAGATGGCCGGAGAACTCGCGCACCAGGTAGCTGCCGGGAATCCAGACCGGCAGGCTGACTTTTTGTAAGGCCTGCGGCTCGGCCACTGTGAGCGTGACGCTGAACAGATGCGCTTTTGGGTCGGCAAGCACCACGCGCAAGCCAACGGCCGGGTGACTGTCAGGGCGGCGCTTGGTGCGGGTGCGGGGGGTGCTGGCAGGTGAGGACGGCATAAAAAAGTAGGCAATGCGGGTGGTTACAGAATACCGCACTGACCCGGTGTCCCGCGCCGCATCAGGCCCGGGCTGCGCCTGGTGCAGGGAATGCGGCTATTTCGCCTGTTTCGCCTGGCTCGCTTATTGCGGCTTGGCTTCGGCCAGGAGCTTTTCGACCTGCTGTGCGCTGATGGCGCCGGGCACCCGCGAACCGTCCGCAAATATCAGCGTTGGCGTGCCGGTGACCCGGTGTTTTTTTCCGAACTCGATATTGCGCGTCAGCGCCGCCGAGTCGCAGTTGCCCGCCGCCACGCTCTGGTCGCGCACCATCATGTCGGTCCAGGCTTTGACTTTGTCCTTGGCGCACCAGACGCTTTTTGACTTCTCGGTGGAGTCCGGGCTAAGGATGGGGTAGAGGAACATGTAGATCGTGACGTCGCTGACTTTTTGCATGTCGCGTTCAAAGCGCTTGCAGTAGCCGCAGTTGGGGTCTTCAAAGACAGCGAGCTTGCGTTTGCCATTGCCGCGCACGATGGTGAAAGCGTCCTTGAGCGGCAAGCTGTCAAAGGCCACGACGTTGAGCTTTTCAACACGTTCTTCGGTCAGATTTTTCTTCAGACGCGCGTCGATCAGGGAGCCCTGGATCAGGAAGCCGCCGTCGGCATCGGTGTAGAAAATCTCGTTGCCATTGACCCGTATTTCGTACAAGCCATTCATGGGCGTCTTGTTGACCTCCTCGATTTTTGGCAGGCTGGGCAGGCGCTCGCTCAGGTTCTTGCGAATGGCTGCCTCTTGCCCCCAGGCACTGCAGGCCAGCGCGCCCCAGGCCAGGGCCGTCAAGGCGCGACGCACGGTCGCTTTTCTCAGACTCGGTTGTCTCTTCATGATGTGTTCCAGTTGGTCAGCCCATGGCCTGGCGTGTCAGCCAGGTCTTGAGCGTAGCGCTACGGGCCATGCTCGTCATGCCCCAGTTTCGCAGAGCCTGCCAGCGCGCGTCGGTTTGTGCAAAAAGTCCCTGCAGCCCATCGGTGAGCGTGCCCATGGTCAGCACATCGGCTTTGCGCGCGCGCTCGTAGCGGCGCAGCAGTTTTTCGTCGCCCAGGCTGCGCCAGTATTCACGGCCTTGCAGCACCTCGGCCAGCACCCTGACGTCAGCCAACCCAAGGTTCAAGCCTTGCCCTGCCAGTGGGTGAACAGTGTGGGCGGCGTCGCCGGCCAGCGCCCAGCCGGGCCCCACCCAGCGTTCGGCGCGGGCCAGGGCCAGGGGCCAACTCGAGACCTCGCTGGTCAAGCTGAGTTGGCCGACCTCAGGGCCGGCGGCTCGCTGAAGTTCTGCGGTAAAGGCTTCGGGGGTGAGTTTTTCGAGCTCCGCGGCACGCTCCAGGGACACCGACCAGACCAGGGCCAGGGCGTGGCCACCCGCACCACCCATTGGCAGCAACGCCAGCACCTCGCCCGACTTGAACCACTGGCGGGCGATACCGCCATGGGGCTGATCGCTCTGCAGCCTGGCGGCCAGGGCTTTTTGCGCATAGGGCTTGAGAGCCCATTGCACGCCGAACTCCTGTCGGCTGGCGCTGCGTGAACCCTCGCAAACCACCGTGAGCGCGGCCTGGGCCTGCCCGGCCGCTTCGATCCATTGAACCTCGGGTGCAAAGTGCAAGGCCTGCGCCAGCTCATTTTCAAGCGCCGGCACGTCGACCAGCCAGGCCAGCTCGGCCTGGCCCCCGGCAGCGGGCGGCGTGAAGTCGATCTGACCCCCGTCATCGCCCCAGACCTGCATGCGGGTCACCGGCGTGACCCGCGGCTCGGCAGGCCAGGCGCGCAGTTGTGTCAGCAACTGGCGCGAAGCCGCGTTCAGCGCGTAAGCCCGCACGTCCTGCCGGGTCTCACCCGCAGGGCTGCGGCCGACCAGCGCCACGCGCAACCGTTGTCGGGCCAACAGCAGCGCCAGCGTCCTGCCGACGATCCCGTCACCCCGGATACACACATCAAATACTTTGGCCATGGTGCATTCTAAAAGGGGGCCGGGCCGGCGGTGCAAAATCGCGTCTGGCGCACGGTCGAGCCGGTCGCGCGGCCGCCGGCAACTTTCAACATGCACCTGGGTTTGCACATGACGTCCACTTCGCCTTCCCGCTCCGCCTTGCCTGCGTCCTCCGCTGACGTGGGCGCCGTGATCTCGCAACTCTGGGTCTATCCCGTCAAGTCATGCGCCGGCGTGTCGGTGTCAGAGGCTTTTGTGACCGAGCACGGGCTGGAGTTCGACCGCGCCTGGATGGTGGTCGACAGCCAGCAGCGGTTTTTGAGTCAGCGTGAATGGCCGCGCATGGCGCTGATCAAACCGCAACTTCGCCACCACGATCTGGTGCTGCGTGCGCCCGGCATGCTGGCGCTGCACCTGGCGCTGGACCAGGTCGAGGCGCCGGTGCGCGCCAAGGTCTGGGACGACGAGGTCTGCGCTTTCGACATGGGCGCAGTCGCTGCGCAGTGGTTCAGCGACTTTCTGGGCACCCAGGCCCGGCTGGTGCGTTTTGACCCGGAGCACAGACGCCCCTCCAGTGAAAAATGGACTGGCAAAGACGTGGCCTTGAACCAGTTCAGTGACGGCTACCCGATGCTGGTATTGAGCCAGGCCTCGCTGGACGGCCTGAACCAGCGGCTGGCGGCGGCAGGTCAGGCGCCAGTGGGCATGGAGCGCTTTCGGCCCAACATCGTTCTGGCTGCCAGCACCGACCCGCTACCTTCCCTGTTGCCGCATGATGAAGACCGCCTGCAGACGCTGGAGATTGACACGGGCGAGGGCTTGGTGCGGCTGCGTCCCGTCAAGCCTTGCGCGCGCTGCGTCATCGTCAACATCGACCCCCTCACCGCCACCAGCTCGCCGGCAGTCACCGATGCCTTGCAGGCTTACCGGCAGGATGCCCGGCTCAATGGCGCCCTGTCGTTTGGCATGAACGCCATCACGCTCCAAGGGCTGGACAAGTTACTCAAGCCGGGTCAGCGCGTGAGCGCCCGCTACGACTTTTAAGCAGCAGACCCCAGCGCCAGCCGCGCCTTTTGGCGCAGCTTCATCGACAGATAAAGCCCTACCGCGGTCAGCGTCAGCCCGCCGCAGGCAATCACCGCGCCTGAACCGATTCGGCTGATCAGCTGCGTGGCCAGCACGACCCCCAGCGCCTGCCCCAGAAACAAGGCGGAGGCGAACAAAGACACCGCCAGGCCGCGTGCCGAGGGCGCCATTTGGGTGGCGTTGGCTTGCATGGTGTTGTGCAGCATGAAAAACGAAAAACCGGCGATCAGGCTGGCCGGCGGCGTCAGTTGCCACCAGGGCGACAGGCCCAGCGTGATCAGCGCCAGACCCAGCAGGCTGCCGCCGACCAGGGCCAGCCCTTGTTCGCCCAGGCGCCGGATGAGGTGTTTTGCAACCGTCATATAAAGCATGCCGCCCAGGCCGAACAAGGCCACGATCGCGCCCGACAAGGACAGCGACAAGCCCAGCGCCTGGTGCAGGTGCGAGGCGATGATGGCCACAATGCCAAAGCCCGACGCACCCTCGATGCAGGCGATCATCAAAACGGTGCGTGACCAGGGATTTTTCAGGATCTGCAGCGAGGCTGACAAAAAGCCCGGCCCCTGGCCGATCGGCGGCGCCGTCACGCCCGGCTGGCTGCTTTGCCGGCGCCAGTCGGCATACAGCAAGGCGCCGACGGCCGCATACAACAGCGTCATCAGCACGAAGGCCCAGCGCCAGCCCAGGGTGTCGGTCATCAAGCCGCCGATCAACTGGCCACCCACGATGCCCAAGGTGGTGCCCAAACCGGCCTTGGCCAGCGTTTCCTGACGCTGCTCGTAGGGCACGGCGTCACCGATCCAGGCCAGCGACAAGGGAATGATGGCAGCCGCGCACAACGCCACCAAAACCCGGGCCACGACCAAAAAATTCAGGCTGTCTGCAAAGACGGCCGCCATGCTGCCCACGCTGCAGCCCAGCGTGGTGAAGGTGACGATGCGAAACTTGCCGTAGCGGTCGCCCAGCGGCCCGTAAATAAGCTGTGCCAGGCCATAAACCACCGCAAACATTGAGACCACCTGCGCAGCTTCAGCCATGCTGGCGTTGAAGAGGCGTGACAACTCGGGCAGCATGGCGTCGCAAATGCGTTGCGTGGCCATGCTGGAAAAAGTGGCGCAAGACAGCAGGAACACCGAACGATGGGTGGCGGCTGAGACAGGCGTCTGGAGGGGGGTGCTGGAAGTCGGGGCGTGCATGTCTTGGTGGTCGGTCGGGGTGCCGCAAGTGCGCGCGGGACTCATTTTAGGTTTTTACGCCAGGCAGGCGCTGGGTCGGCCGCCAGCGAGCCCCTTGGGTGTCAGGCTGACCGCGCCTGAACTGGCGCTTGCCCGTGCCCTTGGTGCCAGCCGGATACAACCCCCGCCGCCCAGCGAGAATCGGCAGCCTATGCAAAACAAAAAAATCATCTGCCTGGGCTCGGCCACCTGGGACACCATTTTTCAGGTCGAGGTAATTCCCTCGGCGGGCATCAAGGTCCTGCCCACGCGCGCCGTCCAGCTTGCCTCGGGCATGGCCACCAGCGCCGCCGTGACCATCGCCCGCCTCGGCGGGATCGACGTGCACCTGTGGGCCCGCCTGGGTGCCGATGAGACCGGTCAGCGCTTTATTCAAGATATGCAGCGTGAGGGCGTCAACACCGACGGCCTGCGCACCCTGGCCGGGACGGCGACTGCCTTCTCGTCGATCATCGTCGACAAGGACGGCGAGCGCGCGGTGATTCCATTTTTCGATCCGCAAGTGCCGAGAGACCCCGCCTGGTTGCCCTTGAGCGAGGTTGCCGGTGCAGCGGCTGTTCTGGTGGACGTGCGCTGGGTCGAGGGCGCGGCGGCCCTGCTCCGGCAAGCCGCACGCTGCGCTATCCCCGGCATTCTGGATGCCGATACGGCGTCTGCTCACGACCTGCAGACTCTGATCCCGCTGGCCTCGCACGTGCTGTTTTCGGAGTCCGCCCTGCAAATTGTCATGCCGGGCCAGCCCCCCGACGCAGCCCTGCTGGCGCTGGCGCAGCGCTGCGATGCCGCGGTCATCGGCGTCACGCTGGGCGCACTTGGCGCCTTGATCTGGACGCGGGCATCCGCTGCTGTGCTGCGCATCAGCGCCCCGTCGATCCGGGCGGTGGACACGCTCAACGCGGGCGACGTCTGGCACGGCAGCTTTGCATGGGGCTTGCTGCAAGATTGGCCGATCGACAAAGTGGTGCGCTGCGCCAACCTGGCCGCGGCCATGAAGTGCGAGGTCTTTGGCGGCAGGCTGGGCGCGCCCACATGGGCGCAATTAACCGCCAGAGCCGGCACGCTGGGCGTCGACGTGAGTCGCACGCCCGACTGATCAGATTCCCAGGCGCAGCACGAGCGGCGGGCGTAGCTTTTGGGTTGCGCGCCAAAGAGATGGTGTTCATCGAACACGGCCTTCGGCTCGAAATGGATGAAATCGGCGGCGAATACATCGTTAAATTCAATGTAAAAATCTATGCTCCAGCCGGTGCGACGGCACCGGTGACGTAGACCATCCCAGATCCTTGCGCCACAAAATTGATTGAATTTCCGATGCGTGTCCTTCTTACCGGCGGCGCTGGCTACATTGGCTCCCACACCGCCCTGGCTTTATTGCAGGCAGGCCGGGAGGTGGTGGTGCTTGACAACTTATGCAACAGCTCAGCCGAATCGCTCGCTCGAGTCGCTCGGATTGCTGGGCGTGCTCCGGTTTTTGTAGAAGGCGATGTGCGCGACCGTGATGTGCTGGGCAGCTTGTTTGCCGAGCATTTAGTCGATGCCGTGCTGCACTTTGCTGGCCTGAAGTCTGTCGGTGAAAGTCTTGCTCAGCCCCTTCGCTACCATGACAACAACGTGCAGGGTAGCCAGGTGCTGCTTGAGGCCATGGCACAAGCGAGCGTGTTTAACTTTGTGTTCAGCTCGTCCGCCACGGTCTATGGTGAACAAGCGCAGATGCCTGTTTCCGAAGCCTGCTCGGTCGGTCATGCCCCTAACCCCTATGGCCGCAGCAAGCTGATGGTCGAAGACATGCTGCGCGAGTTGCCTGCGTCTGATCCGCGCTGGCGTATCGCCATCCTGCGCTCCTTCAACCCCGCAGGAGCCCATGAAAGCGGTTTGATCGGCGAAGACCCCAACGGCATTCCCAGCAACCTGTTGCCCTACGTCGCCCAGGTGGCGATAGGCAAACTGCCCGAGCTGGCCGTGTTTGGTGGCGACTATCCCACGACCGATGGCACCAGCGTGCGCGATTACATCCATGTCCTTGACTTGGCCGAGGGACACTTGCGTGCGCTGGACGCGTTGCAGACCCGCACCGGGACCCATGTATGGAACTTGGGCACGGGCCGGGGCTGCAGCGTGCTGGACATGGTGCGCGCGTTTGAGGCCGCCAGTGGTCGCACTGTGCCCTACCGGATCGCTCCCCGCCGCTTTGGCGACATGGCCACTTGCTACGCCGACCCCACCAAGGCTGAGAGAGAACTTGGCTGGAGGGCTAGGCGCGGGCTGCCGGACATGACGCGCGACGCCTGGCGATGGCAGCAAATGAACCCGAACGGATACCGATAAGCTGTCGTTGCTGGCGTCACAGAACCTTCAATTCGGGCTTGCCTTCTGCAGAGGGAGTCGCTGGACCTTGCGCTTCGCCATCGTTCTCAATGCGTCGGCGCGACGCTGCTTTCCATCCAGGGTGATGGCCCCGCTGTCTTCGAAAACAGCGCAAGACCAGATGCATGGCCTGCGCTAAAAAACGAAGGAGCAAAACAGGGCATGCCGTCGCCAACGGCCAACGGAAGTCGGGTTTGGACGCAGTTGGGCGCAAGCTAGGCTCAGTTCAAAATAGCCACCGGTGTGCGCCCCACCGTTGGCAGACTCGATCGCGTCCAGGCGGCCAGGCCACCGCGGTACCACATGACGCGCGTGTAGCCGATCTGCCGCGCGCGCATCGCCGCGTTCACCGACAGCCAGCACTGGTCGCTGGCGCAGTAAAACGCCACGGACTGGTTCAGGTCGGGCGCCGCGGCCAGCAGCATGTGGCGAAAGCGTTCGGCGTAGGCAGCTTCGAGCTTGTCATCGCCAAAGGCCAAACCGCCGTGGATGAAATTCAAGGCCCCTGGCAACATGCCGCCGCTGCTGGCCACATCGATCAGCACGGGCGGCTCGCTTTTTATCAAGAGCTGCACCATGTCGGCCGTATCCAGGCGCTGAATACCCTCAAGCACCCGGGGGGTCATGCCGGTGATCTGGTCGCCCGTGCGCAGCTTCGAAGGGGTGTTGGCGCCCGGCTCGTTGCGCTCGTTCACAGCAGATTCAGGGGGGATGGCCTTGAGCGTTTTCAAAGCGCTCTGCAGCTGGTTCTGCGCGTCTTCATAAAACGGCAGGAGCCGGTGCTCATTGAGCGCGACCAGGCGGCACAGTTTGGGGTTGTCCTTGGCATGGTTGCATTGGTAGAGTGCTCGTAGCAGGGCCTGGCCGGCATTATCTTCGCCCACACGCCAGCTGAAGTCGGGCTTGCCCCAACCCAGTGCAGCGGCTTTGTTGTCGGGCGCTTGCACGTACTTTTGTGCAGCATCTTCGGCCCTGCCGACACACTGCGTGTTGCCCGCGCAACTGCCTTGAAAAAGCGCTTGCAGGGCTGGTAACGCCAGCGACTCCAGCGACTGCACCGCCAGCGCTTGTCCAAAAAACCCAAGCTTGGTTTGCACCGACTCTGGCAGTGTCAAGTTCAGCGTTTCGATCTGGGTGACGACGCCAAGTTTGTACGCGTCCTTGCCCGGGTAGCGCTGGCACTGCTCGAAACGCGACTTCCCGTCTGGACAAAACCAGGGCGTTCGGTCTTTTTCCAGGTTGCGTTCGATTTCCCGAATTCGCAAAAAACCGCCAGCCTCTTTGATACCGTAGAGCGCCTGCTCAATGAGCGGTGCATCGAACTTCTCGCCCATTTGCTGCTTGTACAAACCGATCATCTTGGCCGACTCAGCGGGGCTGAGTTGCCGGGTGCCCTGCGAGTGGGCGCCATGAATGCCCAGCATGGTGACCCGCGGCAAATGACCGTTGCCAAAAGCGCGTTCCTTGCCCGCCATAAAAATCAGGGAGCAGGCCGACATGCAGTAGCCTGACACCACCGTTTTGATCTTCGCGTCTTGCACCATCGACGCCACCTGCAAGCCGGTCCACAGGTCGCCTCCTGGAGCGTTGACCAGAATCAGGCGCTCGATGCCGCCTTGGGCAAACGCCTCTTTAAATGTCCGAAAGTCCTGGTCAACCGTCGGCCCGGAGGCATACAGGTCCTTGCCGACGCGCTCTACGGTCATGGCCAGCGCCGGCAAGTACATGCCAAATCCCAAGAGCAAGGCCAGGTAAAAAAACAATCGTTTCATGGTTTGACTCGATGAAAAATTGACAGCTGCCAACTGTAGGGGAAGAGAATGTGAAAGACACTGTTTTTTGTAACGCTACCGATTCTTAAGAGCCGCCTTATCAGAGCGACTCCTGCAGTTGTAGCAACTTGTCCCCTTGCGGATGTCGTTGACTGGATGTCGGCCCGCGCAGCCGCGCGGCCGTCTGGACGCCACCATCGGCCGCCTCGGGCCTGCGCCGCAGGGACTCGCCCATAGGTACAATCCAAGCGATCCCGCCCCCGGCAAATCTCCCACCAAGCCCTGTGATTTCATACGCTTGGCCGCAGGCTGTCCGGCCTTGCGCTGCCAGCGCGGGCCGGCACTTGCGCGGTGCCGACTTTCGGCTTGACGTGCCGCTGGGGTCTTGATTCCAAAGGAAATTCCATGAGTTTGAAATGCGGCATCGTGGGCTTGCCCAACGTTGGCAAGTCCACCCTGTTCAACGCCCTGACCAAGGCCGGCATTGCGGCCGAGAACTATCCCTTTTGCACGATCGAGCCAAATGTCGGCATCGTCGAGGTGCCTGATGAGCGGCTGGATGCTTTGTCGGCGATCGTCAATCCGCAGAAGGTGCAGCGGGCCATCGTCGAGTTTGTCGACATTGCCGGCTTGGTCGCCGGAGCCAGCACGGGCGAGGGCCTGGGCAACAAGTTTCTGGCGCACATCCGCGAGACCGACGCCATCATCAACGTGGTGCGCTGTTTTGAAGACGACAACGTGAT
>CAIMVC010000325.1 GCA_903844825.1 uncultured Burkholderiales bacterium | reverse complement strand
GGCGACTACCGGGGGGCCGAGGACATCGTCTCGCGCGAGGCCACCGTCATGCTCAAGATGGACCGCGCTTATGAGTCCTTTGCCTCTGACGACACCGACGCCATGCGCTTGGTGCTGCGCACCTATGCCGAGCACTTGGTCAAGGACGAGTGGCCGGTTCTTGCACAGGGCGAGCGTGCGAGCACTGCCAGCGAAGACCTGCGCGTGATATCCACCATCTCCAAGCAGCTCGAGCCGCAGACGCCCGAGCAGCAGGTGGCGCGCTCGGAGATCATCCAGTCGGTCAACCAGCTCAATGACCTGCGCGAGGCCAGAATCTCGGCCAGCATGGTCAAGCTGCCTACCTTTTACTGGTACGCCATCTTCACGGCCTTGTTCTTTTTGATGCTCTTCGGCTGGCTGCAAAACCCCCTGAGCAAAATGATCACTTGGGTGGGCGGGGTGACCTGCGGCGTGAGCCTGATGCTCACCGTGCTAATTACCACCTCAGGCATTTTTGCGGGCCAGCATTCAGTCTCAGCCGAGCCCATTCGCAACGCCCTGGTCCAAATGGGCACCCTGGGCGGCTGATGAAATCTTTTACCCCCCCCCTTTCGGATCATGAACATGCGCTTTGCACTCCAACGTCTTCCTTTGCTGGCCGCTCTGGCCGTCGCATTTCCCTGCTCCTTGATGGCGTCTGACGGGCAGGCCCAAGTCCAGCCCGCGGCGCCACAGCGCTTGCTAATTAACCGCACGGCCGATGACAGTGCCCAGTCCGACGCCATGGCCACGCCAATGACCGAATCGGACAAATTGGCCCGCGAGGCCATTGCGTTGATTCAGCAAAAAGAGCTCAAAAAAGCCTCAGAAAAAATCAATGCTGCCTTGCGCCTGCGGGTGGACCGCTCTTACTACCACTTGGTCAACGGCTTGATCTACCACCTGCAAGCGCGCGCGGGTGGCGCCGGCTCCTACGAATTGGCTGCGCAGGGCTACCAGCAGGCCATTCGCTTTGACGAGTCCAACTGGCAGGCTCACCTGCTGTCGGGCCTGCTGCACATAGACACCTCCAAGTTTGAACAGGCCAGGCTGGACTTGGCCGAGGCCATGTACCTTCGCCCCGACGACGCCGATGTGCTCAACGCCTTTGCCTATGCGGCCTACCGCTCAGGCTCGCCAGACCTGGCCGCTGGCGCCATCAATGCGCTGGAAGCCATGGGCGGCGTGAAGACCCAGGTGGAAATCCGCAATGCCTCGGTCATCATGGCGGCCGTGGGCGAGCCCGACAAAGCGCGCGCCTACCTGGCCCAGCTCAATGAGAAGGTCTCGCCTACCACCCGCAGCTTTGTAGAGCGCCGCCTCGGCGACTGGCACGGCGTGCACAACAACCCGGCCATGCTCAAAACCCAGTTTGGCGCGCCGCCCAGCGGGGGTTTTGGGGCCCCTGGAGGGGGTTTTGGCGCGCCTGGCGGCGGCTTTGGTGCCCCCGGCGGCGGCTTTGGTGGCATGCCTGGCATGCCTGGCCAGCTCCCACCGCCCGGGGCACCCGGCATGGACAAAATGGTGGTGGTGGATGTCGTCATCATCTCCACTGAAGAAGATTATTCCAACCAGCAAGGCATGAACCTGTTGCGTGGCTTGGAGGTGCAGTTTGGCGGGTCAAACGGTCCTGCTTATTCGCGGGAAACGAGAGCCAATGTCAATGATTCGGGAGACCGTTCTCAAACCTCTTCCATCACCCGCTTGATTTCTGTGCCGTCGGTGAAATACAGCCTGAACATCTTCAACATCAACAGCGCTCGCAACGAAATCTTGGCACGCCCCACCTTGGTGGCCACAGCGGGCCGGCCATCCGAGTTTTTCTCGGGCGCTGAGCTCAACGCGGTGGTGGTCAGCTCGGGCGTTAATGCCTCCAACCCGGTGAACATCGTCAAGGACATTGGCACGACCTTGCAGGTCACGCCCACCTTTTTGGACGACGGTCGGATCAACCTTAAGGTGCTGGCTCAGCGCACCTTCATCAAAACCCCCAACAACAACCTCAGCGGCTTTAATGCCCGAGTTGAAACGTCCAAAAGCCGTGTAGATGCCAGTGTGGTGATGCGCCCTGGGGAGACCTTGATTTTGGGTGGCCTGAGCGAGAAAGAAGGCGAGATCACCCGCGACGGCGTGCCGCTTTTGCAAGACGTCCCCTTGGTCCAATACTTGTTTGCCAACCGCACCTCGCGCGACTACCAAAAATCCACCCTGATCTTGATCACACCCCGACCGGCGCAGTACGTGTACCAACCTGAAAAAGCACGCCAAGCTTATGAGAAAAGCCTTAGCGAAGAAGAGCGGCCCTTTGCGAGCCTGCGTGCGCGTTACGCAGACTGGTTTCGGCCTTACCCGAACTGGGCTTCAACATTTCGCCAGCTGCAAGAAAACTCGCTTTACCGCGAGTTCCGAACCGGCGACGTGGTGCTTGAAAACTGGACCGACATGCGCTCAATCAAAGACCGCTTGGGCAAAGTCCTCGACTTTTTGCATTATTGAACAGGCTGCGCTTCATGAACATTCGAACTGTGATTTTGAGTGCCAGTGTGTTGCTTGCACTGTTGCCTGCCCAGGCCCAAAACGATGGGCGGCGCAGAACCTACAGCAGCGATACGTTGGTCTGCCGTTTTTGCGACCTGCGCTATGAAGATCTGTCCGTGCGCAACTTCAAGCGTGTGGATGTGACAGGCGCTTTTTTGCATGGCGCCAACTTTTCCTGGTCGGTGCTGAAAAACAGCCGACTGACCTCCAGTAACCTGGTGCAGGTGCGCATGGAATGGTCAGACCTCGATGGCGCCGATTTGTCCAAAGCCACACTGGAAAACGCCACCATGTTCCGCTCGTCCTTCAGGGGCGCGAACTTTCACATGGCCAACCTGTCGGGCGCCAACCTCAACCGCAGCGAAATGGCGGGGGTGAGCATGGTCGCCTCGCTCATGCGGCGGGCCGACCTGACGGCTGCGCGCTTTAGCAATGCCAACTTGCGACAAGCCGACCTGAGCCATGCCAACTTAGAAAATGCCCGTGTACGCGATACCGATATGCAGGGCAGCACACTGAACAACGTCAATTTTGAGGGCTGTGACCTCAAGAACTCTGACCTTTCCGGCTCGTCCATCCGAGGCGCCAGTTTCGTGGCAACCTTGTTGCAGCAGGTCAACTTTCGCAATGCCGACCTCAGCAATGCCAAGTTCCAAAACGCTGTGTTGGAGGCCATCAACTTCAGCGGCGCCAATCTGACTGGCGCCGACATGACGGGTGCCACGCTGCGCGACACCATCTTGACGGGCGCCAACTTGTGCAAGGCCAAGTTGCCCAACGGCAGCATAGGCGCTTGTCCTGCCGCCCCAGAGCCCGACCAAGAACCCGTTGTGCCAGCGCCAACCGCTGCCCCCGACAAGGTACCCGGTTTGGCCCCTACACCTGGCTTCGCACCCTCTGCCTCACCGACCGGCCTACCTTCTTCAATGCCCTCAGATCAGGGTGAGCCACGCTTTCCCGCCTCTTTCATCAAGGATGTCTGATGTACAGCAACACGTGGGCGGATTTGAGCCGCCGATCCCACCTGCGCATGGCCCTGTCCTGCCTGCTGGTTTTCACGAGCCCCCTGGCCCTGGCCCAAAGCGGCCAGGCGGGTGGCTCCGTTTTTCGCGTGGCTTTGCCTGGTAACATTTTTGCCCAGTTGGGCAAGGCCGGCCCTGAGGGCGTGTTCCTTGAAACCATGGACGCGGTGCTCAAACGCATGGGCAAGACGCCGCAGTACACCATCATGCCCACAGGAGAGGCCCTGATCGAAGCCGTCAGCGGCAAAATCAGCGCTGCCACAGTGGTCGTGCCCTCCCCCCGACTGGCCAGCACCTTGTGGTTGTCCGAGCCGCTGGTGGACGAGTCCAACATTGTGGTGACCCTCAAGGACAAAGCCTTTGCGCTCAAGCGCGTGGCCGACCTCAAAGACAAGCGTCTGGGCGCGCGCCAGGGTTACCGCTATCCCATGCTGGAAAACCAGCCAGGCATTGTGTTTGAACGCTACAGCACCGACGGTGAGATGCTGCGCGCCTTGCTGTTCGAGAAAATTGACGCCATTTTGTTATCGGCCATCTCAGACATTTTTGCCATGCGCAGCGAAGGCATCATGAAGCGCCTGCTGGTGCTGGACAACGCTGCTGGCTCAGTGCCCTTTGTGGCGGCTTTTTCCAAAGGCCATTTCAGCCAACAAGAGCTGCAGGACTTCAACAAGGCTTTGGCCGAGTTCAAGCGCAGCCCACAGTGGGAGCAGGTGCTCGAGCGCAATGGCTTGTCCGAATTGGCAAAGCCCTGGCCCATGATCACGGAGTAAACCGTGCGCCGTCACTGTCTATGTGATGGCTGTCTGCGCGGGGCGCTTCGCGCCCTTGTGTTTGGCCTTCAAGCTTGAAGGCCGCTGCGTCACTCGCCAAGTCGAGTGCGGTGTTCATGCGCGCGGTCGCGTGCCAGCGCCTGTGAATTCGTTGAACACAACATTGAACAAAATGCGGGCAGGAATGATTGAAGTGCCGCAAGGAGCAATGCGCCACTTTGTTCAGCTCTACATTGGAGTTGATTGACTTTTGTGACGTTTACTCATTCATGTCGCAGACATCGACAAACTTCATTGCTTTGCCTGGCTTGTCTGTGATCCACCGGTTGATGACTGTGGATTCATTTGATTTTGTAAATGCAAAAAAGTTTTTCAAACCTCAGACCAAGCACTCTGTTTTTTGGCGTGCTGGTTGTTTGATGTCATGACTCAAATTGATGCACAAGGAAAAAAGATGCCTCCAAACTCGAAACTATTGCTAACGACAAGCTTGCTTGTTTCCATGGGTTTTGGCAGCGCCACCGCGCTTGCACAAACCCCCGCCGGCGCACCGGCGACCGGCCAATCGCCAGCAGGCCGTCTCGCGGCTCCCCCTGCGGATGTGCTGCCCCCCCAACTGAATCAAAACCAGAAGTTGATTTCAGATGCTCAGCGCCTAGCCCAAGCGGCACAGCAAAACGCGGCAGCTGCAGCGACTGAAGCGGCTGCGACCGCGCGACTCAAACGCGAGTTGCTGGCCAAGAAAGATCTAACGCCGCAAGAGCGCGCTACCTTAAAAGCCATACTTACTGAGGAGCGTAAAAAAAGCGAGGTGGAAGCGACGCCTAGTACGAAAGCAGCGCTCGTAAAAGAAGCGCAAATTCGCGATGCACTGGTCAAAACGACGGCCGCAGCGCAAGATCTCCAGAACAAGGCCGCTGCTGCCCAACAAAACGCTATCAAGCTCAAAAACGAATCGGACGCCCTGAGGAAACCCAACCCAAGTCTCGGCGTCAACTTCACCCCGCAAAACGTGACTCCCATGCTCCAGGGCCTGGACAACCTGACCAAGGGCTTGGCCACCATCCGAACCCCAGCCGACCTGCCTCCTCCCAAAATGGCTGCGCTTAACCAGGAGTTGGCAAGGCTGATCGACTACTTGGGCAAGGTTGATGGCGCATTGGATGGCGTGAAATTGGCCGGCGTGGAAACTCCAGCCAACAAAGAGGCTATGACCGTTTATATGCGCATGCCAGAGTTCGCCAAAAACGTGGAAGCCGAGATGGCGCGCGTAGAGAAGCTCGTCCCGCAGACAAAGCCCATGTTCGACAAATTCCGTCAATGATCAAACGAATCGTTTATCTCATCACACAAAACACCATGAAAAAAAGTTATCTTTCTCTAAAGACCGTGCTCTCCTGCATGATCATGCTGGGCTCTCTGATGGCCTCTACCCAGGCAATGGCCGGCTGCAAGTGGTACGACGCCCCATGCAAGACCAGGGAGGCTATCAAAAAAGCTGAAGAAGCAGCCAAGAGAGCCGCAGAAGAAGCCGAGCGTGCCAGACTAGAGGCCGAGCGCGTCGCTAATGAGGCCCGGCTCGCCGCAGAACGAGCTGCAGCCTTGGCCGCCGAGCAAGCAGCTGCGGCCAGAGCCGCTGCAGAGGAAGCTGCCAGAGCCGCTGCGGCTTGGGCAGCCCAGAGAGCACCCATCTCGCCCACCGAAGCCTCTAACTTTGCCACCAGCCGGCTTAACCAAGCAGGCAGCGGCGCCCAGGGCTTGGCTGTGTCTTCCATGCAGTCCACGGCCATGGGCTTGACACGCGTAGGCAACGACATCAACTGGGCTTTCCGCAGAACGAGCGACACCTTGGATGCCGAGCTCAGAAGGCTCAACCTGCCCATTCCCGATGTGGCCGGTTTTGTGCAGCAAGCCGCGGGGCCTGCGATCAACGAGGTCAGAAGCTTTGACGCCTATCGCCGCGCCATGGGGGCCAACTTTGCCCGACTCGACAGCAATGACATTGGCGCGATTTGGAGCGTTTTGCGCACTGTCATGCTGGGAAATCGTCCCAGCGACGGACAGATGGCTGACTACCGGGCCGCGTTCACAGACCTCTTTGGCGACGTCTCCAATGGGTGCGCAGTCTGTCCCAGGCCTTATCCCTCAGGCGTCGGCGTTGCGTTGACCGTGTCTACTCCTACGGCCACGGCCAATGGAATTCCAGTGGGTGGTTCGGTGTCATTTAACCTGGTACAAAGCACTTACTTGGTCAGCGGCAGGCCCTTGTTTGTGGCGGGCTACACCATCAATGCTGAAGCCACCACGGCTGTCCGTCCGATTCCAGAAGTCTCAATGGACGTGACGTGGATTGCCGGTCCGCTGAGCACCAGCAAACTGCCTTTGGCCACGCTCAGCATAGCCGTGTCTACGCCTGCCGTTGAAACGGCTTACGGCAGCTGGTCTGGTGGCGGTTCGGTCGGTTTCACCACGCCCGATTCCGTGTACATGTTCCTGGACCAGACCGAGCGCAACAAGTTGCTCGACGCACTCAGAAACCCATCCCAGGGTCCTAACTGGGTGAGAGAAAAGGCCATTCAGGCCATCAATGAACTGCAAACCATGGTCACCAATCCAGCCTATGACGCGGGTATTTCTGTAGGCTTGCCAGGCACCAGCGCCATGAAGTTGAAGCCCGATGGCGGTATGGTCTTGAGCTTGGGTGGGGTGATTGCCTCGTTCTAAAGACCGCAGCCTTGGCGCTGCTGGATGAGGCTCACAAGGCCTTGTTCAAGCATTGAGTGCCAGTTCAGTCAGAAAGGGTGGATGCCATTGCGGCCTCCACCTTTTTTTTGGGTGCGCCCGGCACGGGCGCACTCTTGGAGGTGCAAGACCTCCCGTAAGTTGATCACAGCGAACGAAGCGAAGCGCAACTGCATGAGGGTGACCGAGTGTGGGAAGGAAGCGTGAAGCGAAACTGCGAGCCGATGAACAAGAACTGCATAGAAGGCGCTGCCAAGCAGGGCGAGCGGGCCGTTTACCGCGAAGCTCTCGTGATCAAGGCGAAGCGGCGTAGATGCAG
>CAIMVC010000324.1 GCA_903844825.1 uncultured Burkholderiales bacterium | reverse complement strand
TGGCGTGACAGCTGGCGCGCATGCCAGGCAATGTCGGCCGCTTCGTGGCGCATGAAGTAGCTCACGTCCAGCGTGGCCCACAGGGATTTGTGCGATTCGAAGGGCTCGGCATGCAAGGCCAGCAGGGTCAGCGCATCGCGCTTGTGGGCCTCCACTTCTGCGTCGGGGTCAGGGGCGCGGCCGCCCAGCACGCGTAGCGTGTAGCGGTACAGGTCTTCGAGCAACTTGCCCTTCCAGGCGTTCCAGACCTTGGGGCTGGTGCCGCGAATGTCGGCCACGGTCAGCAGGTACAAGGCCGTCAGGTAGCGCTCGTTGCCCACGCGCCTGGCAAAGGCGGCGATCACGTCAGGATCGCTGAGGTCTTCTTTTTGCGCGATACGGCTCATGCTCAGGTGTTCGCGCACCAGAAATTCGGCCAGGCTGGCGTCTTCGGAGGCGATGCTGTGTTGCCGGCAAAACAGGCGAACATCTTTGCAGCCGAGCTCGGAATGGTCGCCGCCCCGACCTTTGGCGATGTCGTGAAAGAGGGCGGCGATGTACAGAATCCAGGGCTTGTCCCAGCCCGCGGCCAGTTGCGAGCACATCGGGTATTCGTGCGAGTGCTCGGCCATGAAAAAGCGGCGCACGTTGCGCAGCACCATCAGGATGTGCTGGTCGACCGTGTAGACATGAAACAGGTCGTGCTGCATCTGCCCGACGATGCGCCTGAAGACCCACAGGTAGCGTCCCAGCACCGAGGTCTGGTTCATCAGCCGGATGGCGTGTGTGACGCCTTCGGAGGTCTGCAGAATGCTTTTGAAGGTGGCTCGGTTGACGGGATCGGCCCGGAAGCGGCTGTTCATGATGCTGCGGGCGTTGTAGAGCGCGCGCAGGGTTCTGGCCGACAGGCCGTCGACCCCCAGGGTCGTTTCGTAGAGAAAAAAGGTCTCAAGAATGGCGTGGGGTTCGCGCAGGTACAGATCGTCGCTGGTGACTTCGAGCTTGCCGCCCTTGTCGGCGAATCGCTCGTTGATGGGCTGCAGCGGGTAGGTGTTGGGGTTCAGGCGCTCCTCGATGTTGAGCATCAAGATCTGATTGAGCTGGGTCACTGCCTTCGCGGCCCAGTAATAGCGCCGCATCAAGGCTTCGCTGGCGCGGCGCGAGGTGCGCTGCCCATCGGCGTACTGCGCGGTGTAACCAAAGGACTCGGCCACCGCCGTCTGCAGGTCAAACACCAGGCGGTCTTCGCGCCGGTTGGCCAGGAGGTGCAGCCTGGCCCGGATCAGGCTGATCAGGGCTTCATTGGCCTTGATCTGCTTGACTTCAAAGGCGGTGGCCAGGCCGTTGCGCGCCAGCTCGTCCCAGGAGCGGCCCAGACCCGCTGCCCGGGCCACCCACAGGATGACCTGTAGGTCGCGCAGGCCACCCGGCGACTCTTTGCAGTTGGGCTCGAGCGCGTAGGGCGTGTCTTCAAATTTATTGTGCCGCTGGCGCAGTTCCAGCGACTTGGCGATAAAAAAAGCTTGTGGGTCCAGCACGTCGGCCAGACGCGACTGGAGCCGGTCGAAATGGCTCCTGGAGCCGGCGACCCAGCGCGCTTCGAGCAGCGAGGTCTGGATGGTCACGTCTTTGGCTGCTTCTTGCGCGCACTCCTCGAGGCTGCGCACGCTCGAGCCAATCTCCAGGCCGCTGTCCCAGCAACTGCCGATGAAGCCTTCGACCCGGGATTTGAGGCTGTGACTGCCGTCCCCGGTCGCTTCGATGTTGGCACCGTCGGGCAACAGCAGCAGCACGTCGACGTCGGAGTGGGGAAACAGCTCGCCCCGGCCAAAACCGCCGACGGCGACCAGTGCGCAGTCAGCCGGCAGTTGAGCGCTTTGCCAGAGTTGCTTGAGGGTGGCATCGGTGTGCCGGGCCAGTTTCTGCAGCACGGTGCGGATGCCACGGGTGGACGCCCCGCTTTGGGCCAGTGCGGCAAACAGGGCGGTTTTGCCGCTGCGGTAGTGGGCGCGCAATTGCGCCACGTCGCTAGCCGAAGCCACCGCAGCGTCGGCCGTCTGAAGGGGGGCTAAGGCCATGAACTCGAGCAGGGGCGGGCGTCTGGCCGGCGCTCAGGCGCTGGCCATTTCCAGCGAATTTTTGGCGTAAACGGCCACAAATTCGGGGATGGCCGGGCTGCCGGAAGATACGGTCAGCACCTCGTAGCCGGATTCAGTCACCAGCACGGTGTGTTCCCATTGAGCCGACAGCGAGTGATCGCGGGTGACGATGCTCCAGCCGTCTTTTTCGGGGCCGTCTTTGATGTCTCGCTTGCCGGCGTTGATCATGGGCTCGATGGTGAAGGTCATGCCCGGCTTGAGCACGTCCAGCGTGCCCGGTCGGCCGTAGTGCAACACCTGTGGCTCTTCGTGAAACTTTTGGCCGATGCCGTGGCCGCAGAACTCGCGCACGATCGAAAAGCCCTGGCGCTCGGCAAAGGTCTGGATCGCATGACCAATGTCGCCAAGCCGCACGCCGGGCTTGACCCGCATGATGCCCTGCCACATGGCCTCGTAGGTGATGTGGCACAAGCGCTTGGCGGCAATCGAGGCTTCGCCGACCAGGAACATGCGCGAGGTGTCACCATGCCAGCCGTCCTTGATGACGGTGACGTCGATGTTGACGATGTCGCCGCTCTTCAAGGGCTTGTCGTTGGGGATGCCGTGGCAGACCTGGTGGTTGATCGAGGTGCAGATCGACTTGGGGTAGGGCACGTAGCCC
>CAIMVC010000323.1 GCA_903844825.1 uncultured Burkholderiales bacterium | reverse complement strand
GGCCGCGCTGCCGACGATTTGATCCGCAAGTGCGTGGCCTGGACCTGGAAGGTCAAGCTCAGCATGTCCACCGAGCGCGACCTGTTCACCCGTCTGCGCGAAGACGCTGAAAAAGTGGCGATCAAGGTGTTTGCCGACAACCTGCGCGACCTGCTGCTGGCCGCACCGGCCGGCCCGCGCGTGGTGATGGGGCTGGACCCCGGCATTCGCACCGGCGTCAAGGTGGCGGTGGTGGATGCCACCGGGAAGCTGGTCGAGACCGCCACGGTCTTTCCGCATGAGCCGCGCCGCGACTGGGACGGCGCCTTGCACACGCTGGCCAAGCTGAGCCAAAAGCACGGTGTCAATTTAATCGCCATTGGCAACGGCACGGCCAGCCGGGAAACCGACAAGCTGGCGGCCGACTTGATCAAGCTGATCACCCAGCACGCGCAGTCCAGCTCGGTGGCCTGGCCGATCGACAAGGTGGTGGTCAGCGAAGCCGGTGCCTCGATTTACAGCGCCAGTGAGTTCGCCTCGCAGGAAATGCCCGATGTCGATGTCAGCCTGCGTGGCGCCGCCAGCATCGCGCGGCGTTTGCAAGACCCGCTGGCCGAGCTGGTGAAGATCGACCCCAAGTCGATCGGCGTCGGCCAGTACCAGCACGACGTCAACCAGAGCGAGTTGGCACGCAGCCTGGACACCGTGGTCGAGGATTGCGTCAACAGCGTGGGCGTTGACCTCAACACGGCCAGCGTGCCACTGCTGGCACGCGTCTCGGGTCTGAGCCAGACGGTGGCCAAGTCGGTGGTGCGCTGGCGCGAGGCGCATGGCGCCTTTGCCAGCCGCGCCGACTTGCTCAAGGTCACCGGACTGGGGGCCAAGACCTTTGAGCAGAGCGCTGGTTTTTTGCGCCTGCGCGGCGGCAGCAACCCGCTGGACATGACTGGGGTGCACCCCGAAACCTACCCGGTGGTCGAAAAAATCATGAGCCACACCGGCAAGCCGGTGGCCGAACTCATGGGCCGCGCCGAGATGCTCAAGACCCTGCGTCCCGAGCTCTTTGCCAACGACAAGTTCGGCGTGATCACCGTCAAGGACATCCTGGCGGAGCTTGAAAAGCCGGGCCGCGATCCGCGCCCTGACTTCAAGGTAGCGCGCTTTAACGAAGGCGTGGAGGACATCAAGGATCTCAAGGAGGGCATGACTCTGGAGGGCACGGTCAGCAACGTGGCGGCCTTTGGCGCTTTCATCGACATTGGTGTGCACCAGGACGGTCTGGTGCATGTCAGTCAGCTGTCCAACAAGTTCGTTACCGACGCGCGCGAGGTCGTCAAGACCGGCGACATCGTCAAGGTGCGCGTCACCGAAGTCGACGTGGCCCGCAAACGCATCGGCCTGACCATGAAGCTCGATGCCGCGCCTGCCCGCCGCGACGGCCCGCGGGATAACAAGTTTGAAGGGGCAGGGCGCGGTGAACGTGTGCCGCATGGGCGCTCGGGCGGCGCGGGCGCCTACAACGCCCGCAGCGAGCCGGCCGAGCAGGGCAGCGCCATGGCATCGGCGTTTGCCAAGCTCCAGGGTCTGCGCAAGTAGGCAAGGCCATGCAGGCGCTGCGTATTTACGCCGGCCCGGTGGCGCTGGCGCACATCCGCCAAAACGGCTTGCAGCCGGCGGACGTGGGCGTCATTCCTGCGGCTGCGGGCGGGCCCAAAGGCTTGATCCTTGGGCCACTGGACCGGTTTTTGTTTGGCCACTGGTTGACGCAGAGCACGCAAAGCATTGACCTGGTCGGTGCCTCGATTGGCGCGTGGCGCATGGCGACCGCCTGCTTGAACGAGTCGGTCAAAGCCTTTGAACGCCTGGAGCACGACTACATTCACCAGCACTACGAGCTGCCGGCGGGGCAAAAGCGGGTGAGCGCCGGGCAGGTCAGCGCGCAGTTTGGTCAAAGTCTGAGCGCGTTTTACGGCGGCCGCATCCCGCAAGTGCTGACGCATCCGCGCTACAAGCTGCACATCGTGACCTCGCGCGGACGAGGCCTCATGGGCCGCGAGCACCCCTGGCGCACGCCGCTGGGCTATGCCGGGGCTTTTTTGACCAATGTCGTGAGCCGCCGCGCCATGGGCGCCTGGCTGGAGCGCGTGGTGTTTTCATCAGCCGGCGCGCCTTTGCCCTTTGCCACGAATGACTACCGCACGCGACAGGTGAGCCTGAGCCAGGCCAACTTTCAGCCCGCCTTGCAGGCCAGTTGCTCGATTCCGTTTGTGTTGCAAGCCGTCCACGACATTCCTGGCGCGCCCCTGGGTGCCTACTGGGATGGCGGTATCACCGACTACCACCTGCACCTGAACTACCTGCACGGTGCGGCCGCGTCGCCGCGGCTGGTGCTCTACCCGCATTTTCAAAAAGCCGTGGTCCCCGGCTGGCTCGACAAGAGCTTGCGGTGGCGGCACGGTGCGAGTGCCTTCCTGGACAGCACGGTGGTGCTGGCGCCCGATCTGGACTGGGTCAGGCGCCTGCCCAATGGCAAGCTACCCGATCGCACCGATTTCACGCGCTATGGCGCCGACCTGCCAGGCCGCGTCAAGGCCTGGCGCACGGCCACCGCCGCCAGCGAGCAACTCGCCGACGAACTGCGCGCCTGGCTGGAGCGGCCTGACCCGGCGCGGGTGGAGGCGCTTTAGCACGCCTGCACACCGCCGGGTTTAGCTGTCTTAAGCCAGGTTGAGACTCAAGCCTCGTAGTGCGCCTGCATGTCCTCAATGGCCTGCCAGCCGATCAGCGCCTTGAACTCTGACATGCTGGCCTGGCCGTTGGGCAGACCGTCGACGTCGCCGCTGCGGCGTGCGGCCAACGCATTGAGGTTGCCCTGCAGCGCATGCACGGTGCTCATCAAGGTGACGATCGGATAGGTGGCGAAGGCGGCCACCGACTCGATCTGTTCACGGCTGAGCTTGGACATCCACAAACCCTGCATGAGTTGCAGCGACAAGCGACGCCCCGAGACCTCCTTGAGTTTGACCAGTTCTTCGTAGTTTTTGAAGGTTCGCGAGATCGGCTGAATCAGGTCGGCTCCCGACTCGGCGTACAGCGCGGCCCGGTCCAAGGCTTCGGAGCTGTCCAGGCAGTCGGTGCGCGCCACGATCAAAAAATCGGGGTCGTGACGCGCATCCACGGCGGCCCGAATCTTGGCCGCCATGTCCTTGGCCGAGATGATGGGCATGGTGGTGGCCGCCGCCGGGCAGCGCTTGGGGCTGAGCTGGTCTTCCAGTGAAATGGCGGCCACGCCCGCTTTTTCAAATTCCCGCACCGTGCGGCCTACATTGATCACGTTGCCGTAGCCGGTGTCGGCGTCGGCAAAGATCGGCTTGCTGACGATGTTGGCGATGCGGTTGACCACCCCCAGATTTTCCGTCAGGGTGTAGAGCTCCACGTCGGGCTGGCCCAGCAGCGACGCTGCAATGCCAAAGCCGGTGGTGAACATGCCATCAAAGTCGGACTGCTCCACCAGAAGGGCCGACAGGGCGTCCTGCACCCCGGCCATCCAGACGGTGGAGCCGGAAGTGATGCGTTGGCGCATCACGCTTCTTGGATTTTTCATGATCAGGCTTTCAGTCTGGACTTAACGCTTGACCGGGTCGATGTAGCCGCCAAGCGACACGAACTTCTGGTCCTTGAGTTCCATCAGGGCGATGCCGGTCTGACCACGGCGTGCGTACAAGCCAGCGCTGACGGGCTGGAAGGTGATCTTCGGGCCGATCTTCTGGTCAAAACCGTTCATGCCGTCCAGCGCGCCAATGACTTTGGTGCGGCTCGGCTCGTTGCCGGCGCGCTTGAGCGCTTCGATGGTGACTGCCGCGGCCGAGTAACCCATCAGCGACATTGAAGAGGCCGCAGAGCTCGGGTAGAGCTTGCTGTAGCGGGTCAGGAATTCCTTGATGGCGGGGTTGCTTCCGTCAATCGGGTCGTAGTACGACGCCACATACAGCTTGGACTGGCTTTTGCCCAGCAACTCGACGAACTTGGGATCATTCAGACCGCCGGCACCAAACACCGTCGGTTTCCAGCCCAGCTTTTCGGCGCCGCGAAAGAACAGCACCGCCTCCTGGCCGAGGGCGTAAACAATCACCACATCGGGCTCTGACTGCTTGAGCTTGAAGACCTGCGAGGTGATGTCAGTGGCAAAACGCTCAAAGCTCTGTGATTCGACCAGCTTGAGGTTGTGCTTTTCCAACTGCTTGACTGCAATGTCGAAGGCCGGTTTGCCCCAGCCGTCGTTTTGGTAGAGCATGGCGATCTTCTTGGCCTTGAGCGTGTTGACCGCGTAGTCGACGTAGGCAGCGGTTTCGGTCGACTGCGGCGAGGGCAGCACGTAGAGCATGTCGCGCGGCGGGTTGCTCGTCAGGTCGGAAATGCTCAGGGCGCCGATGGTGGGTACTTTCTTGGTGGCGCTGTATTCATAAGCGCGGATGTTGGTGGCGTGGCCGATGTTGCCGACCATGGCCAGCACGTTGTCGCGCTCGATCAGCAGTTTGGCGTTGGCCACAGACTTGGCTGGCTTGAGCTCGTCGTCATAAGTGATCAGCTTGATCTTGCGGCCATTGACGCCGCCTTGCTCGTTGACCATGTCGAAGTAGGTGCGAATGCCCTCGTCAACGGCTTTGCCCATATAGGCCAGCGTGCCGGACATGGGTTGCGAGGAGCCCAGCAAGATTTCTTTGTCGCTGATGCCTTCGGCCTTGTTTTCAAAAGCAAAAGCTGGCAGCGCGGTGGCCAGGAAGAGGGCGGCAGCCGTTGCTACCAGGGTTCGACGGGTTGCTGGAAAGGTCATGGGAGTCTCCTGTTGAAAAAATAAAAAAATCAGTCGTTCACTACAGCGCGTTCATCTACCAGTAAGTCACTCAGGCATCGGCTCAGGCATTCATTCAGGCACCCAGATAGGCACGCCGGATGTCCTCGTTATTCGCCAAATCGGCCGCCGGCCCCTGCATTACCACTGCCCCGGTTTCGATGACGTAGCCGTAATCCGAAATATCCAGCGCAATGTCGGCGTCCTGCTCCACCACCAGCAGCGTCAGCCGCTCGCGGTCGCGAATCTCGCGCAGGGTCTCAAAAATGGCGTCCTTGAGGATCGGTGCCACGCCCATGGAAGGCTCATCAAGCATCAAGAGGCGTGGCCGTGACAGCAGGCCGCGGGCGATGGCCAGCATTTGCTGCTCGCCGCCCGAGAGCGTGCCCGCGCGTGAACCGATCCGCTCCTTCAGGCGTGGAAAGTAACTCAGCACGCGGTCCATGTCGTCGTTGACTTCGGCGGCCCGGCGGGTGTAGCCGCCCAGCACCAGGTTGTCCCGCACGCTGAGCTGCGCAAACACCATGCGCCCTTGCGGCACATGCACGATGCCGCGGCGCACCAGCGTTTCGGTGGGCACCTGGGCCAGTGACTGGCCGTCAAAGGCCACGCTGCCGCCGGCGACCGGCAGTAGCCCCGAGAGTGCGCGTAGCAAGGTGGTCTTGCCAGCGCCGTTGGCGCCCAGCACGCAGACCACGCTGGCTTCGGGCACCTCCAGGCTGATGCCATGCAGGGCCATGATCTTGTCGTAGCCGGCACTGAGCTGCTCGACCTGGAGCAGCGCCCGGGTGCGGCCGATCGGGGATGTATCAGCGTCGTTTGCCACTTTTGCCTCCGCCCAGATAGGCTTGCACCACGGCCGGGTCTTTTTCAATCTCGCGCGGCGTGCCCTGCGCTAAAAAGGCACCGTTGTGCATGACGGTGATGGTGTCCGAAATCGACATGACCAGCGGCATGCTGTGCTCAATGAGCAGCAGGGTCGCGCCGCTGCTGGCCTGCAGTTTTTTGAGCGTTACACCCAGCGCCTGCACTTCCCGGTTGTTCATGCCCGCAGCCGGCTCGTCGAGCAGCATGAGGGTCGGCTCAATGGCCATGGCGCGGGCCAGCTCGACGAGTTTTTGCGTGCCGTAGGGCAGGTCGCGCACCACCGTGCGGGCGTGTTCGGCCAGCCCGGCGGTCTCAAGCAGCTGTTCGGTGTACTGCCGTTCGGCGCGCTCTTCGCGCCGGTGCCGGGGCAGGCCAAAGAGCACCTCGGCCAAACTGGCGTGCATGGCCGTAGAGCGGGCGATCAGTACGTTGTCGAAGACCGTGAGTTCGGCAAAGAGCTCCAGGTTCTGGAAGGTGCGGGCCACACCCAGGCGCGCAATCTGGTGGGCGCTGCAGGCCAGCATGTCGTGCGCGCCGCTGGTCGTGTTGAGCACGATGGCGCCCTGCTGCGGCGTATAAAAGCGGCTGATGCAGTTCAGCAGCGTGGTCTTGCCGGCACCGTTGGGGCCGATCAGCGCATGCACCGTGCCGGGCATCACGTCAACGCTCAGGTTTTGCACGGCCACAATGCCGCCAAAGGCCATGTGCACACCGGACAGGCTCAACAGGGGCGTGCGCATCAGGGCATGCCTTTCGGTGCCGGTGCGGCGCCCTGCTTGCGCTTGAACAGACTGGCCAGGCCATCGGGCAGAAACATCAGCGCCAGGATCATGGCCACGCCGTAGAGGGCGCGCTGGAACTGGTCAAAGCCGAAGTAGGTCAGCAACTGCGGCGCGCCAATCACAAAGATGGCGCCCAGCACCGACCCCAGTATCGAGCCCAGCCCGCCGACGATGACCATCGACACAAAACTGATCGACACCATGATGCTAAAGAGCGACGGGTCGATAAAGCGCACCACCGGTGCGTAAAGCGCGCCCGACAGCCCGGTGTAAAAAGCGCAGACGCCAAAGGCCACCTTTTTCAGCCCGGTGGCGTTCAGCCCCAGGCTGCGGGCGGCTGTCTCGCTGCCCTTGAGCGCCAGAAAACCACGCCCGAAGCGGCTTTGCGACAGGTTGCGCGCCACCCACAGAGCCGCGCCCAGCATGGCCGCGATGAAGAGGTGGTAACCGCGTTCATCGAGCGGCAGGCCAAACAAACTCGGGGCAGGCGCGCCCATGCCGTTTTCGCCCCCCGAGAGCTCGCCGCTGGATTTGGCGATTTCAACTGAAATCACCACAAAGCCCAGGGTGGCAATGGCCAGAAAAACTTCTTCCAGGCGCAGCACCGGCAGCGCCAGCAGCAGCCCGATGACGGTGGCAATCGACGCGGCAATCAGCATCGACAGCACCAGCGGCACGCCAAAATGGGTGGTCAAAATCGAGGTTCCGTAGGCGCCAATGCCAAAGAACACAGCCCCCGCCATGGAAATCAGGTTGGTGTAGCCGGTCAGGATATTGGTCCCAAATGACGCCAGGGTGTAGATCAGCACCAGCGTGAAGATGTACAGCACATAGCCGCCAAACAGCAGCGGCGCGAACACCATCAGCAGCACGAACAGCGCCGGGCTGAGCCAGGGGTGGGTCGAAAAAAGACGGTTCATCCGGGGCTGTCCTTCAGACTTTCTTGACTTGCGAGCGAGCCAGCAGTCCGTGTGGTTTGAGGATCAGGATGGCCAGCATCACGATGAAGGGCACCGCGTCCTTCCATTGCGAGGACAGGTACAGGCCAGTGAGATTCGAGCTCACCCCGATGATCACGCCGCCCAGCAAGGCGCCGGGCATGCTGCCGATGCCGCCCAGAACCGCCGCCGCAAAAGCAAAGTGCAGGGCATGCTGCATCATCGAAAAATGCACAAAGGTCAGCGGTGCAATCAGCAAGCCGGCGGCAGCTGCCATGACATGCGACAGGCCCCAGGCCAGGGCATAGATGCGTTTGATCTGAATGCCCATGAGGCGCGCAGCGGTCGGGTTTTCCATGGTCGCCTGCATGGCGATACCCAGCCGGGTGAATTTGAAAAACGCAAAGAGGGCGGCGGCCAGCACGCTGCAAACGGCCACGATGCCCAGGTCGATGCCCGAGACGATGACCCCGTTGATGTCAATCGGCGCGCTCGGGAAAATGCTGGGCAGTTCGCGCGTGTCCTTGCCCCAGATCCAGATCGACAGGTCACCAAAAAGCAAGAACAGGCCCAGTGTGCAAATGGCTGACGACAGCAGCGCCTTGCCAATGAAGCGGCGAATGATGAAGCGCTCGATCAGCATGCCCAGAGCGGCACCAAAAATCAGCGTCAACAACATCACAGCCCAAAGCGGCAGTCCCAGTTTGACCAGCGTGCAGGCGACAAAGGCCGACAGCATGGCTGCCTCGCCATGGGCAAAGTTCAGGATGCCGGTGGCTTTGAACACCATCACGATGCCCAGCGCAAGCAGCCCGTAGATGGCGCCCAGAGCCACCCCGCTGACAATCATTTGAAGCATGAAAGAAAAGCCCTTCAGCTCGGCGTTGAGGCATCTTTCTGGCGGGCCAGACGTGCTTTTAAATAAGGAATGAAGCCGCCCGCCTCGAGCGTGCCGCGCTCGACTTGCGAGAGCCGCTCAAAGGGCAGAGTCTTGCCGTTGCTCACATTGGTCACGGTGCTGCTGTCCCAGTCCACCCGCAGCCGGTCCCAGCGCTGCGTGATGGCGCGAATGCCGGGGCAACTGATCAGCGGAAAGCCCATGCTGATTTCGCCGCGAAAAAAGCCGGGTGAAAAAGACTCGGCAATCACGCCCGCCACGCCCAGGTGGCGAATCGCACGCATGGCCGGGTAGTGCGGATGGCCATAGCCAAAATTGTCGCCGCCTACCAGCAGATCGCCTTTTTGCACGTTCTTGGCAAAGTCGGGGTCGTAGCTGTTCATGGCCAGCGCGCCGAGTTCTTCCAGGTCGGAAAGCTTGATGTTCTTGACGCCGATGATGAGGTCAATGTCATAGTCGTCTTCGGCAAAGACCCAGGCCGCGCGGCCTTCCAGATTGCTCAGGCTCATGCGGCACCTGCTGCGGCAAGGGCGGCCGATTCGGCCAGGTAGGGGCGGGGGTCGGCAATGCAGCCTTCGAGCGCCGAAGCGGCAATCACCGCGGCATTGCAGATGAAAATTTCAGAGTCAGGGCTGCCCATGCGGCCGGGGGTGTTGAGCGTGCCGGTGGAGACGGCGCGCTGGCCGCTGGACATGGTGGCAATGCGGCCGTAGCAGTAGTCGCAGCTCGACGAGCTGATGAAGGCGCCGGCATCCACCAGCGTCGAGATCAGACCCTCCTTAGCGGCCGCCGACATGATGGCCTGCGAGGTTGGCACCACATGCAGCTGAAACCCGGGCTTGATCTTGCGCCCGCGCAGAACGTCGGCAGCGGCGCGCAGGTCTTCGAGTCGGCCGCTGGCGCAGGAGCCGAGGTAGCCGGAGTGCACTTCGAGGCCCAGGTAGTCGGTCAGGTTGCGGGTGTTGGCCGGGCTGGGGGGGATCACCACGATGGGTTGCAGATCGGAGACGTCGATCGTGACTTCGCTGGCGTACGCCGCATCGGCGTCGGGGTAGACCGGGTCAAGCTTGATTTTGGCCCTGTCGCGTGCGTAAGCGATGGTCTTGGCGTCTGGCGCCACCAGCATGGTGGTCGCCCCCAGAAACATGGCCTGGCCACAAATGGTCTGGCGGCCCTCGATGCTCATCGCCTCGATGACCGGGCCGCCGAGCTCGACCACCTTGAAGCGGCACGAGGCCGGCCCCATCACCCGCACCATGTGGTGAAACACATCGCGCGCCATGACGCCTGGCTGCAGCGTGCCGGTGATCGTGACCTTGACAGTGGGCGGCACGGTCAGCGCCATGGTTTCGCTGACAAAGGTTTCGAGCACGCTCTTGCGGGCACCGATGGCCAGCGTGCCAAAGGCGCCCAACTGGCTGACATGGCCGTCAAAATGCACCGCAAAAGCGCCGGGTGTGGCGTAGCCAAGCTCTGCCGAGACCTGGTGGCCGATGCCCTGGCGCTCATGCACGGGAACCCCCTGGGCCTTGCCCCAGTCGCGGGTGACCTGGTGCATTTCTTCTTCCTTGGGCGCGGTGGCGGGCACCATGTGGTCAATAAAAAGCACAAAGCGCTCGGGGCTGCTGACTTGCTGCACGCCAAACTCTTCCTTGGCCTCGCGGAAAAAGACGTCCGTGTAGCCAGGAAAGTCGTAGGCGATCACGAAATCGGGCCGGGCCAGAATCTCGTCGCCGGCTTTGACGCTGCTGCGACCGGCCACGCGGGCCAGAATTTTTTCGGTCATCGTTTGCGGCATGTCACTCCAAAATCCACAATGTGGTGAACTTAATTAATGTATTTCTTCAGCTATTAAAGACGCTTTGACGCTTAATTTCGGATCGGGTAAACCCTTTATTGTCCACATAGTGGATTGAATGTACAAACCATGCATGCCCTCAGACACCCCGCCAACAGACAGTTCCATGCCCCCTACCCAAGCCGCAGCCGTATCTGCGGCCGCCGACGCTGAACCCAGATCCGGCACGCAAAGCATTCAGCGCTCGGTCGAGTTGCTGCGCGTGGTCGCCTCGCGGGGCCGGCGCGGCATGCGGATCGGGGAGGTTGCCGCCACCAGCGGCCTGCCGCAGTCGACTTGCTACCGCATGCTGCAGTGCCTGGAGGTCGAAGGCCTGGTCGCCCGGGACGAGCACACCCGCAAGTACTTTCTGGGTCCGCTGATGCATGAGTTGGGCTTGCTGGCCCGGCCCCGCTACCGGCTCAGCGAGTTGTGTGACGGCGCCTTGCACTGGCTGGCCGAACACACGCAGGACACTCTCTACCTGAGCGAATTGAGCGGCATGGAAGCGGTGTGCACCAACCGCGCCCTGGGCGATTTCCCGATCAAGGCCATGCCACTGGACATCGGTATCCGGCGCCCGCTCGGTGTGGGTGCCGGTGGCCTGGCCATGTTGTGCAGCATGCCAGCGGCCGAGGCCGAGGCCATCATCGTGGCCAACGGTCACCGCTACGAAAAGTTTTCATCTTTCACCGCCGACTTCCTGCGCGACGCCGTGGCTGCGGGCCGCGAGCGCGGTTACTCTTTTCTCGACAGCGCCGTCACGCCGGGCACCGCCGCCATCGGCGTGGCGTTCCCGCCCGAAAACCCGGTGGCCGCCCTGAGCGTGGCCGCCATCTCGGGGCGCCTCGAGGCCCCCCGGCGCGAGGAGCTGGCCCGCGAAATGCACCGCCAGGTGCAAAAAATCATGCAAGCCATGGCTCAAGCGACCCCTGCCAGCGAGGCGCCCGCCCATGCCAGCAAAAGCTGAGACCCCGGCCACCGGCGCTGCGGTGTCCCGACTGCTCGCGCTGCTCGCCCAGCGACCGCATCAGCGCACCCTGGTGGCCCTGGCGGGCCTGCCGGGCTCGGGCAAAAGCACGGCGGCAGCGCAGTGGACGCTGGCCGTCAACGCCCAATGCGGGCCCGGCACCATGGTGGCGCTAGGCATGGACGGCTTTCACCTCAGCCGTGCCCAATTGGCAAGCCTGCCCGACCCGGCGGCCGCCCTCAGGCGCCGCGGCGCACCCTGGACTTTCGATCCGCAGGCCCTGTCCCAGCGCCTGCAGGCCTTGCGGCCCGAGACGGGTCAGCCAGCAGAGTCACTCGGCTGGCCCGGTTTTGAACACGATGTGGGCGACCCGGTGGCTGACGCCATCACGGTGCCGCCGCAGGCCCGCCTGATTCTGGTCGAGGGCTTGTACCTGCTGCATCAAGACCACGGCTGGAACACCGCTGACTTGTTTGACCAGCGCTGGTTTCTTGACGTCCCGCTGCCGCTGGCGATGCAGCGCCTGACGCTGCGCCACATGCAAAGCGCAGGGCTAAGCCGCGATCAGGCCCTGGCCAGGATCGCCAGCAATGACCGCCTGAATGCCGAGCTTGTGGAGGCCTCGCGGGGTCGGGCCGATTTTCTGGTGGGCGCTTGATGGTGCAGGGCTGCTTGAGGACCCAGTTTGCCAACTTGCAACGCGCCTGACCAGCGGCCTTCGTCTCGCTAAATGGTGGCAAATTTGATTCCATTGCACCAAGCGGGTTGTGATTCATGCCAACGTTTTTGTGGGTGCGTGCCTTGGTGCGGGGGCTTCCAATGCCGTGATTCGGGCTTGTCTGGAGCACCGGGTAATGCCGCTGATGGGTGAAACCTTGTTCACGGAGTTTGAGCCGGTGCTGGGACGCGTTCCCCTTGTTGCCAGCAGCCGCTTGAACGCGCAAGAGCGCAACGCCTTGCTGGACAGCTATTAGGCGCTGTGCGAGTGGACCCGTGTTTATTTTTTGTGGCGCCCCAATCTGCGAGATGAATCGGACAACCACTTGATAGAGCTTGCCGTGGCGGGAGATGCAGAAGCCATCGTCACCCGTAACCTGCGCGACTGGCAAGGTGCTCAGTTGCGTTTCGGCGCACTGCGGGTGATGTCGCCCGAAGATTTTTTGAATGAGCTTTTGACATGAGCGCCCTGACCGTACGCCTGCCCGACGAAAAACACCGCCGCCTCAAAGCGCTAGCCAAGCGCCGCGGCACACCATTGAACCGCCTGATGGATGACATGACCACGGTCATGCTCGCTGAGTTTGATGCCGAAACGCGTTTTCAGTTACGGGCCGCCCGTGGTTCGGGGCAGGAGGCGTTGGGCCTGACCTTGCTGGACAAAGCCATGGTGCCTTAGCCTTTCGGCTCAAGATCACAAGCCATTCGCGCAGAGCAAGGAGGGCCACCGACCCCACCGAAAAAGGGCTTGAAACCTTGCTCGTGCGCCACATGACAGGCAGCCACAGCCCCCCGCGCCCGCGAGCACGGGAGATGTCCCGACCGCCGACCGCCGAGCACCGAACACCGAACACCGAACACCGAACACCGAACGCTTGGACGCTTGGACGCTTGGACGCCGAACGTGGCGGGGTGGACTCACCTGGTGAGTACTTTATGATGCGCGGCTGATCAACTACCCAATTCCGCCACCTTGCAGCGAGCTCAGTGAGCCCGCATCGCTTACGGCGGGTCATCACCTTTTGAGTAATACCATTTCACTAGTCTCCCTGGACCTGGCGCAGGTCAAAACGCTGAGCTTTGCCGGCGGCGGTAACCGCTGCTGGTGGCAAGGCGGGCTGATCGCGGAGTTGCTGAAGCGGGGCTGGCGCCTGCCGCCGCAACTCTTGGGCACCAGCGCGGGAGCGGCGCGGTGAACTCGACGAGCGCGTGGGCGCCTTCCTGAACCGCCAGATCGAAGGCGACTGGCCCTACCTGTGGGTGGATGCCACCTACGTGAAGACCCGCGAGGCCGGGCGCATCGTGAGCGTGGCGGTAATAGTGGCGGTCGGGGTCAATACCGAGGGTCAGCGCGAGGTGCTCGGGTTGAAGGTGGGCGCCAGCGAGGCCGAGCCGTTCTGGACGGAGTTCCTGCGCAGCCTGAACCGCCGGGGCCTGCGGGGTGTGAAGCTGGTCATCAGCGACAGCCACGAGGGCATCAAGGCAGCGGTGTCCAAGGTGCTCAAGGCAACCTGGCAGCGTTGCCGGGTGCACTTCATGAGGAATGCCCTGGCGCACGCCAGTAAGACCCAGCGGCGCATGGTCTCAGCGGCCATCGGCACGGTGTTCGTGCAGGAGACGCCCGAGGCGGCGAAATCCCAGTGGCGATCGGTGGCCGATCAGCTGCGGGAGAAGTTTCCCAAGCTGGCGAGTTTGATGGATGAGGCCGAGCACGACGTGTTGGCGTTCATGACGTTTCCACGCGCGCACTGGCCGCAGATCTATTCGACCAATCCGCTTGAAAGACTGAACGCGGAGATCAAGCGAAGAACCAACGTGGTGGGCATCTTCCCCAATGACGCCTCGATCACTCGGCTGGTGGGGGCGATGATGCTCGAGCAGAACGACGAGTGGAGCTTGAACCGGCGCTATATGCAGCTTGAGGGTCTGCAAACCCTCTGCGATACTGTGCCCACTCGGCTGTCCGCTGTGGCTCGCTGAGTACCGTGTACCTCAGCCTGTCCGGGCTGGGAACTTACACCACGGGTTGGGACACGACCTTATCTTGGGTCAACAATGCCTCTGGCACTAGGCCGGAACTGCGCTAAAGTGGTCTTGCTTGTAGGGTCTGTCGTGAGCCAACAGTGCCCACATTGTTCGAGCCATCTTGTTCGCAAG
>CAIMVC010000322.1 GCA_903844825.1 uncultured Burkholderiales bacterium | reverse complement strand
TGTTCATCACACCTTGAATCAGCGTCATCGTGACCATGTCGCCGTTGGCAATGTGCGCAATCTCATGGCCGATGACCGCTTCAATTTCTTCGCGCGTCATGCCCTGCAACAAACCGGTAGACACCGCCACCAGCGCTGAATTTTTGAACGCACCCGTGGCAAAGGCATTGGGCTCGCCCTCAAAAATACCGACTTCGGGCATGCCGATCTGAGCCCGCTGGGCCAGCCGGCTGACCGTCTCGACAATCCAGGCTTCGTCGGCGTTTTGCGGCTGGTTGATGACGCGCACGCCAGAGCTCCACTTGGCCACAGGCTTGCTGATCAGCAAAGAGATGATGGCGCCGCCAAAACCCATGATGAGCGCAAAGCCAAGCAAGGCCGACAGATTCAATCCATTGGGCGTCAAAAAGCGGTTCACGCCCAGCAAGCTGGCCACGATACCCAGGACCACGACCACCGCAAGATTGGTCAGAACAAACAGCAAAATTCTTTTCATGAGAGTCATTCCACAAGGGTTAACGGACGCAAGCGTAGTAGACACTGCAAAAACCGATGACGAGCAAGGTCTTTGCGTTGCAATAAATGGGGACGAGGCCACCCGGTATCAAGAGGGCCGGCTCAGTGGCAAGCGCTGCCCAACGGCGCAGCGAAACACGGCCGGGTCATCATAAAAAGAAAAGTCTTCATTACCCGCCCACCAGTGCGGCACCCCCAGCACCGGCAAGGGCACAAACGGTTTGCCAGCCACTCTTTCGGCCTGCAGGTCAGCGGCCAGCCAGCGGTCAAGCCCCTGCGCCGCGTCGGGCGCGTCAGGCGATTGGGCGCAGTAGACATGGGCCGTGATCGGTTTGCGCGGCACCACCAGTTTTTCCAGCAAGGCATGGCCAAAAAGCACCAGGCGGGCATCCTGCCAGAGCGGTCGCAGAGCAATAAAGAGTTGCGGCCAGTCCCTGGCCTGGAGCGCCTGCCAGAGTGGCTCGGGCGCCAGCAAAATCGCGGCATTCTCATCAAACACGGTCAGCGCGTCACGCACGCTACCGCGCCGGGCTTGCACGCCACCGGCCTCGATCTGCGCCGCCTGCAATTGGTTGAGCCGCGTTTTGGTCTGAGGAAACTGCAGCCAGCACAAGCCGTTAAACAGATCGTGCAAATTCTCCCGGGTTGGCACCTGGCCCGTTTTGAAGATGAAGTCTTCATAGGCCTGCCCGGCGGGAAGCGCGGACTGCGCCACAAAGCGAACGGGAGGCCGCTGCAGTGACTGCCCTGACAACGGGCCGGCGCCGCGACACGCAGCGTCGTCCAGCAGCGCATTGAGCGCCTCGGCTACCGTCAGGCCCGCCTCCAGCCCTGCCATCAGGGCAGCAGCATAGGGACGCAGATGCGATAGCCAGGGGGCCTGCCAGGCGATGGTGCGGGCCAGAACCTGCACCGGCGCGGCATCCAGCAGAGCCGGCTCCCGCCTTGCTGCACCGAGCTGCCGGCCGGCAGCAGCCTTCACACCAGTCGCCAGGGCAGGCTTTCTCCTGAGCGCAGTGGCTTGAGCTCGGCGTCGCCAAAGGCAAAGCTCTCCGGCGGCGTCCAGGCGCTGCGCTCAAGCGTGATCTGGCCGGTGTTGCGCGGCAGGCCGTAAAAGTCTGCCCCATTGAAGCTGGCAAAGGCTTCGAGCTGCTCGAGCGCGCCTGCCGCATCAAAAGCCTCGGCATACAAGGCCATGGCGGCGTGCGACGTATAGCAACCCGCACAACCGCTGGCGTGCTCCTTGAGGTGCGCCGGGTGTGGCGCGCTGTCGGTGCCCAGAAAAAAGCGCGGGTTGCCGCTGGTGGCGGCCTGCACCAGCGCTTGGCGATGGACTTCGCGTTTGAGCACCGGCAGGCAGTAATAGTGCGGACGAATGCCGCCCACGAAAATCGCGTTGCGGTTGTAGAGCAGGTGATGCGCGGTGATGGTGGCGCCGGTAAAGCGGTCGGCAGCTTGCACGTACTGCACAGCTTCGCGCGTGGTGATGTGCTCAAAGACGATTTTGAGCTCGGGGAAATCACGGCGCAGTGGTATCAGCTGCTGGTCGATGAACACGGCTTCGCGGTCAAACAGATCAACCTCCGCGCCGGTGACTTCACCATGCACCAGCAGCAGCAAACCAGCGCGCAGCATGGCTTCGAGCGTGGCGTAAGTCTTGCGGATGTCGGTCACGCCGGCATCGCTGTTGGTGGTGGCGCCGGCCGGATAGAGCTTGGCGGCCACCACACCGGCCTCTTGCGCCCGCGCGATTTCGTCGGGCGGCAAGTTGTCGGTCAGGTAAAGCGTCATCAAGGGCTCGAACTGCATGCCCGCCGGCACTGCGGCCCGGATGCGGGCGCGGTAGGCCAGCGCCTGGGCCGCCGTGGTCACCGGGGGCCGCAGGTTGGGCATGATGATGGCCCGAGCAAATTGCGCCGCTGTGTGCGGCACCACGGTCGCGAGGGCGTCGCCGTCGCGCACATGCAAGTGCCAGTCGTCGGGCCGAGTGATGGTGAGGCGCAAAGGAGCTGTGGCTGAAGTCATGGCCGTATTGTCGCCAAAAACACGGCCCGGCCCCTGGCCCCTCGCCGCGCTCTGGCTGACGCGCCGTCGCTTCGAGGCGGGCCTGCGAAAAACCGGCGGAAAACCTGCGAAAAACCGGCGCGTTCAGTGCTGCAGGATTTTGTTGAGAAAGTCTTTGGTGCGCGGCTGGCGATTTTCGGGGTGATTGAAGAACTCGTCCTTGGAGCAGTCCTCCAGAATCCGCCCACCGACATCCATGAAGATCACCCGGCTGCCGACCTTGCGGGCAAAACCCATCTCGTGGGTCACCACCATCATGGTCATGCCGTCGAGTGCCAGGCCCATCATGCAGTCCAGCACCTCGCCGACCATCTCCGGGTCAAGCGCCGAGGTGGGCTCGTCAAAGAGCATGGCGATCGGGTCCATGCTCAAGGCCCGGGCAATCGCCACGCGCTGCTGCTGGCCACCGGAGAGCTGGCCGGGAAACTTGTCCTTGTGGGCCAGCAGCCCCACCCGGTCCAGGTACTTCAGTCCGTGCTTTTGCGCCTCGTCGGCGCTGCGCCCCAGCACCTTGATTTGCGCCAGCGTCAGGTTCTCGGTCACGCTCAGATGCGGGAACAGCTCGAAGTTCTGAAACACCATGCCAACCCGGCTGCGCAGCTTGGGCAAATCCGTCTTGGGGTCATGCACCGCCTGACCATCGACAAAGATCTCGCCCTTTTGAAAGGGCTCGAGCGCGTTGACCGTCTTGATCAGGGTTGACTTGCCCGAGCCCGAGGGTCCGCAGATCACCACCACCTCACCTTTTTTGATCAGCGTCGTGCATTCGTTGAGCACCTGCACGGCGCCGTACCACTTGGATACTTGCTTGAGTTCAATCATCGGGGTTCTCCGCAGCTACTGCCTGTTTTATCGAATGATGGCGATCTTGTTCTGGAGCTTCCTGACCAGGTAGGACAAGCCAAAACAAACTACAAAATAAATCAAGGCGGCCAGCAAATAGGCCTCTTCGGGTCGGCCATAAATCTTGCCGGCGGTCGTCAGGCCCTTGAGCAGGTCGTAGGCACCAATCGCATAAACCAGGGAGGTGTCCTGAAACAAGATGATGGTCTGCGTCAGCAACACCGGCAACATGTTGCGAAAGGCCTGCGGCAACACGATCAGCCGCATGTTTTGACCGTAGGTCATGCCCAGCGCCATGCCCGCGCCGACCTGCCCGCGCGAGATCGACTGGATGCCGGCACGCATGATCTCGCTGAAATACGCCGCCTCAAAGGCGATGAACGTGATGATCGCCGAGATCTCGGCACGGTTGTTGGCGCCACCGGGAATCAGGGCAAAAAAGCCACTGGGCACCAGCAGGAAAAACCACAGAATCACCATCACCAGCGGCACCGAGCGCATGCCGTTGACATACACCGTGGCGGGCAAGGCCAGCATTTTGCTGCCCGACAGGCGCATCAGCGCCAGCAGCGTGCCCAGCAAGATACCGCCCACCGTGGCGATCACGGTCAGCTGCAGGCTAAAGACAAAGCCCTTGAGGACAAATTTCGAAATGATGTCCCAACTCACAAAACTCAGGTCAAGGCCAAACATTTCAGTGCCCCCCGCCAGGCGCCGCAGCCACCGCCTGGCCAGGAATGCGCACTTTCTTTTCAACCAGCGCCATGGCGCGGTTCACAGCAAAGGCCGACAGCGCATACAGCAGGGTGACCGCCAGATAGATTTCGATGCCGCGCGAGGTTTCTTCTTGCGCCTGCATGGCAAACATGGTCAGCTCGGAAATCGAGACGGCAAAAGCCACTGACGAGTTCTTCAGCAAATTCATGGACTCGCTGGTCAGCGGCGGCAAGATGATGCGAAAAGCCATGGGCAAAATCACATATCGATAAGTTTGCCACGTGGTAAAACCCATCGCCATGCCGGCCAGGCGCTGGCCGCGTGGCAGCGACTGCACGCCCGCGCGCACCTGCTCGGCAATTCGCGCCGACGTGAAGAACCCCAGCGCCAGCACCACCAGCACAAAACCCGACATCTGCTGCATCGCGGGAAACACCTTGGGCACCACGAAGTACCAGATGAAAATTTGCACCAGCAGCGGGATATTGCGAAACAGCTCGACCCAGATATTGCCCAGGCGCACCAGCAACGGGCTGTCGGGCAGCGTGCGCAGCGTGCCCACGAAGGCACCCGTCACCATCGCCACCACCCAGGCACAGGCGGCCACTGCCACCGTCCAGCCCCAGGCGTCGAACATCCACTGCAAATAGGTTCGGCCGCTGCCGTCGTCGTTGAGAAAAACCTGCCAGTCCCAAGTCATGCGCACTCCTGTCAGCCAACTATTGGTTCAACACATCGACACACCAAACAACAAACCCCGTCAGAACCAGGCTGAGCGGGGCTTGCAGGGGTGTCAGGACACCCACCGGTTGTGGCCGATTACTTCTTGGCGTAGTCTTCCACAGGCTTGTCGTTCGGTGCAGCCCAGGCGCCTTTGGTGGCGTCGCTGGCCGGCAGACCGACTTTGGTGTTCTTCGGTGGAATGGGCTGGACAAACCACTTGTCATAGAGCTTTGGCAGCTCGCCCGACTTGATCAGGTCACGGATGGTGTCGTCAGCCATTTTCTTGAAGGCTGGGTCATCCTTGCGTAGCATGATGGCGATGGGCTCGACGCTGATGGTCTCGCCAACAATGCGGAAATCGGCCGGGTTCTTGGCCGTGGCGATATTGCCAGCCAGAATCTGGCCGTCCATCACGAAGGCGTCGGCGCGGCCCGACTCGAGCAGCAGGAAGCTGTCAGCGTGGTCCTTGCCAAAGACTTCCTTGAAGTCAACGCCAGTAGCCCGCTCGTGCTTGCGCAGCAACTGCACAGAGGTGGTGCCGGTGGTGGTGGCAACGTTCTTGCCGTTGAGTTGTGCCAGCGATGTAATGCCCGAATTGGCCTTGACGGCAATGCGCACTTCCTCGACGTAGGTGGTCAGTGCAAAAGACACATCTTTTTGGCGCGTGGCGTTGTTGGTGGTGGAGCCGCACTCGATATCGACCGTACCGTTTTGCACCAGTGGGATGCGGTTTTGCGATGTCACGCTCTGGTACTTGACTTCCAGCTTCTTGCCGGCGGCCTTCTCCAGGTTGGCCAGAATGCGCTGGCAGACTTCGACGTGGTAGCCGGCATATTTGCCTTCACCCAGGGTGTAGGACAAGGCACCGGACGAGTCCCGCACACCCATGGTGACCACGCCGGAGGCCTTGACCTTGGCCAGTGTGTCGTTGGCCTGGGCATGAACGGCGCCGGCGGCGAGCAGGGCGAGGGAAAGAGCAGCAAATCGAAATTTCACAGAAAATCCTCCAGATAAATCATTAAATGTGTGCGAACTGCGGCGATTCTAACGACCCGCCCGACAGGCAAGCCCTAGGTTTACCCCAAACCCGGGCCGGTCAGCCAGGGTGGTGCTTCGGTCACCACAACCCAGCAGTCAAGCAGGCTTCATGCCTGACCCGAACCGAAGCCAGAAACTTTAGGCGTCGGCGCGCAGCAGGGCAAATGCCAATGACTCGGAAACTCATGCATTTTCTGCATGACCCCAAATCCTGCAGTTGGGCGCGGCCGAGGGGCTGACAAGGCAGGGCGCTGCCCAGGCGGCAGCAGCAGCAGGACTCGGTGTCCGAGTGGTGCGAGTTGCAACGCCCGCGGCCTGAAGCGGCAGACCCGCGGCCGCGTAGCGTTTTGGCCCAGGGGCTGATGCCAGCGTGCGCGCAACGCTTTGATTGACTCGCCGTTTCAGGCGGCTATCAGCGGCCCACTGCCGGCTTTGGGATGATTACTTTTTGGGGTAGTCCTCGACCGGCTTGTCATTCGGTGTGGCCCAGGCGGCTTGGGTCGCCTCGCTGACCGGCAGACCGATCCTGACCTGGTGCGGCGGGATCGGCTGGATAAACCACTTGTCGTAGAGCTGGGCCAACTCACCCGACCTGATCAGGTCCCGGATGGTGTCGTCCGCCATCTTCTTGAAGGCCGGGTCGTACTTGCGAAACATGATGGCCACTGGCTCGACACTCAGAGTCTCGCCCAGGATGCGGTAAGTGGCCGGATTTTTCGCAGCAGCCATGTTGCCGGCCAGAATCTGCACGTTCATCACAAAAGCGTCGGCCTGGCCCGACGCGAGCTTCGCGAAGCTGTCAGCGTGGTCCTTGCCAATGACTTCCCTGAATTCAACGCCCGTCGCGCGCTCCTGCTTGCGCAGCAGCTGCACCGACCTGGTGCCCTTGGTGGTCACGATCCTTTTGCCCGTGAGTTGCGCCAGTGCGCTGATGCCTGAGTCGGCCCTGACGACAATGCCCACTTCGTCGACGTAGGTGGTGATCGAGAACGCGGCCTCTTTGGCGCGACCGGCAGAGTGCGTGGTGGAGCCGCACTCAATGTCAACTGTCCCGTTTTGTACCAGCAAAACGCGGTTTTGCGAGGTCACGGGCTGGTACTTGACCGCCAGCTTTTTGCCAGCTTCTTTTTCAAGCCGGGCCACGATGCGATGGCAAATATCAACCTGGTAGCCCCCGTACTGGCCCGGGCCCAGCGCATAAGACAGCGCCCCAGAGGCATCGCGTACGCCCAGGACCACCACGCCCGAGGCCTGGACTTTAGCCAGCGTGTCGTTGGCCCGGGCATGAACGGTACCCGCGGTAACCAGGCACAGGCCGAGAGCAAAGAGTTGAAATTTCACAGGGATTCTTTCGATTGCATTATTCAAAATCTTCAACTTCCAAGTCGACCCCTTCTTGCGAAGCGCGCAGCGGTACAGCGCGCGCGGGACCACCTCAGGCCGACGTCTGCAAATAGTGCCACAGCGCCTGCGCCGGGCTTTTCAGCACCGACTTGCCTTGCGGCCGCTCTCGGTAAACGCGAATATCCATGCTGACTTCAAGCCCTGGGCCTGCACTCACCAGCTTTTTAGCACGCAGCTCTTTTTTGACAGCACTCATGGGCAAAAATGCGATGCCATGACCTTCCAGGGCCATGGCCTTGAGCCCTTCGGCCATGTCCGTCTCGTAAACCCGGTCCAGGTGAATCGCCTGGCTGGACTCCTTGAGCAGCCAGTCAACCACCCGCCCGAGGTAGGCACCCGGCGCGTAGCCCAGGTAGGGCAAGGGTTCCAGCGATCGGCCCGGCAAGGCAAACATCGGCTGACCGTCGGGCTGCGGCTTGGCATAAGGGGCCAGCAACTCGCGCCCGAGCGTGACCATTTCGTAGCGGTCCGGGTCAAGCTGGATGGGCTGGCAGCCGTGGTGGTAGGCGATCAGCAAATCGCAACTGCCTTCAACTAGGCGCAGCACGGCGTCATGCACATTCAGCGCGATCAGCCGGCTCTTGACGGGTCCGAATTTTTCGCGAAGGCCGGAGACCCAGGCCGGGAAAAAAGTCAGCGCCAACGTGTGCGGAACGGCAAACTCAATAACATCCTGGCCCGCGGCCGTGTGCCCGCGCAGCATGGCACGGGTGGACTGCAGACCCTGCAGCATCTCCAGCGACTGCGCATAGAGCGTCTGACCGGCCGGCGTCAGACGCGTAGGGTAGGAACTGCGATCGACCAGGTCGGTCCCCGCCCAGGCCTCCAGGGCCTGAATGCGCCGGGAAAATGCGGGCTGCGTGACATGCCGCAACTGCGCCGACCGGCTAAAGCTACGCGTCTCGGCCAGGCTAACGAAGTCTTCCAACCACTTGGTGTCCATGCGGCCGTATTATCCAAAATCCGGCAGTTGGCCGCTGGTACCCGCAGGCAAGGTCAAATGAATCAAAGCATTACGCATACGGGGCACGTCACCTCCTGGTTAAGAACGCTGCGAGGACCGCGCCCAACTGCCGAATTTCGGATTATGCGGCCCGGTAGGCGGCTGGAACGGGGCTAGGCAGAGGCCAGCGGCGCCTTAGCGCCAGGCAATTTCCTGCAGCGATACCCGCGTTGTAGCCGCCTCGGGTGGACGAACACGCCAGCCCTGAAAGTAAATTTCCATGCTGGCCAATTGGGGGGATTGCAACTGCCAGGGTGGCGCGCCCTCGAACGTGCGGCCACCGCCAAGCGCAAACACATGCTGCCAGACCTGGCCGGCGGCATCGCGCACGCAAAGCACCTGCCCCGGCGTTCCCACGACGTAGACCATGGCGCCACTCTTGAAAGCGCGCAAGGCTTGCAAGGCCACGACCGGATCGTCGCCCGGGCCACAAGACTGGGAACTGCCAGGTTGCTGCGCAAGGGGTACAGCGGATGAGGTCGCAAGCGGGGGCGTCGGCGGGGGACCTGGCGCCTCTGCGGCAGGCAACCCAGGTGAGGCAGATAAGGGCGGCGGCGGGCTCTGGAGCCCAGGCGCCGCCTGGGCAGGCTGGCGTTGTGCAGATGAGCCAGAACCCCCCATCCACCAGAGCAGCAACGCGGCCACCACGCCGAAACCCAGCAGCATCCAGATCCAGGCAACGCGGCCCGGATTGGCAGCTTGGTGGGCGGGCGCGGGCCGGGCCGTCTGCGCAGTCTGCGCACGCAGAGCGTGCGCGCGTTGGCCAGAGGCGCTGTCCGCGTCGGCGCCAAGCCGGCCCTGCGGGCTTGCAACATGCGCACCTGGCTTCACCACGGAGGCAGCGACCGACATGATGAAGCTATCCGGCGGAACACCCAAAACTGCGGCGACTTTTCGGGCCGCCTGCAGGCGCACGCCCAGGCTGTAAAACAGACTGCTTTCGCCATTTTCGAGTTGCCTGAGCTGGGCCGCCGAGAGGCTGGCACGCTGCGCTAGGCTACTAATTTCAAATTGCGCGGCCTCACGCAGAGCGCGCAATTTCGCACCATCAACCAAGGGCAGCGCGGGTGATCCTGAGGCGAGCTGATTTGCGATAGGCATGAGTTCGATCTGCACAATCTGAAGGCAACACGCAAGCCAGCGTGCCACCCAACACTGAAAAGTGGCCCTGGCAAGAACCAGTAACCGCTGCCGAAACCCTCAGCAGGAAGAGTCTGCCCGCAAACACCCCGTTTTTTGTCAGTTTTTAACATATTTGAAACCGAGGGGGCAAACCGCCCTCCGTCCGCCGACCGCCAACCGCCGACCGCCCACAAGGCATCCGGCACGGCCTGCGGCGCACAACAGGACTCGGGCCCTTAACCCACCGAAGCGGCTTGAGCGGCCACCGGCTCGCCGTCATGCCCCTGCTGCTGCAAGGCCCACATCTGCGCATAGCGGCCATCGCGCGCGAGCAAGTCGGCGTGGTTTCCACGCTCGATGATGCGACCGGCGTCCATCACCAAAATTTCATGAGCGTCGGCCACGGTGGACAAGCGGTGCGCAATCACCAGCGTGGTCTTGTTTTGCGCGGCGGTTCGCAGCTCGGCCTGAATGGCGCGCTCATTGGCCGAGTCGAGCGCCGAGGTGGCTTCGTCAAAAATCAGCACCGGCGGGTTTTTGAGCAGCGTGCGCGCGATCGCCACGCGCTGCTTTTCACCGCCCGAGAGTTTGAGTCCCCGCTCGCCGACCATGGTGTTGTAGCCCTTGGGCGTGGCGCTGATGAAGTCGTGAATGCGGGCCGCCCGGGCAGCCTCCTCGACCTCGGCCCGACTGGCGCCCGGCTTGCCGTAGGCAATGTTGTACTCGACCGTGTCGTTAAACAGCACCGTGTCCTGCGGCACGATGCCGATGGCCTGGCGCAGGCTGGACTGGCTCACGTGCCGGATATCCTGCCCGGCAATCGTGATGCGTCCGCCTTCTTGCGGGTTGCTGACGTCATAAAAGCGAAACAGCAAGCGAGCCAGCGTGGACTTGCCCGCCCCGGACGAGCCCACCACCGCGACCGTCTTGCCTGCGGGAATCTCGAAGCTGACGTGGTGCAAGATGGGCCGACTCGGCTCGTAGGCGAAGCTGACGTTTTCAAAACGAACGGTCGCGTCAACCTGGCCGCCAGCGGGCCCGCGCGCGTCGGGCGAGCGCGGCAGCGGCGGGAAATGCAAAGGCCTGGCGCCAGGCTCGTCAGCGACTTCGCGCTCTTTTTCAAGCAGGTTGAACATCTTGTCCAGGTCGGTCAGGCTCTGCTTGATCTCGCGGTAAATCACACCCAAAAACCCCAGCGGTATGTAGAGCTGAATCATGAAAGCATTGACCATCACCAGGTCGCCCAGGGTCATGCGCCCCTCCACCACCCCTTGAGTGGCGCGCCAGAGCATGGCCACCAGCCCAATGGCGATGATCAGCTGCTGGCCGGTGTTGAGCAGGCTCAGCGTGGTCTGGCTTTTGACCGCTGCCCGGCGGTAGCGCTCCAGGCTTTCGTCGTAACGGCTGGCCTCGAAAGCCTCGTTATTGAAGTACTTGACGGTTTCGTAATTCAGCAGCGAATCAATCGCACGGCTGTGGGCAGACGAGTCGAGCTCATTCATCTGCTTTCTGAACTTGGTACGCCACTCGGTCACCGTGACGGTGAACAGCACGTAAAACACCAGCGCGATGATGGTGATGCCGGCGAACCAGACGTCAAACTTGACCGCCAGCAAAGTCAGCACCAGCGTGACTTCGATCAAGGTCGGGATGATGCTGTAGAGCGAGTACGAAATCAGGGAATGCACGCCGCGCGTGCCGCGCTCGATGTCACGCGTCATGCCGCCGGTTTGGCGGTCCAGGTGAAAGCGCAGGCTTAGCGCGTGCAGATGGCGAAAAACCTCCAGCGAAATGCGCCTGGCAGCGCCCTCCGTCGCCTTGGCAAAGACCAGTTCGCGCAATTCGGTAAAAAGCGACGTCGACAGGCGCAGCAAACCATAGGCCACGAGCAGCGCCAGCGGCACCACCAGCAGCGCCGGCGCACCGTTGCCGCCGGCCGGACTCATGGTGTCGACCAGGGTTTTGAGCAGCACCGGCACCCCCACGTTGGCGACCTTGGCGCTGATCATGAAGGCCAGAGCGGCCATCACCCGCCACTTGTATTCCCACAGATAAGGAAACAGCCGGGCCAGCGTGTCCCAGTCCGAACGCGGGGGCAGCGCCTGGGCGCCCGGCGGCGCTGCAGCCGTCGGTGCGGGAGAATCAGGGGCGGTGGCTCGGTGACGCATGAGGGACAATCGGTAAAAGAATCAGGGGCAAAAAACGGGCGGCCCGCGGGTCGGCGCCATCTGTGATCCCTTGATCAACACACACCCACCCGCTACTTCACGATTGTGCCTATGTCCAACCCCGCCACCCCCCAGCCCGACAAACAGCCCGACGCGCGCACCAGTCAGGCGGCACCGAGTCACACCGTGCACCTGCCGACGGACAAGGAACTGGTTCTGAAGGTGATCCCCATGCCCGCCGATTGCAATGCCAACGGCGACATTTTCGGGGGCTGGGTGATGGCCCAGGTCGACCTCGCCGGTGCGGTGTTGCCGGCGCGCTATGTCACGGGCCGCATGGCCACCGTGGCGGTCAACGAGTTCATCTTCAAGCAGCCCGTGCGGGTAGGCGACATCTTGTCGCTGTTCGCGGTGGTGACCCGCATCGGCAACACCTCCATCACGGTGCAGGTCGAAGTCTATGCCGAGCGCTTTCGCGCGCAAGGCCAGTACATCAAGGTCACGCAGGCCAACCTGACCTATGTGGCCATCGGCGACGACGGGCGACCCGAGCCGATTGTCCGGAGCCGTTAACCAGCTCCTTCAATAGCCCGTGGTCCGCGGGGCGGGAGCCGCGGTTAAGGTGTTCCCTATGCGGATCAACCCCTAAAGACAAGGCTGACAGCGGCAGTTATAAACAACGCCTTCTACAGGAAGGCTTTGAACGTGCAATTTGTGCAGCTGATCATCAGCGGTGTCTCGCTCGGCTGCATCTACGGCCTGATCGCGCTGGGCTTCGTCCTCATCTACAAAGCCACCGAGACCGTGAGCTTTGCCCAGGGCGAGCTCATGATGCTGGGCGCCTTCTGCGGCCTGGGCTGCATGACGTTTCTGGGCTTTCCTTACTGGCTGGCGGTGCTCTCGTCGATTGCTGGCATGGCCCTGTTCGGCATGCTGATCGAAAAAGCGGTGGTCAGGCCCATCCTCGGACAGCCGGCTTTTTCCATCGTCATGCTGACCATCGGCGTTGGCTACACCGCCCGCGGCCTGATCACCATGATCCCCGGCATCGGCACCGAAACCCATGTACTGCCCGTGCCCTACAAGGATGAAATCTGGCAACTTGGCACCCTGGTGATCAACCTCGAGCAGGTGGCCGTCATTGTCAGCACGGCCGTCTTGTGTGCAGCCCTCTTCGCCCTGTTTCGCTACACCAAGCTGGGCATTGCCATGCAGGCATCGTCGCAAAACCAGTTGGCCGCCTACTACATGGGGATTCCGGTGCAGCGGCTCAACGGCCTGGTCTGGGCTCTGGCTGCGGCGGTGGCCGCAGTCGCCGGCCTGTTGCTGGCGCCCATCACCTTTGTGCATGCCAACATGGGTTTTATCGGCCTGAAGGCTTTTCCGGCCGCTGTGGTCGGCGGTTTCAGCAGTCTGCCGGGGGCCATCGTCGGCGGACTGGTGATCGGCATCGTCGAGTCGCTGGCCGGCTTTTACCTGCCCGATGGCGTCAAGGATGTGGCCGCCTACGTGGTGGTGCTCGTGATGCTGATGGTCAAGCCCAGCGGTCTGTTCGGCGAACAGCTGAGAAAAAAAGTCTGAACATGCGCTTTATCTTCAAGACCAGTTACGCGCAGGACCTCAGCCTGGCCAGGCACAAAGGCCATGTATTTTGGTACGGACTGCTGATGCTGCTGCTGCTGATGGCGCCCTGGCTGTTTCCCGAGTACTACCTGGCCCAGCTGACCTTTGTGCTGATCTACGCCATTGCCGGCCTGGGCCTGATGCTGCTGGCCGGCTTCACCGGACTGTTCTCGCTCGGTCATGCCGCTTTTCTGGGCGTGGGCGCCTACACCCAGGCCGTGCTGACCAATGCCGGCCTGCCCTTTCCCCTGGCGCTGGCCTGCGCAGCCGGACTTTCTGCCGCTGCCGGACTGCTCGTCGGACTGCCGGCCTTGCGCGTCAAAGGCATTTACCTGGGCATGGCCACGCTGTCATTTGGCTTTATCGTCGAAGAGGTTTTTGCGCGCTGGGAGAGCGTCACGGGCGGCAACGCCGGCGTACACATCAAGGCGCCGCAGATGTTCGGCTGGACGCTTTCAAGCGGCACCGAGTTCTATCTGCTGAGCCTGCTGATTACCGTGCTGGCCACGCTGGGAATCTTGAACCTGCTGCGCTCGCCTACCGGCCGCGCCTTTGTGGCGATTCGCGATTCAGAAATATCGGCGCAAAGCATGGGTATCCACCTGGCCCGCTACAAAACCCTGTCCTTTGCACTCTCCGCCGCACTGGCCGGTGTGGCCGGCGCACTGTATGCACACAAGCTGCAATTCATCTCGCCGGACCAGTTCAACATTCTGCAGTCCATCGACCTGCTGCTGATGATCGTCATTGGCGGTCTGGGCTCGGTCCATGGTGCCTTCCTGGGCGCTCTGTTCCTGATCGCCATGCCGCAGGCCATCACCCTCTTCAAAGACTACCTGCCAGCCGCCATCGGCCAGGCACCTGGCCTGCAGGCGGTGGTCTACGGCGCCGTGCTGATCGCCTTTGTGCTCTTCGAGCCCATGGGACTGTACGGCCGCTGGCTCAAGATACGCACCTATCTGCAGCTGTTTCCCTTTTATCGCCAAGGCATGTTCAAGCGGCAGAAGTCCTTTCAAAAGTCGGACAGGTTGAAGTGATGGCCCCCACGCTTTTCACTTCGTGTAATACGCTGCCCCCCGAGGGGGCTGTCCCGTCTTGGGGCGGCCCTGCGACGGGAATGGCCCCCACGCTTTTCACTTCGTGTAATACGCTGCC
>CAIMVC010000321.1 GCA_903844825.1 uncultured Burkholderiales bacterium | reverse complement strand
GCGTGGAAAATTCATCCGCAAGATGGATCTGCTCAGACCCCGGATTCAGGCCAATGACCCGGTTGCTATTTCAGTGTTTCGCAAGATCCACAAATCGGCAATCCTGATCAATGTGATCCAACTTGCAGCCATCCTCGGCAGCCTGGGATCGTTCTGACCTGAGCCAGGGGTCTTGAAGGCATTTTGAGCCGTGGTCAGCATCGCCGCGCGGGTCATCAAGCGTCACAGTCGGTGCCTGGCAACAGCTTAAACCTAAACCTGGCAGTTGGCCGCTTGCGCCCGCATGACACGTCAAATGAATCGAAGGGTTGCGTACACGGCGCAACTCACCTCCTGGGTGAGAGCGCTGCACGGCCGATGGTCTGCCGCTTCAGCCTGCTGGCGTTGTTGCTCGTACCAGCCGGACACGGAGTCCGGCCGGCGCTCGCGCCTAGCCAGCGACCTGCCTCGGCAGCCCCTCGGCCGCGCTCAACTGCCGGATTTAGGTTAATTGGTGAACGAGGCTGGAAGCCGTTTTTTGACTTAGAACAACTTATGGCTTGCGCAGAGATGCAATACGCCTAGCGCTATGGATCATTCCGAGTTCAGGTTGGCCCACTGCTCGTGGGCAGTTCCATCAAATCCATGAACTCTTGTCTGAATGCATACCGGGCCCGCACGGTTTTTACTGCTGGGCGCTACTTTCTAGTCACGCTGACGGAGCGCACGCCACGTCCACCGCACTAAAGCAGGAAACCCAGCACTTCCGAATTGAAGGCTTGGGCCTGCTCGAGGCTACTGATGTGGGCCGCGCCTTGCAGCACCGCCAGCTTGGCGCCAGGCCAACTCCTGGCCAGCAGTTGGGACATTGCGAGCGGTGTGGCCTGATCCTGCGCGCCCGCCAGCACCAGCGCTGACAAATTCAAGCCCTGCAACCCTTCCTCGAACTCGACATCTGAAAGTGCGGCACAGCAGCCCGCGTAACCTTCAACGGGCGTTCCGGCAATCATTCGGGCCACCTCTTGCATGTCGTCCGGCTGAGCTAACCGGTACGGCTCGGTAAACCAGCGCGACAGCGTTGGCTGCACCAGGGCCGTCATTCCTTCTGTCCTTGCGAGCCGCGCCCTGTCGCCCCACAGCGCTGCGGCATTGGGCGCCGCCTTGCAGGTGGTGTTGGCTAGCACCACCCGGTCTAGCAGTTGCGGTTGTGCAATAGCCAGCGCCTGGGCGACCATGCCACCCAATGACAGGCCAATCCAGTGGGTGCGTGACACCCCCAGGTGCGCCAGCAGCCCCTGAGCATCGGCCGCCAGTTGCGCCAGCGTGTACGGACCTGCAGGCACCTGCGTGCCTCCATGGCCGCGCGTGTCGTAGCGCAACACCGTGAATTGCCGCGTCAAGGCGTCCAACTGCGGTGCCCAGATCGAGAGGTTGGCTGAGATCGGGTGCGAAAGCGTGACCCAGGGCCCATGCCCCGCCACTTCGTAATGGACCTGAAGTCCGTTGATTTGCGCCCTCATGCGATGGCCGCGTTCACTCGCGGCATCACTTCATTGGCGAACAGTTCCATCGAGCGCTTGCCCAGCACGGGGTCCATCCAGTCGTGGCACGCGTAAACCAGGTTGCCGAAGTCGCCAATCTGTTCACGGAAAAGCAGGATCTGGTCCACCACTGAGCTGACCGTGCCGGCTAGCACCAGGCGCCGCGTCACATAGTCGGGGGTCACGTCAGCGTCAGCCATTTGTGGATCAGTCTTGAACAGGTTGGCGCGGCCGCCGCCCACCAGCTTTCGCACCAGTTGCTCGAAGTAGAAGCGGTAAGGGCCACCGGGCTCCAGGGCATAGCGGCGGGCGGTGGCTTCGTCGTCAGCCACAAAGATGCTCTTGGCCACCCGCCACTCGTCGGGAGACGCGACAGCACCGACCGCAGCGCGGCCTTCGACATACTTGGGCCAGTGCGACTTCACCCATTCGGGCATCAGGAAGTTGGCCGAGATCGGCCCCCAGCCGCGCTTGGCCATCTCGGTTACGCCCTGCGAAAACGGTGCCACCGCCGTGCCAACGATGGGTGGATGCGGCCGCTGAAAGGGCTTCATGATGAATCCTTGGCCGATGTCGGGAATCATGGTCTTTTCGACCGAGACATTCCAGAACTGGCCTTCCAGCTTGTATGGCGGCTCAGACTCCCAAATTTTCAACACCATGTTGATGCACTCTACGAACATGGCGTTGCGGTCCTTGCCTAAATTGCCAAACACCTCGGCGTCGGACATCAGGCCGCCAGGGCTGATGCCCAGAATGAAGCGGCCCTGAAGCAGGTGGTCGAGCATCGCGGCCTGAGCCGCAACGGCCGCGGGGTGCGTGTTGGGCATGTTGATGGTGCCGGTGCCCAGCTTGATCTGCCGCGTTTGCGAAGCCAGTGAGGCGAGGAAAATCAAGCTCGATGTCACGGTCTCCGCGGCGTCGGTGACATGCTCGCCTACGAAGGCCTCGCTGAAACCCAGTTTGTCGGCCAGCAGGATGGCCTCGCGGTCCTCCTGCAGGGTCTGGGTGACGTTGCGCCCCGGAGGGTGAAGCGGCATCATGAAGGTGCTGTATTTCAAGTGGGTTCCTGTGGTGTTTGTTGTGGAAGGTTTCAGGTGGCGCTGGTTTCCAGGCTGACGCCCCTGGCATAGCGTCCCTGGCAATAGAGCAGGCTGGCGCCGTGGCGCTGGTCGAACGCTTCGATGTGACCCAAAAAAAGGATGTGGTCGCCCACCGTGCGCTGTTCCAGGGTCAGGCACTCAAAGGCCGCAGTACAGCCCTCAATCACCGGCAGACCACCCAGTCCGCAGCGGTGATGAACGCCACCAAACTTTTCTGGCGTCCGACTGGCAAAGCGCCTGGACAGGTCGATCTGATCGATGGCCAACACCTGGATCACAAAGCGCCCCGCCTGTTCAAAGGCGGCCAGGCTGGGTGAAGTCTTGTTCAGACTCCACAGCACGATAGGCGGGTCCAGCGAGACCGAATTGAAGGAGTTGACCGTGACGCCCACAGGGCAGCCATCCGCCGCGCGGGTACTGACGATGGTGACCCCAGTGCCGAAGTTGCCCAGCGCCTGGCGAAGCTCCAACGGGTCTATTTTCGATAAGATGTTCATATGATCACTTTACAGTGATCATATGATCTACAAAAATAGGGATAAACCCTGGATACAAAAAAGCGGCGAGATTCAGGCCTTGGCGGCCTGCTGCTTCGCTGCCTGCTCCAGCAGACGGGGCAGCACCTCCCGCGCGCCAGCCAGGAAATGAGTGACTGTCAGCGCGATCATGTCGTCGAGCTTGTCCTCCAGCGGTACGTCAAAGATCCACTGGCGCTGGCCGAAATAGAAGACCCGAGCGTTGATGCTCCAGACCAGCTCGACTTCGGCCGATAGCAGCGGCACCTGCGCCACGGTTGGCAGCCCCAGCTCGTGGCGCAGTTCAATGGCAATGGGCTCCAGGACGCGCTTGCGCAGAATTGCCAGGTACTTGCGGTTGATGTCCTCGCCGCGCAGGCCTGAAAACATGAAGATACGCACCCAGTCGCGGGTCAGCGCCGCCTTGGCGTATTCCACGTAAAGGCGGGTCAGGCGATCTTGCAGGGGCACATCACGGTCCTGGATGACGGCCTCCCAGAACGGGTTCCAGCGGCCCATGTAGACCACCTCGAACACGCGGTTTATAAGCGCCTCCTTGTTGGGGAAGTACTTGTACAGCAGAGACTGGGTGACGCCAAGCCGCTTGGCCAGCTGCCGAGTGTCGCCGCCGAAGCCAACGTCAGCGAAAAAGCGGATGGCCTCGGCAGTGATGTGTTCTTCGCGCGCGCTGCCGCTGAGCCGCTTGACCGCCGGCTTGCCTGATGCCTTTGTCGCCGCCTTTTCTGATGCCTTTTCTGATGCCTTGTCTGTTGCCAGATGCGCCTCCTGTTTGCCGCCTAGGGCTGCTCGACCGCCATGGGTGTACGCAGCTGAACCGAACGCATGATAGCCTCAAGTGCCGCCACATTGGCGAGCATTTCACCATGGCCAACCGGGTAAGGCTGCACACCACGGATAGCCTGCGCGAAAGCCTCCAGGTTGGACTTCACGGCAGGCGATGGTTCGGCGAATCGCCGCTGCGGCGGGTGGCCGCGCAACACGGTGGTGATGTCCCATCCGGTAGGGCTCTCGGGGTGCGTCCGGTCGCGGATTTCGACCCAGCCCAGCGAGCCGTAAACCGCGAACCGCCCCTCGAAGGGCGTGGTCAGGATGGCGCTGATCATGGCGTTCGCACCATTGCCAAATGCCATCATGATGCCCAGCGTGTCACCGTTCTCGAAATCTGTCCCAAGCGATGCCAGTCGCGCCCAGAGCGACTCGCAAGGCCCCAAAATGGCTACAGCAAGATCCACTAAATGGACGCCAGTGGCGGTGAGTGGACCGACCGGCGCATGGGCGTTGGTCAGGCGCCAGTTGTCCTTGGGCAGGACCAGGAACTTGTCCTGACTGAAGTTGGCCTCGATCTGCAGGATGGTGCCCAGCTCGCCCCGGGCAATCATCTGGCGCAGCGCCATGACCTCGGGCTCGAACCGACGCTCGTGGCCGATGCCAAGTATCAGGCCGCGCGACTTGCATTGTTCAATGGCTACGCGGGCATCGGCGAGCGTCAAGCACAGAGGCTTCTCGCAAAATACATGTAGACCGGCGGCCGCTGTGGCGACAATTTGCGCGGCATGCTGCTCGTGCGGGGTGCACAGGATCAGGGCCTCCAGGCCGGGCTGGGCCAGCAGGCTTGTTAGGTTTTCATGAATCGCCACACCGACCAATGTGCCGTCTCCGGCCATGGCGTCACGCGTTGGTGCATGGGGATCGGCCACGGCCGCCAGTTGTAGCCAGCTCGAATCGCCCAGCTGCCGGGCAATAGTCTTGCCCCACCAGCCGTAGCCCAGCAAGCCCACGCGGACCGGCCTGGGTCCGCTTGAGGCAATCATTTTTTCCGCCATTACCCTGCTCCTTTGCCTATTTTGAAATCTAAGTCAGTGTACTAGAGCTTCATCCTAAAAGATCAATTGAACACTAGAACTCACCTACACTAGCCGCACCATGCGCCAAACCGCCCGAAGCATTCAGCTGTTCGTTGCCGCTTACGAAGAGCTTTCTTTCACCGTCGCAGCCCATCGCGAACACGCCACCCAGTCGGGCGTGTCGCAGCATGTCAGCGACCTGGAGGCGTCATTGGGGGTCAAGCTCTTCACCCGCGGCGTGGGGTCAGTCCTGCCCACGCCCGCTGGCACAGCCTATTACTCGGCCTGCATCGAATTCCTGAATGCATACGAACGCACGGTGCGCGCCGTCAAGCCCTTCCAGGGCAGTCGCCAGGGCGAGATCACGGTCGGACTGACACCGGTCATGACGCGGGCAGTCCTGGCGCCGGCCTATGCTCGGTTCACCGCTGAAAACCCCAATGTCATCATTCGCATCATCGATTCTTACTTCGGCGACCTGACCGACCGGGTACGCTCCGGAGAATTGACCTTTGCGATCGTGCCCTCATCGGTCGGTGCCAAGGGCCTGCGTACCAGCCTGTTCGCCCGCACGCCGGAAATGCTGGTCTCCGGGAAGGACAGTCCGCTGAAGCATTGCGCACCGGTGCGGCTCGCCGAGATCGGGCCGTTGAAGCTGGCCATGCCAGGGCCCAAGAATGCGCGCCGCCGCATGATCGACGGCTACATGACGTCCAACGGCATTGTGGTCAAGCACTTTGCGGAGTTCGACACTATGCTGGGCACGCTCGACCTTGTATCGCGCGGCTCTTGGTCCGCCATCTTGCCGATGATGATGATGCCGCATGACTTCGAGGACGGCAAATACACGATCAATCCGATCGTGGCCCCTCCGCTTATCCTGGAGACCTTTGTGCTACAGCCGGCGCGCAAGACGTTGGACGAAGTAGCGTTGGCCTTTCTCCGCTGCCTGACCGAAGAAGTCGAGAGCACCCACGCTAAAGCCGACCAATTAATTAGGCATGCCATCAGTAGCCCTGATGGTGAGGATCAGTTCAAATAATTTGAGCCTCGCACCGGTAGTCCCTAGCATCGTCCGTTATCAGCTTACGCGACATCAGGAGACAAGTACCATGACATTTAGCAGCTCGCCGGGCCATGCGGCAAGGCGTTTTATTGGCATGTTGGGCCTGGCCTGCGCGGCGCTGCTTGCGCTAGGCGCATCCGCGCAGGCCGATTATCCCAACCGCCCCGTGAAGATCATTGTGCCGTTTTCGGCTGGCGGCATGAGCGACGGCCTAACACGCATGTTCGCAAAGGAGTTGCAGGAGCGCCTCGGGCAACCCTTCGTCTTGGACTTCCGCCCAGGGGCCGCCACCAACATTGGCGCCGCCGCCGTGGCCAGCGCTGCGCCCGATGGCTACACGCTGTTCGTCTCCACGATGGCGTCGCACGCACTGAACAAGTGGAGCTACAGGAGCCTGAGCTACGACCCCGACACCATGGCCAATGTCGGCATGATCGGTGTGCTGACATCGTTTTTGGTCGTGCGCCCTGATTCGCCCTTCAAAACTGTCGATGACTTGGTTCGCGCGGCCAAGACCAATCCGAATGGCCTGAGCTACGGCACGCACGGCGCAGGCGGGCCCAACCCCCTCATAGCAGAACTGCTGCGCTCCCGCGCGGGGATCAAGACCATGGTGCATGTGCCTTACAGGGGCCTGCCTCAGTCCAGTGTCGACCTGATAGGCGGGCGCATTGACTTCATGATCGACGGTGCGTCGATCAATCTGGTCGAAAGCGGACGCCTGCGCGCTCTGGCCGTAACCTACCCGAAGCGATGGCCCACACAGCCGAGCATCCCCACCATGGGCGAAGCGGGATTTCCCGACGTGACCATGACCGCCTTTTTTGGTATCGCTGCGCCTGCGAACACGCCGCCAGCCATTTTGAACAAGCTCAACGAAGTGCTGCGGACCATCGGCGTCAACCCCGAGATCGAAAAACGAATGCTAGCAATGAATGTCATGCCCATGCCGGTTGGCCGCGTGGAGACCACGGACTTCATTCGCGTGCAGTCCGAGAAGTGGCGCCCCGTGCTCAAAGACCTGAACATCACCTTCGACTGAAACGCCCGAGAGCCGATAACACAACACTTAAACCATGAAAAACTACACCTCTACTGGCCGCCTTTCGCGGCGCGACATCAGCGCTGGCGGCCTTCTGGCCGTCATGCTGGCACCCCTGGGCGCCAGCGCACAGTCCGACTACCCCAACCGACCGGTAAGGGTGGTCTCGCCCTTCACGGGTGGAGGGATCACCGACGCAATCGCCCGCAGCTACACGAAGGAGCTCCAAGATCGCTTTGGCCAGCCCTTTGTGCTGGACCACAGGCCGGGCGCCAGCACCAACATCGCCGGCGCGGCAGTAGCCGCCGCGCCGCCCGATGGTTACACACTGTTCATCTCGACCCTGGCTTCGCACGCCCTGAACAAGTGGAGCTACAAGAGCCTCCCGTACGACCCAGAAAAGCTGACCACGATCGGCATGATGGGTGTTAACGCTTTCTACGTGGTCGTGCGCAAGGAGTCGCCCTATAACTCGCTCCAGGACTTGATAAAAGCAGCCAAGGAAAGTCCGACCGGACTGAGCTATGGCACGCATGGCGAAGGCGGTGCTAATCACATCATCACCGAACTGTTCCGAACTAAGGCTGGCATCGGAAAACTTTTGCATGTGCCATACAAAGGAGGGGAATCGCACATTGACTTGATGGCCGGTCGTATCGACTTCATGATCGATGGCTCCGCCATTTTGCATGTCGTCAGCGGTCGCCTCAAGGCACTGGCTGTGGCCTATCCCCGGCGCTGGCCTACACAGCCCAACGTGCCAACGACGGCCGAAGTTGGCTTGCCTGACGTCACTATCGCCACCTTCTTCGGGCTGTCGGCGCCGCCCGGCACACCGGTGGCGATTCTCGACAAGCTCAATCAGGCCGTGGTGGCCATTGGGAAGGACCCCGAGGTGGAGAAGCGGCTGCTTGCACTGCAAGTGATGACCATGCCCTCAAACCGCCAGGAAACCCAGGCCTTCGTGCAACAACAGTCGGACAAGTGGCGCCCCGTGCTCAAGGGCCTGAACATTGCCTTCGACTGAAACGCCCCAGAGCCGCTGACATAGGACCTCAACCGTGAACAACCACACTTCTGCTGGCCGTCTTTCTCGACGCAATATCAGCGCTGGCGGCCTGTTGGCTGTCATGCTGGCACCCCTGGGGACCAGCGCACAGTTGGACTACCCCAGCAAGCCGGTAAGGATCATCATCCCGTTCCCGGCGGGCGGCCTGGCAGACAGCCTCGCGCGGCTGTACGCCAAGGAGTTATCCGACCGCTTCGGCCAGCCCTTCCTGGTCGAGTCCAAGCCAGGTGCCGCGACCAACATCGGTGCTGCATATGTCGCGGCGGCACCGCCAGATGGCCACACGCTGCTGGTAACCACCATCGCCACCAATGCGCTGAACAAATGGTCGAGCCGGCCGCTGAGCTTCGACCCGCACGCCTTTTCTGAAATAGGCATGCTGGGGGTCAATACCCTGTATCTCATGGTGGCAGCGAGCTCGCCCTACCGCACAGCACAGGACCTTGTTAAGGCCGCCAGGGAAAGCCCGCAGGGCCTTTCGTATGGCTCGTTTGGAAGCGGTACGCCCAACCACATGCTGGCCGAGATGTTCCGCCAGTCCGCGGGCATCCAGAAGCTCACACACATTCCATACAAGGGCGCCAACGACTCCAGCGTTGATCTGATTGGCGGGCGCATTGACTTCATGATTGACGGCGCAACGATCAATCTTGTCAACGGCGGCAAGTTGCGCGCGCTGGCAGTTGCATTCCCCCAACGCTGGCCTACTCAGCCCAACGTTCCCACCATGACAGAACTCGGCTTTCCGGAAGTAACGATCAGCACCTACTTCGGACTGGCTGCGCCACCCAACACGCCGCCCACCAGACTGGAAAAACTCAACGTCGCCCTGCGCCTTATCGGCTCGAATCCGGAGATCGAGAAAAAGCTGCTGGCACTGAACGTTGCGCCCATGGCCGTCGGGCGCCAGGAGGCCACCAACTTCATGCGGCAACAATCCGAGCGCTGGGGCCCGCTGTACAAGACACTTGAGTTGCCCGACAAGTAATAGCTGCGCGAGGCGGCGCGCTAGGGCCTGCTCATGCCTGCAATTCGGGTGCGCGCCGCCAAGTACTCCTGGCGCAGGCGTGCTACCAGTTCGTCTGTGCTGCAGACGGCCTTGACGGCACCGATACCCTGTCCGCTACCCCAGATGTCCTTCCAGGCTTTGGACTTGCCGCCTTGCCCGCCCGCAAAGCTCATCGTTCGGGTATCGCTCAAAGGCAGGTTTTCGGGGTCCAGACCGGCTGCACTGATACTGGCTTTGAGGTAGTTGCCAAACACACCCGTGAACAGATTGGAGTAGACGACCGAATCAGAGTCTCCTTCGACTATCGCCTGCTTGTAAGCATCCGCCGCGTTGGCCTCATGAGTGGCAATGAAGGCCGAACCGATGTAGGCGAAATCCGCACCCATGGCCTGGGCTGCCAGGACGGCAGCGCCGTTGGCGATGGCGCCGCTGAGCGCTAGGGGCCCGTCAAACCATGCACGAATCTCCTGGATCAGGGCAAAAGGACTCTTGACGCCGGCATGGCCTCCAGCGCCGGCCGCGACTGCAATCAGCCCGTCCGCCCCTTTGGCTACCGCTTTGCGGGCCAAGGTGTTGTTAATCACGTCATGCAGCACCACACCGCCATAGCTGTGCACTTCGTCAATGATGTCCTCCCGCGCGCCCAGCGAGGTGATGACCACCGGCACTTTGTAGCGTTTGATCAGCTTCATATCGTGTTCCAGCCGGTCATTGCTCTTATGCACGATCTGGTTGATGGCAAACGGCGCTGCAGGCCGCTCGGGGTGCGCCTGATTGTGATCTGACAGCGCCTGCGTGATCTGAGCCAGCCACTCGTCCAACTGCGATGCGGGACGGGCATTTAGTGCTGGCATCGAACCGACCACGCCAGCCTTGCACTGCGCTATGACCAGCGAAGGATTGCTTACGATAAACATCGGCGAGGCGATGATGGGCAGGGAAAGATTGCTCAGTACAGACGGAAGCTTTGGCATGGAATTTTTGCTTATGAGAATCGGGCGTACCGCTCGATGTGGTGGTCAATGTCGCCGAACCTGTGAGCCAGTGCGGTCAGCCGTCGGAACGTGTGCGATATCTTCAAGTCATCGGTCATGCCCATGGCGCCGTGCATTTGTACCGAATCCTGGCTGATCAGACGCGCGGCTTCCAGAATGCAAACCATGGCAGCTGACACAGCAGCCATTCGCTTGGCCACGCTGCCCGGATCGTTGGCTACGGCAGCGTCGACACGGCATGCCGCGAGGATGGCCATTGAGCGCGCCTGCTCGCAGGCCATGAACATTTCCACCATCCGGTGCTGCAATGCTTGGAATGAGCCGAGCGGCACACCAAACTGCTGGCGCGACTTCAGAAATGCTAGCGTTGTGTCGTTGGCGCTCGACATCGCGCCGACAGCGTCCGAACACAGCAGCGCACTGGCGAAATCCACTGCCTCCTCGATTTGCGGCAACGCGGCACCTTCCTGGCCAAGCAGGGCTTCGGCCGGCAAGTCTGCTGCATCGAACCAAGCATCGCCGGCCAGTCTGCCATCCAGGGTCCGGTAGCCATTGATTCGCAAGCCAGGATTGGCTCGCTCGACGAGAAATAAGCTGGCACCGCCTTCGGTACAGGCCGAGACCACCATGACGTTTGCTTCCGGTGCGCCATCAATCATCAACTTGCAACCGTCCAGCTGCCAGCCCTGCGCTGACCTGCGGGCGGTGGTGGCAACGGGTGCGAGCGCGAAACGTCGATCGGGCTCTAGGAAGGCGAAAGAGGCTCTGCGGCTGCCGTCACACAGCGAGGGTAACCACGTGCGACGCTGAGAAGCATCACCGGCACGTGCGATCAGCCGACCCGCGAGGGCCACATGATCTAGGATTGGTTCGGTCAAAAGGAACTCCCCCAGCGCTTCCATGGGAGCCATCAAGTCAACAGCGCCGCCCCCGAAACCGCCATCCTCAAGCGAAAAAGGCAGACCAAGAACCCCCATCGCAGCCATGGCTGACCACGCTGCCTCGCCAGCGGGTGAGCCGCCATCCGCCGGTCGCCTCTTGAGATAGAAATCGCAAGCGCTTGACAGGTACTTGCGCAGCGACTGCGCGAGCTGGCTCTGATCGTCGTTGTATTCAAAATCCATGGTGCACCCTGGCGTCAAAGACCCAGCGCCATCTTGGCGATGATGTTGCGCTGAATCTCGTTGGTTCCCGAAAAGATGCTTGCCTTGCGGAAATTGCAGTAACGCGAAGCCAGGCGTGAATCCACAATGCCGCCGATGTTGGTCGGCATAGGTTGCGCGCGAGGCCCGGCCGCCTGCATCATCAATTCGGTGATCTGCTGCTGGATCTCTGTGCCCTTGATCTTGAGCATTGACACATCGGCTCCGGGCGGCTTGCCAGACTTTCGCATCCGGTCGAGAAAGCGCAATGCGGTCAGCTCAAGGGCAGTCAGCTCTATCTCCACGCGTGAGACCTTATCCCGAAAACGTGGGTCCTGCAGCAGCGAACTGCCGTCCTTGCACTCTCTTGCGGCCCGGGCCCGCAAGGCCCCCAGCTCGCGCCTTGAAGCACCCACGCGCGCGCTGCCCATTCGTTCGTGATTCAGCAGGTACTTGGCTACCGTCCAGCCCTGGTTCTCCTCGAATACAAGGTTTTCAGCCGGCACCTCCACATCTTCCAAGAACACTTCATTGACTTCGTGCCCGCCGTCCATCAGGATCAACGGTCGCACGCTGACACCAGGGGTCTTCATGTCGATCAGAAGAAAACTGATCCCGTCTTGCTTCCGGCTGGCGGCCGGGTTCGTCCGCACGAGGCAGAAAATCCAGTCGCCAAAGTGCCCGTAGGACGTCCATGTTTTCTGACCGTTCACCACGAACCGATCACCGCTGCGCTGCGCTCGTGTGCGCAGCGCAGCCAGGTCAGAGCCAGCACCAGGTTCCGAATAGCCTTGGACCCAGAAGTCATCGCCCGACCGGATGCGGGGGAGGAAACGCTTTTTTTGTGCGTCAGTACCAAAGCGCATCAACACTGGGCCGCACATATTGGGACCCAGTGGAGGCAAGGCAGGTGCGCCAGCCAAGCCGAACTCTTCTTCGAAAATGTAGCGGCGCACCAAGTCCCAGCCGGTACCGCCCCATTCGGCAGGCCAGTTCGGCACAGACCAGCCCTTGGCGTCCAAAATCTTGTGCCATCGGATGTAGTCCGCACGATCCAGTGGCTGGTAAGTGACCACCTTGTCGCGCAAGTCGCCCGGCAGATTGGCAGCAAGCCACTGGCGCACCTCACTTCGGAACTGCAACTCGTCAGCGCAATAGCTTAGGTCCATATTTTTTCAATCAGTGTGGGCGCTCAGGATCAGGGCGCGCGTGCAAACAATTCCAGCGTCCTAGCCTCGTATTCCAGGGCCAGTTGCACACTGGGGCGCTCCTTCATGCGCTCGCCATGAGCGATGCAATTGACGAATTCATCCAGCTCGATATTGAATTGCAGGCCGCGGCGGAAGCACCAGAAGAAGTAGGCATCAGCTGCCGTAAAGTGATCAAAGAACCACTCTTTTCCATTCAATGCATCTTCTGCAACGCGATAGTTTTCACGCAGCTTCTTCTGGGCTACACGTCGCACGCTTTCTTCGGTGCCAGGCACATCGCAGTACTGCATGGGGTGCGCATTGGGTGTCAGCGCTGGGTGGATGCCACTGGCGCACCAGGCCAGGAAGGCGATGGCCTTGATCTCCTGCGCCGGCGCCAAAGGCATGAGTCGAGCCTGTGGGAAGTTACGAGCGATCCAGATCTGGATAGCCACGTTCTCCGTCAGGAGTTCGCCATTCATGGACAACACCGGAACCTTGTGCTTCGGATTGACCTTCAGGAACGCCGGTTCGAGGTGCTCGCGGCGCGCCATGTTCACATTGACGACCTCGAAGCTTGCACCTGCCTCAGTGAGCGTGATGAAGGGAACCAGTGAACACGCCCGCGGGGCATAGTGAAGTTCAAGTTTCATGACGGCCTCAAGAAAGAGATCAAAGTACACCCCGCGCGCGCAGATCCGCCAACCGCTCGGGCGCCAGGCCGAGCAAATCCGAAAGTACATCGTTGGTGCCTTCACCCAGAACTGGCGGCGGCCAGCGCACCGGCAGGCGCTCCCCGTCCAGGCGGTACGGTGGCGCCAGCACTGGCGTGCTGCCTGCCACGGGGTGGGGCTGCCGGGTCACCAGCCCCCCCCGCTGCACGCGCTCGGAGGTGAGAGCTTCCAATAGACCGAGGACCTCGCCGCAGGGCACACCTGCGGCGGCCAGCCGCTCCAGCAGCAAGCCACGTGGCCGCGCCTTGAGCTCACGCATGATTTCGGGCACGAGCGCTTCGCGGTTGTTACGCCGGTCAAGGTTGGTTTTGAAGCGCGGATCGGCCGCCAGGTCGTTGCGTTCGATCACCTCGCGGCAGAAGCGCTCGAACTGGGCGTTGTTGCCCACCGTGATCACCAGTGGCCCATCAGCAGCCTCAAACACGCCATAAGGCACGATGGACGGGTGTGCGTTTCCGTACCGAGGCGGGTCGTCCTGCATGACCAATGCCTCGAGGCCGCAGTACGAGGTGACCATGATGCCGCAGTCGAACAGTGCCATCTCGATGTGCCGGCCCCTGGCGCTGCGTTGCCGTTCATACAGCGCGGCAAGCACCGCCTGAGCCGCGTACATGCCCGTGAACATGTCCACCACAGCAACGCCGAACTTCAAGGGTGGTTGACTGGCCTCTCCATTGAGCGCCATCAGCCCGGCCTCACCTTGGACCACCAGGTCATAACCCGGACGGCCTGCCTCCGGGCCAGTGCGGTCGTAGCCTGAGATGGAGCAGTAAATGAGCCCGCTCTTGAGTGCCTTGAGCTGCTCATAACCAAGACCCAGCCTGTCAAGGCCGCCGAACTTGAAGTTGTGGACAAGCACATCGCAGTGCTGGACCAAGTCGCGCACGATCTGCTGCCCTTCCAACGCCTGCAGATCAATCGTGATTGAACGCTTGTTCCGGTTGACGCTGTTGTAGTACGCGGTCTCGGTCTGGCCCACGCGCACGCTCCAGTCTCGGGTGTCATCACCACGGGTCGGGTGCTCGACCTTGATGACCTCTGCACCGAGGTCTCCAAGCACCATGCCACACCACGGCCCTGCGAAGACCCGCGAAAGGTCAAGCACGCGGACACCGGCGAGCGGTAGGGAAGGTTGGGAACTTGTCATGCGGGCGGATGTTAGCCAAGGCCCGCTAGCCTTACCAATTATTTGACGTGATCCCGAACATCAGACGCCCTGATGCCACCTTTGGCCTGGCCGCGTCTTTCGGCATAACTGTTCCTGATCCCCTGAATCAGTTCAAATGATTTGCCGGCTCCATCAGCTCTGCCTAGCATCGGCACACCTTGATAACTAGCCCGAAAGGACAACGGCCATGACCACCACCACCCTCTCACCGACACCGGTTGCACCGGAGCCGGTGCACTTTTATGCTGACGGACTGCGTATCGCGGGCCACTTCACGCGGGCAGTTGGCGCCAGCCCTGGTGCGCGTGGCCCCACAGTGGTCTGCATCCACGGCTATACCGGGCGCAAGGAGATCTACATGCCCGGCTACATCCGTGAGCTGTCGCAAGCGGGATACAACGCGCTCGAGTTCTATCACCGCGGCTTCGGCGACAGCGAGGGCCCCAAGCTGCGCTGCAAGCCGTGGGACCAGGTCACAGATATCCTGAGTGCCATGATTTACCTTCGCCAGCGCTCGGATGTGGATCCAGACCGCATCGGCCTCTACGGCACCAGCTTTGGAGGGACCACCGGCATGATGGCGGCCGCCCATGACGAGACGATTCGTTGCGCAGTCTCGGTTGGATCTTCCGGCGACTGCCTGCGCAGCTCATATGACAGGCGAACCTACTCCGACCGGCTGGATTGGGAAGAGCAAATGAAAGTCGACCGCATCCAACGGGTAATGACTGGCCAGTCGCGCCGGATTCCATATGGCGAACTGGCTCCGTCCGGGCGTGCCGAACTCGACTCGATTAACACCATGTACAAGGTGGATGAAAAATATCCAGAAGGCTACCCGATCGAGAACTTCGACCATACCGTGGCGTTTGCACCTGAGCGCTATGTGGACCGAATCTCGCCACGGCCAGTTCTGTTTATCCATACCGAGCGCGACACCATGGTGGCCGTGACAGAGGCCAAGCACTTGTATGCCCGTGCCCAGGAACCAAAAAAGCTGATCATCATTCCGGGTGCCAACCATGTCGATGTTTACGAGCCGCGCAATCCGCAGGTGTTCCAGGTCGTTGTGGGCCACCTCAAGGAGTTTTTCGATATGCACCTGCGGCCACAGGCTGTTCACCAATAAACCAAGGAAAAATCTTATGAATCAAACCACTCATCCTACCCAGGTCGAAGCCACCTGGCACATGCTGGCCCCTTTCCCGGAACCAACCTGGGAACTCGAAGGAGTCGAGTGCGACGGCAAGATTTACCTCATTGGTGGTATCACTAACGCCTGGGGTGCGCGCAGCGGCTGGATTCCAAACCGCATGGTCTACGCCTACGACCCAAAGACAGACAGCTGGACCAAAAAGGCGCAAATCCCGGTGGTCGTGCACCACATGGCGGTGACCGAACTGGACGGAATGATCTATGGCTTTGGTGGCTACCGCACCCCGGAGCAGGGACCAGACGATTGGGAGCCCGTGGCAGGCGCCTGGAAGTACGATCCTGCCGCCGACACCTGGACAGCCATCGCGCCCTTGCCCGCCGCACGCGGCGCAGCGGCCGCATCGGTGCTGGGCGGCAAGATCTACATTGCGGGCGGCTCACATGCCTGCAGGCGCAAAGGCGATCAACGCGCAAAGCCCGCAGCGCCCCATACCAGCAGCGCAGATGTATTCGTCTACGACCCGGTCACCAACACCTACAGCCAAGCTGCGCCAATGCTGACTGCGCGCAACCACCATCTGCTCGAGACGCTCAATGGCAAGCTCTATGCGTTGGGCGGGCGGGTCGGCTCTGCCAACGCATTTACCTTCACCAACAAGATCGACCTGGTCGAGGAGTACGACCCGGCCGACGACACCTGGTGGCCCCGGTCACGCATGCTGGCGGCCCACGGGGGCATGATGTCCTGCATCCACAAAGACGCGCTGTATGTGTGCGGCGGTGACGGCTTGCGCATGATCGAGAAATACGATGTGAAAGCTGATCGCTGGAGCGTTGCGGCCGAACTGCCCCGCCCACAACTGGGCGCAACCGGCGGCTGCGTGGACGGGCGCATGTACGTGATGACGGGGCATGTTCGCACCGCCACCGGCAGCGAGCCGGTGGCCGACAATCTGGCAATTGATCTCGTCTGAATTCCGGGCGCGGCTCAGTCCTCAAACGCGATTTTCAGCGAGCGAATCACGGGCCGCCACTTTTCAGAGGTGGCCCGGATGAACTCCGCGGCCTGCGCCCGTGTGGCCACCATGGGCTGCGCATGCAGGGCTAGCATTCGCTTCTCGTGTTCGGGATTGGCCGCAATCTCTCGCATTGCCTGATTGAGCTTGTCCAGCACAGGCTGGGGTGTCTGCGCCGGCGCTGATAAGCCCATGAAGGCCTGCATCGTTACATCGGGATAGCCGGCCTCGGCCATGGTGGGCATGTCGGGCAGGGTGGGCCATCGGCGTGGGGTGGCGACTGCCAGGGCCTTGAGTTGCCCGCTCTTGATGAAATTGACCACCGAGGCGTCGATCATGAAGTCAAGCCGGCCAGCCAGCAGGTCTACCGAGGCGCCGCTCTTGTATGGCACGTGAAGCAGTTCCCTGATACCGGTCTTGGCGCGGAACAGCTCTGTAATCAGGTGCGCAGCGCCGCCGCTGCCGAGAGATCCGTATTTGAACCCCGATGAGCTCTTGTTGGCCGCATTCACCAGGTCCTGCACAGTGGCGTACGGCGCGTCAGGGCGTACCACCAGATAGAAGGCCGTGGTGGCCATCATGCCGGCGGTGGTGAACGCATCCGGGTCGTAGGCCAGTTTCTTGTAGGTCCACTTGTTCAGCGCGTTCGAAGCCAGATTCGACATCAACAACGTGTAGCCATCGGGAGGTGCTGCCGCAACGAAGCCAGCCGCAATGTTGGTGCTTGCGCCTGGCTTGTGCTCGATGATGAAAGGCTGGCCGAAACGGCTGGCCATGTCCGTGATGAAGATCCTCAAAACGGCCTCAGGCACGCTCCCGGGCCCAAAGGGCACGATGACTTTGACCGGCCGATTGGGGTAGTCGGACTGTGCCGTGGCCGCCACTGGCATCAGCCCGAGGCCGGCCCCGGGAATCGTGCTGGCGATCGTAGCTATGGCGCGTTGCGTGAAGGTCCGTCTGGTCGAGGGCTCGCTCATGGTCATTGTTTCCTGTTGGGGCCGCGGCGTATTTGTGGCGGCTGGTTGCTTCGTTGGCTGCGCGGCAAACTCAAGCTGGAGCGCGCCAGGCAAACTGGGGGTAACTCTTTTTCAAGTCCAGGATCCTGCGGGCGCGGATGTTGTCAAACCGGGCTTCAACCGGACTGTCCTCTACGCTGCCGGGAAAAATGTAGAACTCGTCCTTGCACAGACCGTCAATCAGCAGATCGGCGATCTCAGCCGGGGACTGCCCCGCTGCCATTCGGGTCTGCACGGTACTGCGGTAGTCGTGCATGAATGCATTCGCTCCCGATCGGTCCTTCACGGACTCTGCGGATGTGGGGCGCATTCGCTGCGAGTTGCGCAGGAGGTCTGTGTTCACCGCGCCCGGGCACAGCACCGACGCACCGATGTGCAGGCCCGAAAGTAGCAGTTGCGCATGCAGGGCCTCGGTCAATGCAATAACGCCATGCTTGGTGGTGCTGTACAGGCTTGTGCCGCACAACAGCGCAGCCTTGGATGCGGTGTTGACGATGTGAGCTGGCTGCCCGTGGCGCTGCAGCAGCGGAACGAAGGCCCGGATGCCGTGGATGACGCCCCAGACGTTGATATCCATCACCCACTTCCAGTCGCTCAGGCTGGCCTCCCACAGCGGGCTGTCGTCGGCGGCGCCCCCGCCGATGCCGGCGTTGTTGCAGACCATGTGCACATCGCCGTAGGTGGCGGCCGCAAAATCTGCCAGATCCTGGACCGATGCCTGGGACGTCACGTCTGTGACCCGTGCGGCGACCTCATGGCCTTGCCCGGCAAGGCGGCGGACCTGAATTTCGAGTGCCTCTTCATTGATGTCGGCCAGAACCACCTTCATCCCTTCCTGGACGAACCGCTCGGCAATGGCGAGGCCAATGCCTGCAGCTGCCCCGGTGACGACCGCTGTCTTGGTAGCGAAGTTTTTCATGGTGTTGCGCTCAATCGAGGGACAGGTTGAGGGACTTGACGATCGGCGCCCACTTGGCCGTCTGCTGGCGAACGAAGGTCGCAGCTTCCTGACGCGTACCTGGCTTTGGCAGTATGTTGAGTTCCAGCATTCGCGTCCTGAATTCGGGTTCTACCAGCACGGCGTTCACAAGTTCATTGAGCTTGTCCAGGACCGACGCGGGCGTGCCCGCCGGGGCAGTCACCATATAAAACGAAGTGATCGTCACATCCGGATAGCCAGCCTCGGCCATGGTGGGTACGTTCGGCAAGGTCGGCCAGCGCTCCGAATGGGCCACTGCAAGGGCGCGCAGCTTGCCCTGTTGGGCCAGGGTGATTGCTCCCGCGTCCCACATGAAATCGATGCGACCGCCTATCAGGTCAACACTCGACTCGGACAGTCCGCGGTAGGCGACATGGACAAGATCCTTGATGCCGGCACGCGCGCGGAACAGCTCCCCCACCAGATGATTGGGCCCGCCGATGCCATGGGTGCCATAACTCAGGCCCGCGGGCTTTTGCCGGGCAGCCTGCACCAGGTCTTTGACACTCTGGAAAGGGGAATCAGCGCGCACCAGCAAATAGGAAGGAATTATGCCGATCATGCCGCCCGTTGTGAACGCGTCCGAGTCATAGGACAGGTTCTTGTAGGTCAGCTTGTTGAGTGCGTTCGAAGCCATCGTCCCCAGGAACAAGGTGTAGCCATCGGGTGCAGACTGCGCAACATAGGCCGCACCAATGTTGGTGGCAGCCCCAGGCTTGTAGTCCACCACGAAAGGCTGACTGGCCCGTTCCGACATGGATTTAAGGAACAGCCGCATCATCTGGTCGCTGCCAGCCGAGAACGGGATGACGAACCTCACCGGCTTTCCAGGGTAGTTGCCCTGGGCGAGTGCAGACCCAGCCAGCAGGGGCGCAAGGGAAAGACAGAGGAAAGGCCGGCGAGCAATCACGCCAGCGGTTGACCGACTGTTCATACGAGGTCTCCAATCGAAGCGAAGGACGCAGCAGCAAAAAGATCGACGTTGCACGCGCTAGCGCAGGTGCGCATTGAAAAACTCCTTCATGTGCCCGACCACGACGTTAAATACCGCGGGGTTGCGCGGCTCGTAGACATCGACATGGTTGGCGCCTGGAATGATGGTCAGCTTTTTGGGTTCCTGCGCATGGGCATAGAAGCTCTTCGCTTCATGGACGGCCACAATGGTGTCGCGTTCTGTATGAATGAACAGGACCGGCCTAGGCGAGATACGGGCCACATGTTCCTCTGGAGCAAAGGTGTACGCGTGGTCGTAGTTCTCCATTGGATAGCCGTCCGGGTAACGCTCCGCGACCTTGTACATGGTGACAATAGAATCGGCTTCGGCCCGACCCGAGGGCACCAGCACCTCGTAAGGCACACGGCGTGACTGACCCGTCATGACGCGCTCGACACGGTCGATTTTCATCATGTCTTCCCAGTCCAGCCGGTCAGAGTAGGTGCGCTTGTCATGTGAGCTTCGACCGCAGTGAGCCGATGAGCCCACCGATACTGCGCATCGGATGCCTTCGTCATGGGCTGCTGCCATCATGCCCACGCTGCCGCCAAAGCTGGTGCCGTAGAGACCGATCCGGTCGGGATCAACGTCAGGGCGCTGGCGCAGGTAGATCATGGCGCTCATCACGTCCTCCACTTGGTCCCAAGGCTTATTGCGCAGGCGCACGCCCTCGCTCTCGCCAAAGCCACGGTGATGGAAATCCAGCGTGTTGAAACCGGCTGCGGACAACTCGCGCACGTAGCCTGGCATATAAATTTCCTTGCGACCGGTGTAACCGTGCAGGCACACGATAGTCGGGCTTTGGGTGCCAGGCGCGGCTCCTACAGCGCGCGTGAACTGGCCGCATAGCCGCAGGCCGTCACTGTAAAACTGAACCACTTCGTGCTGTGGCTCGGCGCTGGTCGCTTGGGTGCTCATGAAAGTATTCCTTTGCTGTGATTCGACGAATCTGTTCTTGAGCGCGATCGTAGGCGCGTCAACTTAGCGCCACAAATCATTTGATTTGATCTTCGGGATCACAATCGCTAATGGTGCTAACACCTCTCCAAGGCATCGCGGCACGATTCACTGCCCAAGCAGGGGTGCGTGAGGCTGTTTCGCAATTCGCCGTCATTGCACCATCGCCCAGCAGGGCCAGTCGGCTAAAACTCCCCGCTATGCAGGCGCTAGCCATGTCCCCAATTTCGAGGTGATCAGATTCAGCAGGGGCTGCGTGATGGCCAGTGGGTGGGTTGCCGGTCGAAGAAAATCTGATCGTGAACTTGCAGGCCGAGTGGTTTTTGCCGACGGTTCATTGCGTCTATTTTTAGATTTTTCCAGGATGCTGCCGATGAATTGTTCGGCGGCACAAGGTACCCGCCTGGAGCCGCCTCGGTTGTTGCCTTTGCTGGATTACCTGCGCGCAGGTGCCAGGCAACGCTGGTGATGATCAGCTCCCTTGCTTCCATATTCCCCGCATAATCCATTGGCAAGGCTGCAACGGCAATTGTGATGCTGACCTGGGTACTGCGTGGAAAATTCATCCGCAAGATGGATCTGCTCAGACCCCGGATTCAGGCCAATGACCCGGTTGCTATTTCAGTGTTTCGCAAGATCCACAAATCGGCAATCCTGAT
>CAIMVC010000320.1 GCA_903844825.1 uncultured Burkholderiales bacterium | reverse complement strand
GTCCAGGCCAATGACAAATTCCTTGTAATGCTTCACGCGCTCCGCAACGGGCTTGTAGCCCTCTTCCAGACGCTCGTAGTCCATGAAGCCGGTAATTTTTCCCATGATCTCAGTCCTCTGATTCTTCGGTACGTTGTTGGCGCCGGGGGTTCCGCTCAGCGGATAGCCTCAGCTTCAAGCTTTGAGGCAAGCTGACCACTGGCAGTTCCGGTCGCCGCCAGCAACTGGCGCTCCTTGCGCTCGCTCAAGGCCCGCTTGTACTCGTTCGGGAAGACCTTGACGAATTTCAGGCGCGCTTCGCTCCAGTTGTCGAGCAATTCGCGCGCGCGTTTGCTGCCAGTCCAGCGGTTGTGGTCCTGCAACAGGCGTTTGAGCTGATCCTCGTCAGTCTCCTCGCCATGCCAGCCCGACTTGTCGTGCAAACGCTGATCGGCCGCCAACACCACCTTGTCCATGGAGACCATGGCCGTGTTGCAGCGTGACGCAAACCGGCCGTCCTCGTCGTAGACATAGGCCACGCCGCCGCTCATACCGGCTGCAAAATTGCGGCCGGTCCGGCCCAGCACCACCACGGTGCCGCCGGTCATGTACTCGCAACCATGGTCGCCCGTGCCTTCGACCACGGCGGTGGCGCCCGACAGTCGCACGGCAAAACGCTCGCCGGCCACACCACTGAAGAAAGCTTCGCCCGTGGTGGCGCCGTACAGCACGGTGTTGCCGACGATAGTGTTGCTCACCGCGTCGCCCCGAAAGTCAATGCTCGGACGCTCCACAATGCGACCGCCCGAGAGACCCTTGCCGGTGTAGTCATTGGCATCACCTATCAGGTACAGGGTGATGCCCTTGGCCAGGAAAGCGCCAAAGGACTGACCGCCAGTGCCTTCGAGCTGAATGCGCAAGGTGTCGTCGGGCAGGCCCTGGGGATAGCGACGCGTGACTTCACCGGAGAGCATGGCGCCAACCGTGCGGTTGACGTTGCGCGCCACTTCAATGAACTGGACTTTTTCGCCTTTTTCCAGGGTGGCTCTTGACTTTTCAATCAGACGAACATCGAGCGCTTTTTCAAGGCCATGCTCTTGGCTTGCCACATGCAGGCGCGGCACGTCAGCGGGCACCTGCGGCTGATAGAAGAGCCGGCCGAAATCAAGGCCCCGAGCCTTCCAGTGCTCAATGCCTTTTTGCGTGTCAAGCAGGTCGGCGCGTCCGATCAGGTCGTCAAACTTGCGAATACCGAGTTGCGCCATCAACTGGCGCGCCTCTTCGGCAACGAAGAAGAAGTAATTGACCACATGCTCTGGCTTGCCGCTGAACTTACGACGCAGCACCGGGTCCTGCGTGGCGACGCCGACCGGGCAGGTGTTGAGGTGGCACTTGCGCATCATGATGCAGCCCTCGACCACCAGCGGTGCCGTGGCAAAGCCGAACTCGTCAGCGCCCAGCAAAGCGCCAATCACGACGTCGCGTCCGGTCTTCATCTGGCCGTCGGCCTGCACACGGATACGGCCGCGCAAGCGGTTGAGCACCAGAGTCTGCTGGGTCTCGGCCAGACCGATTTCCCAGGGCGAGCCGGCATGCTTGATCGACGACCAGGGCGACGCGCCCGTGCCGCCGTCGTGACCGGCGATGACGACGTGGTCAGACTTGGCTTTAGCCACACCGGCGGCGATGGTGCCGACGCCGACTTCGCTGACCAGCTTGACGCTGATGCTGGCGCGAGGGTTGACATTTTTCAGGTCGTGGATGAGCTGCGCCAAGTCTTCGATCGAGTAAATGTCGTGGTGCGGCGGTGGCGAAATCAGACCCACACCGGGCACCGAGTAACGCAGCGCACCAATGTATTCGCTGACCTTGCCGCCCGGCAACTGCCCGCCCTCGCCGGGCTTGGCACCTTGCGCCATCTTGATCTGGATCTGATCAGCGGACACCAGGTACTCGGCCGTCACGCCGAAGCGTCCCGACGCCACCTGCTTGATGCGCGAGCGCAGCGAGTCGCCAT
>CAIMVC010000319.1 GCA_903844825.1 uncultured Burkholderiales bacterium | reverse complement strand
GCGAGCGCGCTTGACGGCGGTGTTGATCTGGCGCTGAAAAATCGCGCGCGTGCCGGTCAGGCGAGCGGGGATGATTTTTCCGTTTTCAGCGACGAAGTCACGCAAGGTGTCAATGTCTTTGTAGTCGATTTCTTCGACGCCAGCGGCTGTGAAGCGGCAAAAGCGCTTGCGCTTGAACAGCAGGGATTGGGTATTGCGCTTGGGGCGCTTGTCTTTGTTAAAACGTTTTGGTCCGGGCATGATGGACTTTCCTTAAAGTGTGTTCAATTCTTGAATATGAAAAACAACGCTCTTGCTGGTGCGCGCACTGACCAAAAATCCGGTAAACCTGAAGACTTGTCCCAGGGTCAGCCGGCCTGTTTGTTCGGCCAGCGTTCCAAAGGCAACCCCTCGCATCGTCAGCTTGACTTGCCGGTTGACCCCCTCCTCAACCCGCTCGGACTCATGTTCGAGTACCAGATTGGTCACAGGGATGCCGGCTGGCGTGTAGCGTAGAGGGCTGACCTCGGCAATACGCGCCGTCAATTCAACGTGGTTCACTGCTTGTTCAGTTGACGCAGCGACTGGCGCTGGCAGCAGGCAGGGCAGTTACGCCGCGAACTCCTGCTGCTGTACCTTGCGGGCTTCTTCCCTCTCGACGTTACGCATCATGAGGGATGGGCCGGTTTCGGCCTTTTTCTTGAGCACAGTGATGTGGCGCAACACGGCGTCGTTGAACTTGAACGCATGTTCAATCTCGTCCATCACGGCCTGGCTGGCTTCAATATTGATGCACAGGTAGTGCGCTTTTGCCAGTTTCTGGATCAGGTAAGCCAGTTGACGGCGACCCCAGTCTTCAACACGGTGGACTTTGCCGCCTCCGGCGGTGATCATGCTCTTGTAACGCTCAAGCATGGCCGGGACCTGCTCGCTTTGATCCGGATGGATCAGCAAGACGATTTCATAGTGACGCATAAACTCTCCTTGTGGTTGGTAAAAGCTGCCCCAGCGTCGGGTAGGGTGCAGCAAGGCAAGCCCAAGATTATAGCCCGTGCCGGGGCGATCAGCCAATAGGCCGGCCTGGGTAGCGCATATAGTCCACAAGTTCCTGCATCTCGCGCGCCGGCGGGCGGGTCACAAGGCTGACCACAATGATCACGGCAAAACCCACTGGCACGCCAAAAACACCTGCGGATATGGGCTGAATACCCCACCACAGCTCAATCGGCGAGCCCACGCCCAGCAGACTGCGCATCCAGGGTTGGGTCACGGCCATGTAGTACAGCGTGGTGCCGAGTCCCGCGACCATACCCAGGGACGCGCCAATGCCAGTGGCACGCTTCCAGAAAATACCCAGGGTCAGCGCCGGGAAAAAAGCGGCTGCGGCAAAAGAAAAGGCGGCGGAGACCAAAAACAAAATATCGGCAGGCCGCTGCGCCGCCACATAAGCCGCGCACAGCGCAACGACCAACAACAAAACCTTGGAAATCGTCACTCGACGCGCAGTGGACGCGTTGGGGTCGATCATCTTGTAGTACAAGTCGTGACTCAGGGCGCTGGAAATCGTCAGCAGCAGACCATCCGCGGTTGACAGTGCGGCGGCGAGCGCACCGGCGGCCACCAGAGCCGAGACCACATACGGCAGCCCAGCAATGGCCGGGGCGGCCAGCACGATGATGTCGCCGCCAATCGACATTTCATTGAGTTGAAGCACGCCATCGCGGTTCACATCCACCACCGACAGCAGCGTGGGATCGACCTTGTTCCAGGCTGCAATCCATTCGGGCAACTGGTTAAAAGGTGTGCCCACCACCAGCGTGAAGACCTCGTACTTCACCAGCACGGCCAGGGCCGGTGCGGTGACATAAAGCAGAAATATAAAAAAGAGCGACCAGGCGACTGACTGGCGAGCCTCCTGGACGCTGGGAACCGTGTAGTAGCGCATCAGGATGTGCGGCAAGGCAGCAGTTCCCAGCATCAGGCAAAAAACCAGGGCCAGGAAATTGCGGCGCGACACATCGAACTCAGCCTGCTCGGCCGGGCTGCCGTCAGGGTCGCCCAAAAACTGCTGGGCTTGAGGGGGCATACCGTTGAGCGGCGCCGACTTGGTGTTGGCCGCCGCCTGGGCGCTGGTCCATACTTTTCTGGCCGCCTGGGCGTCCCGCGGCAGACCCGACAAGGCCTTCTCTGCGGCTGAAATTTCGGCAACGGGCGCATTCGACGCCTTCAGTTGCACGACATTTTTTTCAGCCGCCGAACGATCAGCTGCCAAAGCCGCGGCCGGGTCCTTGAGCTTAAGCGCCAGCGCCTGTGCACGCTGGGCAAATACCTGGCGCACCTCAAGCTCCCCGGGGTCACTGGTGAGCTCTTTTTCCTTGGCGCTGACCTTCTGGAGCTGATAGCCATAAATCGCTTGGGGGATCGGGATGCCGGTCTGCTTCACGGACAACCAGACCACCGGCAACATGTAGGCGACGATCAAGATGATGTACTGCGTCACCTGCGTCCACGTCACCGCGCGCATGCCGCCGAGGAAGGAGCACACCAATATTCCGCCAAGGCCCAGAAAAATCCCCAGCTCAAACGCTACGCCGGTCAGCCGCGCCGTGATAATGCCGACCCCGTAAATTTGGGCCACTACGTAAGTAAACGAGCACAAGATAGCCGCAGCGATCCCCAGCAAACGGGGAATATTGCCGCCATAACGCGCACCCAAAAAATCAGGAATGGTGAACTGGCCGAACTTGCGCAGGTACGGCGCCAGGAAAAGCGCCACCAGGCAGTAACCGCCCGTCCAGCCCATGATGAAGGCCAGACCGCTGTAACCCGTCAGGTAGAGCGTGCCGGCCACACTGATAAACGAGGCGGCCGACATCCAGTCGGCGCCGGTTGCCATGCCGTTGTACATGGCCGGCACGCGCCGCCCTGCGACGTAATACTCCACCGCATCGGTGGTTCGGCTCACGATGCCTATGCCGGCGTACAGCGCTATGGTGGTGAGCAGAAAAATCAGACCAATCCATTGCCGCGACAAGCCCAGGCGCTCGAGTAGCGCGAGCAACAAGACGAACACCACAAAACCAGCGGTGTACCAGCCAAAGACCCTGTTCAGGTCGTTCTTGAAAACGGCCTGGGACGCTCTGTTGTCAGCGGCAAGGTGCCCGGAATTTTTCAAGTCGGGCATCTAAAACGGCCCCTCCTGCACGCCATGGGCTTTGTCCAACCGGTTCATGTACCAGGCATAAAACCAGATGACGAGCCCATAAATCAGCAGCGAACCTTGCGCGGCCAGCCAGAAAGAAAAAGGCCAGCCGAAAAACTCGAAGTTCAAGTCACGGGCGTAATACGTGGCAACAAAGCTGACCATGAACCATACGAGGAACAGGCCCGCTGTCAAAGCCTGCGTCTTTCGCCAGTAGCGTCGATGATTCTCAAATTGCGGCACGGCAAGCATCCTCCTGGTGAACCTGGCCAGCTCGGTGACGCCAGCATGTCAATGCCATCCCGCCCGCTGCCTGGCTCTACAGCTTAACCGCATACCCGCAGGGCAAACAAGCGTCGCCTACCCTAAAACAGGCTCAGCAGTTGGGCTCAAACGGCCGCTCGCGCCGCCTTGAGTTGCAGTTCGCGCTCGAGCTGCGCTGCCACACGCGGCTCAAAACCGCGCAAATGCGCCAGCACCCGTGCGGCGGCTTCAGGATCCTGGCGATCGGCATGGACCCGCCCCAGCAAGTACCAGCCGAATGGACTCAAGGGCTGCAAGCGGGTGTTGTGACCCAAGGCCAGCACGGCTTCATCAAACCGACGGGCCTGAATCAGCACCAGCGCCAGCCCATACCAGGCCTGATCCATGGCCGGATCCAGCGCAAGCGCAGACCGAAAAGCGGCCTCTGCCTCGGCATGCAACCCCTTGGCTTCGCGCAAATAAGCCAGGTTGAACCAAGCCGGGGCGTCCTCACGATGAAGATTGACCAATTCTTCCAGCGTTCGCAGGGCCGCCGCTTGCTGTCCCTGCTGGGTTTGCACAAGCGCACGACTGGCCAAGGCATAGGCGTCGCCGGGTCGCACAGCCAGCATGCGGGCCAGGCAGCGCAGCGCAAGCCCGGTCAGGCCGAGCACTAGCGCTAGCTTGGTCAACAGTTTGAAGCCGGTGTAAAGCAAGCTCACTTGCATAGCGCCACCCCGATCGACAGGCAAATTCGAATTTTCAGCAAGGTCACGCTCGTCCATAAAAGTAGCAGCAATATAAAAGCGACCAGCGGCACATGCTGATCCAGAACGACTCGCGGCGCCAGAAGACGCGCCAGCCGAACGAACGGGCTGGCGATGCTTTGCAGTAAGCGGTAAAACAGGTTGACGCGCCTGCGCGCGCCCACAAGCAAGCCCAGAACACCTTGCCCAAGCAAGGCCAACAGGGCGACCTCAGCTACCAGTTTGAGGGCGGACACCAGCCAAAGCATCGTCACAGCCCCCTGCCAGCGCCTTAACCGGCCAGTTGCTTCCAGGTGTTGATCACCGTGTCCGGATTCAGCGAAATCGAGCCGATGCCCTGATCTTTGAGCCACTGCGCAAAATCCGGATGATCGCTGGGGCCCTGACCGCAAATACCGACATACTTGCCTTGCCGCTTGCAAGCTGCAATGGCCTGGCTGAGCAGGGCCTTGACGGCCGGGTCACGCTCATCAAAGTCCTTGGCCAGAATATCCAGCCCCGAATCGCGGTCCAGGCCGAGCGTGAGCTGCGTCAAGTCGTTCGAGCCAATCGAAAAGCCGTCAAAGTACTCAAGAAATTGGTCCGCCAGCACGGCATTGCTGGGCACCTCGCACATCATGATGATTCGCAAGCCGCTGTCACCGCGCTTGAGACCGTGCTTGGCCAGCAATTCGGTCACAGCCCTGGCCTGGCCGAGGGTGCGAACAAAAGGCACCATCACTTCGACATTAACCAGCCCCATGTCGTTTCGCACGCGCTTGAGCGCCTCGCACTCCATGGCGAAGGCTTCGGCAAAATCGGGGCTTAAATAACGCGCCGCGCCACGAAAACCCAGCATCGGATTTTCTTCTTCCGGCTCATAGCGCGAACCACCGATGAGCTTGCGGTATTCGTTGGACTTGAAGTCCGACAAACGCACGATCACCGGCTTGGGCCAGAAGGCCGCACCGATGGTGGCGATGCCCTCTGCCACCTTGTCAACATAAAAAGCCCGCGGCGAGGCATGGCCCCTGGCTACACTTTCCACCGCTTTTTTCAGGTCTGCATCGACGGCCGGGTAGTCCAAAATGGCCTTGGGATGCACCCCAATATTGTTGTTGATGATGAACTCCAGCCGTGCCAGGCCGACGCCGTGGTTGGGGATCTGGCAAAAATCGAAGGCTAGCTGGGGATTGCCCACATTCATCATGATCTTGATATCAATGGGCGGCATCTGGCCGCGCTGGACTTCGGTGACTTCGGTTTCGAGCAAGCCGTCGTAAATATTGCCGGTGTCGCCCTCGGCACAACTGACCGTCACCAGCATGCCGTCCTTGAGGGTTTCGGTCGCGTCGCCGCAACCGACCACGGCGGGAATACCCAGCTCGCGCGCAATGATGGCGGCGTGGCAGGTGCGGCCACCCCGGTTGGTGACGATGGCGCTGGCGCGCTTCATCACGGGCTCCCAGTTAGGGTC
>CAIMVC010000318.1 GCA_903844825.1 uncultured Burkholderiales bacterium | reverse complement strand
GTGGTACCACTGGCGATGCTGATGGCCCCGCCGTAGCTGCCCGCGCCCAGACTGCCAGAGCCGCTCAGCAGGAGGGTACCGCCGCTGATGCTGGTGCTGCCGCTAAAGGTGTTGGCAGCGCTCAGGGTGGCAGTTCCTGCATTCGTTTTCGCCAAACCCTTGGTGCCAGCCAGTACTACGCTGATGGTCCCGCTGCCGGTCAGCGCGTAGTCCGTGGTGCTGGTGAGGGCGCTGCCCGCCGAGCCGGTGATGGAGCCGCTCGACATCGTGACAGAAGCAACCGTGTTGGTGTAGCCTGCCATGTCAAGCGTGCCACCCAACATGTCAACGGTGCTGGTGGAGGTCAGCACGTTGCTCGCACCCAATAGCAGGGTACCGCCCCGAATGTTGTAGCTGCTATTGGTGGCTGCGGTGTTCAATGTGACGGTGCCGACGCCGGTTTTGTTCAGGCCCGAGCCTGACACCACGCCCGTGAGCGTGATGGCGTTGGCGCCACCAATGTAGGCCTCCACCGGCAAACTCACCGTGCCGGTGGCAGTGCCTGCGGTGGCGCTGGAATTGGTCAGTGCCCCGTTACTGCCGGAACCGTAGCCGCCCAGTACCAGGGCGTTGCCTATCGTCTGGCCGTTGAGGTCCAGGGACTGGTAGCTGTTGTTACTGCCCACGGTAATGCTGCCGCTGCCAAAGGCGCTGCCGCTGCCTGCCTTTAAGGTGCCGCCCGACACCGTGGTCCCACCCGAGTAGCTGTTGGTGCCCGACAAGGTAACCGTACCTGTGCCCAGTTTGTACACAGAGTAGCTGGTACCGAAGTCGTAGGCCAGTTCCAGGTTGCCACTGGCGCCGACGTAAAAATTGGAGCCCAACGTAGGTGCACTCGACAGGGTTACGGCGGTGGCGCCGGTGTTGACCAAGGAGCCGGTGCTGGCGTCTGCGCCATAGCCATACAAGGTAATGGCGTTGCCCACCACTGTGCCATTGAAGTCCAAGGTCGCGGTGCTGGTGGCTGTGCTGCCCACGGTTACGGCGCCGCTTCCCAGGCTGGCTGCATTGCCCAGCTTCAAGATGCCCGCACTGACCGTGGTGCCACCGCTGTAGGTGTTTGCGCCAGAGAGAGTGACCGTGCCGGTGGCGCTCTTGTTCACGGCCACACTACCGGCCAGAACGGCGTTGGCGCTGACGCTTCCGCTTTGCAACTCAAAGCCTGAGCTGCTGGTAAGCGTGCCGTTGCTGATGGTGCCCGTGCCTTGCAGCGTGACCGTGCCCACGGTTTCCGCGTTGCCGCCCAGGCTCAAGGTACCCACGCTACTGACCGTCACAGCGCCCGCATCGTCCAGCACGCCGCCAGCGCCCAGCAGCAGCGTGCCCGCACTGACAGTGGTGCCACCGCTGTAGCTGTTGCCGGTGTTGCTCAGCGTCAGGGTGCCGCTGCCGTCTTGAAGCAAGGCGCCCGCGCCGCTGATGGCGCCGCTGAGTGTTTGGGACGCACTGGATGAATACTCCAGCACCGCCGCGCTGGCGATGCTGATGGCATTGCTGCTGTTGCCCAGCGTGCCACCGGTGCCCACTTGCAAGGTGCCTGCGCTGATGGTGACGGCCCCCGAGTAGGTGTTGGCGCCCGACAGGGTTGTGGTGCCCGCACCCACTTTGGTAAGCGCCGCAGTGCCACTGACAATACCCGAGGCCGTGAAATTGCCCGTGCCACCCCAGTTGACATCGCTGCCCAGCGTAATGGCACCGCTGGCGGTACCGGCCGACGCACTGCTATTGGTGAGCACGCCGACAGAGCCACTCGCGCCGCCGCTGCCGTATCCATACAAGGTAAGGGCGTTGCTGGTGGTTTGGCCATTGAGGTCTAAAGACACGGTGCTGCTGCTGTCGCTTCCCACCACTGCAGCGGCCGTGCCCAATGCCGTGCTGGAGCCCAGCTTCAGGGTGCCCGCGCTAACCGTGGTGCCACCGGTATAGGAATTGGCTTGCGACAGGGTCAGCGTGCTGGTCTGGGTGTCCTTGACCACGCGCCCGGCACCGGATATGGAGGCGCCAGAGCCTATGGTTTGCGCCGCAGAAGAAGAATATTCAAACGTAGCCCCGCTACCGATCACGATGTTGTACCCGTTGTAGACGCCACCCGTGCCCAGATAGCCGCTGCCGCCGATCTGCACCGTGGTGCCGGCGTCGATTGTGATTTCGCCGATGCCGGTGTTGGTACCCGTGAGGGTCAGGGTGCCGCTGCCCGACTGGCGCACCGCCACGCCGCTGAGCAAGTTCCCGGCAAACGTGTAGTTGTCCGAGCGATTGAATGTCATCTTTTGGCCGCCCGATACTTGCGTGATGTTGCCCATCACCGAGCCCGTGGTGCCGCCGTTGCCGATTTGCAGATAGCCGACGTTTTGGGTTCCGCCGGTGTAGGTGTTGTCGTTGGCCAATACCAAGGTGTTGGCGGTTACCGCCAAGCCCGCGCTGCCTGACACGACGCCGCTGAGCAAGGTGGTGTAGCCGCCGATGTACGCCAGATTGGCACTGGTTCCACCCAAGGTGACCGACCCGCTTTGCGTGGCCGTGCTCACGCTGCTGTTGGTGAGTGCGCCGACCGTGGTCGCGGTTCCGGTGCCGTACAAGGTGAGCGCGTTGGCAATGGTTTGACCGTTGAGGTCCAGGGTGGCTGCGCTGCTATTGCCAGTTCCCACGGTGACACTGCTGTTACCAAAGGCGCTCGAACTGCCGGCCTTGAGCACCCCCGCAGATACCGCTGTCGCACCCGAATAGGTGTTGGTGCCCGACAGCGTCACCGTGCCAACGCCCACCTTGGTCAACACATAGGCCGTGCCCAGGTCATAGGCCAACACCAAGTTGCCTGCGCCCCCGACCGTGAAGTCAGATGCCAGTGTTGGCGCATTGCTCAGGGTTACGCTGGTGGCGCTGCTGTTGCTCAGGGCACCCAAAGTTCCACTGGCACCGTCGGCGCCGTAGCCATACAAGGTGATGGCGTTGCTGACTGCAGCGCCATTGAGGTCCAGGGTCGCGGTACTGTCAGCGGCGCTGCCCACGGTGACGGCACCGGTTCCCGCGCTGCCCGTGTTGCCCAGCTTTAACACACCAAGGCCGACCGTGGTGTTGCCGCTATAGGTGTTGGCGCCCGTGAGGGTGACGGTGCCGGAAGTGGTTTTGGACACACCCAGCGTGCCCGCCAAAATAGCGCTGACCGAGCCGCTGCGCAGGTCAAAGTCGCTGTTGCTGGTGAGTGTCCCGGTGGTGCCCGTGATGGAGCCGCCGGTGAGCAAGAGCGCTGGCACGGTGTCGGAGTAGGCGCCCAGGCTTAAGGTGCCGCCCGAGACCGTGAGCGTGCCAGTGTCGGGCAGCACGTCGTTTGCCCCCAGCGCCAAGGTGCCCGCAGTTACGGTGGTACCACCGGTGTAGGTGTTGGTGCCGCTGAGCGTGACCGTACCGTCGGTGCTCTTGGTCGCAAGCACACTGCCGGCCAGAACGGCGTTGGCGCTGACGGTGCCGCTTTGCAGCGCAAAGCCCGTGCCACTGGTCAGAGTGCCATTGCTGATCGTGCCCGTGCCTTGCAGCGTGACCGTGCCCACGGTTTCTGCGTTGCTGCCCAGGCTCAAGATGCCCGTGCTACTGACCGTCACAGCGCCCGCATCGGCCAGCACGCCGCCCGCACCCAGCAGCAGCGTGCCCGCGCTCACGGTGGTGCCGCCGCTGTAGCT
>CAIMVC010000317.1 GCA_903844825.1 uncultured Burkholderiales bacterium | reverse complement strand
GGGGGTAACTGCGCCCATGTCGGCTCGACCAACCGACAAAACCAAGGCAATCGCTCCAAAACATCAACAGCAAGACGTTCGGATGCAAGATTCTTCACCCACTGGCTTATGCAAGGGAATACGGTGAAATATGCGGGCTAAGCGCCTCCCAACTGGCGCTGGCGCAAGCCCCGGCTGGCGCCTACCCCAGCAAACCCATCAAGATCGTTGTCCCATTCCCGGCCGGCGGCACCTCCGATGTGCTGGCCCGCCTGGTCGGCCAGAAAATTAGCGACGCCTGGGGACAGGCCGTGATCGTTGAAAACCGACCCGGCTCCAACGGCAACCTGGGGGCCGACAACGTCGCCAAGGCTGCGCCCGACGGCTACACGCTGGTTTTGATGGACGTTGGCAACCTGGCGATCAGCCCATCGCTCTACAAGCTCCCCTTCAATGTCTTGAGCGACTTCACGCCAGTGGCCATGGTCGGCTACTCGCCCCATTTGCTGGTGGTCAGCGCCAAGGTACCGGCCAATACGGTGGCCGAGCTGGTTGCCCATGCCAAATCGCAAAACGGCAAGCTCAACTTTGCAGCCGCCGCCGGCATGGGCAGCGCCCCCCACCTGGCTGGCGTGATCTTTGCGCAAAGAACCGGGGTGGAATGGGGCTATGTGCCTTACAAGGGCGGCGCGCAGGCCATGACCGACCTCATTGGCGGACAAGTCGACGTCACCTTCAACGGCATGGTGGCCACTTACCCGCACGTCAAGTCCGGCAAACTCAAGCTGCTGGCGGTGTCCAGCGCCAAGCGCAACGCTCAGTTAGGCGACGTGGCGACCGTGAGTGAGACCCTGCCCGGCTTTCTGACCGGCAGCTGGCAAGGCCTGCTGGCCCCCGCCGGCACCCCCAAGGCGATTGCCGACAAGCTCAACGCCGAAATTGCCCGAATCATGTCGCTGCCCGAGATCAAGGAGCGCCTGGCCAGCCTGGGCGCCGAGCCCAACGCCATGACCCCCGAGCAGTTTTCCAACTGGCTCAAGGCCGAGATTCCGGCCATGGCCAAGATCGTCAAGGACGGCAAGGTCAGCGTCGACTGAGCCACTGCCGAGAGAAAAAGACTATGGACCTGTCCCGTTTCCCCCGCCGCCGCTACACCTCTTTTGCCACGCCGCTGGAACTGGCGCCGCGCTTTAGCCAGGCGCTGGCGGCCAGTTGTCCCGGTGGCGTAGGCCCCCGCATCTGGGTCAAGCGCGACGACATGCTGGGCCTGTTTCCGGGCGGCAACAAAACCCGCAAACTTGAATTTCTGGTGGGCGACGCGCTGGCCCAGGGCGCCGACACCTTGATCACTTGCGGCGCGCCCCAGTCCAACCACTGCCGCATCACACTGTCGGCGGCAGTCAAGGAGGGCCTAAAGTGTCACTTCGTCATTGAAGAGCGCGTGGCCGGTAGCTACAGCCGCAGCGCCAGCGGTAACAACTTCATGTTTGAGCTGCTGGGCGTGAACAGCGTGACCGTGGTGCCTGGCGGCGCCAACATGCTGCAGGCCATGCAAAAAGTAGCCGATGAGGTGGCCGCTGGCGGTGGCAAGGCCTACATCATTCCAGGCGGTGGCTCCAACGCAGTTGGTGGCCTGGGCTATGTCGCCTGCGCCCAGGAGTTGCAGCAGCAGTTCTTTGAGCAAGACGTGCAGATCGACCGCGTGGTGGTCGGCTCGGGCAGTTCCGGCACGCACGGCGGCTTGCTGGCCGGCTTTTTGGGCAACCACATCCGCATTCCCATCGTTGGCATCGGGGTCAGCCGCGACCCAGCCGACCAGGAACCCCTGGTTCACAAGGAGGCGCAGGCCGTCGCCGATCTGCTGGATGTGGGTTTGCAGATTCCGCGCGAGGCGGTGGTCAGCGTGGGCGGCTACTGGCAGCCCAAGTATTCGATCCCGAATGCGGCCATGGTCGAGGCCGTGCAAATGCTGGCGCGCACCGAGGGTTTGCTGCTCGACCCGGTCTACACCGGCAAGATCATGGCCGGCCTGATCGGCCTGGCCCGCCAGTCTTTTTTCAAGCCCGACGAAAACGTCCTGTTCTTGCACACCGGCGGCCTGCCGTCCCTGCACGCCTACGAGGACGTGGTCCTGGGCCGAACCGCGCCTGCTGCGTGAGCAGCTTTCAGTGAAGCCGCCCTGGCTGCGCTGGCGCCAACGCGCGCCGGGCCTGCTGCTGGCCGCGCTGCTGGCCCTGGCGGCCACCGGCCTGTCGGTGCATTTTGGCGGGCCGCAGCTTTTGTATGCCTTGCTGCTGGGCTTGTCACTGAATTTCTTGTCAAAGCAGGCCCGCTGGCGGCCGGGCCTTGACTTCACAGCACGTACCTTGCTGCGGGCCGGGGTGGCCCTGCTGGGCCTGCGCATCACCTTCAACCAGGTGGTGGCCCTGGGCTGGACCACGGGCCTGGGCGTGCTGCTGGCCGTGGTCAGCACCATCGCCCTGGGATGGTTTTTGGCCAAGCGCATCGGCCGGCCCGTGCACGAAGGCATTATTTCAGGCGCTGCCGTCGGCATTTGCGGGGCCTCGGCCGCGCTGGCGGTGTCGTCGGTGCTGCCCCAGACGCGCGAGAACGAGCGCTTTACCTTGCTGGCCGTCGTCGGCGTGACCCTGCTGTCGACGCTGGCCATGGTGATCTACCCGCTGTCACTGCGCTGGCTGGACGTAGCCCCCCTCACCAGCGGGGTCTTCATTGGCGCGACGATCCACGATGTGGCTCAGGTCGTGGCCGCTGGAGTCATGCTGTCATCGCCGGGCGACAGCACCGTGGTCGACAGCGCCACGGTGGTCAAACTGTTTCGGGTCATGTTGCTGATGCCGGTGGTGCTGGTGCTGTCCTGGCTGTTTCGCTCGGCGGCGGGAGAGCCGAGCGAGCCTGGCGACAGCCACGAGGTGACGGAGCAGCAAGTGCCCATCGTGCCGGGCTTTTTGCTGGCCTTTGTGGTGTTCATGTTAATGGCCACCTCGCAGTGGGTGCCGGCGGCGGTGGCGCAGTGGGGCGGCGACTGCTCCCGCGCCTTGCTGGTGATGGCCATTGCGGCGGCAGGCATGAAGACTCGCTTGCAGGATTTATGGCGCCTGGGCTGGGTGCCGGTCGTCATGCTGCTGGCAGAAACCGTCTGGATCGCCCTGCTTGTTGGTGTGGGGCTGGCCTTGAGCAGTTGAGCGCAGGCGGCCGGGTCGGGCTCCAAGGCAGGCACATCACCCCGAACCAACAACAGGACGTTTTCGTCAGGCTTGAAAAAAACTGGCGGGCCAGGCCGATCAGGCCGGTCATGATCTTGCCGGTATAAACCGGGTCGAGCAGCAAACCCGCGGTGCGCGCCAGCATTTGCAAGGCGACGTTAGCTAAATTGCCAGCGGTCCTGGCGTTTGACAAGTCTTGCTGGCTGAAGGCGAGCCCCCATCCCTGCCTTCCCCCGGAAGGGGAAGGAGCGAAGCCGACGCCCCCAGCGCTGGCGCCCTCTCCTCCAGAGCCCCGGGGCTGGGCTGAGGTGGGACGCGGCCTGACGTCGACTCAGCTCAACGACTTTCAGGACCACCCGAAGCCCGCAGAAACGCCAGCAAGGGGCGGCTTGATACCAGCGGGTCTTCCTCATGCAGCACATGGCCCAAACCCGGTAGCACCTGCAACTGCGCGCTTGGCATGGCGCGCAAGTAATCCTGGGCGTTGGCCACCGGGATCATGGCGTCGCGATCGCCCCAGAGCAGCAGGGTCGGGGCCTTGATCGTCTTGAGCCTGGGTACCGGGTCGCTGTTGCGTGCCTGGCGCATGCGCTCAAGCACCGCAGCGCGCACGCCGGGCGCCAGCAGCATGTCGTGGTAGCGAGCGAGCGTGGCCGCGCTCAGGCGCTGCGGGTCGCCGTAAGCGGGTTCAAGACCCATTTTCAGGACCCACTGCGGCAGGGTGTAGCGAATCAGGCCCAACAGGCGCGAGTCTTCGAAGGTATGTTCTGAGACCGCACGGGGATCGGGGAAACCATCCGGGGCCAGTAGCACCAGCCGGCTGACGCGCTCGGGATGGCTGGCGGCCAGGTTCCAGGCGATGCGCCCGCCCATCGAGTGACCGACCAGCACGCTGCTCTGCAGCCCCAAATGGTCGAGCACGGCGAGTACCCGGCGCACGTCGGCCGCGTCAGCGTAGTCGCCGTCAACGGCCGGACCGCTGAGCCCAAAGCCCGGCAGATCCATGCGCACGACCCGGTAGCCCGAACCCAGGGCCTGCGCCCAGCCATCCCAGGTTTGCAGGCTGGCGCCAAAACCGTGCAGCAACACCACGGCCGGCGCATCTCGCGGCCCGGCGTCCTGCACAAACACGGGTTGCGCGCCGATCTGCAGCACCTGCGAGCCGGCCTGGGCGTACTGCTTGAGCAGAACCGGGGCGGGCTTGTCCGGTGTCCAGGCCAGCCACAGGCTCAGGAACAGGATCAAGGCAGTCACAGCCCAGCCTTTCACTCAAGAGCCAGGGCAAAGGCCGAGACAACCACCGGCTGCCACGCCCACCGGTCAAGCGGCCCAACCAGCCCAACCAGCCCAACCAGCCCAACCAGCCCATCAAGACAAGTGGCCATCAGGCCACCCAGCGGCGCGCGTTACGCCAGAGTTGCAGCCAGGGGCTGTAGGCATTGACGTCGCCCGATGTCCAGCTCATCTGCACGTTGCGAAAGACACGCTCTGGATGCGGCATCATGGCGGTAAAGCGACCGTCGGCCGTGGTCACCGCCGTCAGCCCGCCCGG
>CAIMVC010000316.1 GCA_903844825.1 uncultured Burkholderiales bacterium | reverse complement strand
GTACCCGATATGGCCCTGGCCCGCTCGGCGGTGACGCTCAGCAGCGTGTGCGCCTTGACGCCCGGCACCTTGGCCAGGTCCCGTGTCAAGTCGGACACCACCTGCAAGGTCTCGGCGCGCAACACCGTGCCGCCGCCCGCAGCACTGACGCCCACTACCACCACGTATTTCGAGCCAAACAGGGTTTCTGCCAGCGTGGTCCCTATCACGTTGGGATGCAACTTGGGCAGCATGGCCGACGGGTCAATGACGATCTTCAAATACCTGACCTGGCTCGCAAAGAAGACGGTGAGCAGGCCGATGGCAAGAATCAGCCAGAAGCGGCGACGCACGATGAGGGTGGCGATGGCCTTCATGCTGCAACCCTTCCCTGGTCGGCAAACTGGGCGACCAGGTCAATGACGCTCTGGTCTTTGAGTACACGCCGGTGCCCCAGACCCGTGGTCGCCAAGAACTGCGCCTGCGGAATGGCCTGGCTGATCTTCATGCCGTGCTCGAACGGAATTTCGCGGTCGTCGCAGTCGTGAATCAAAAGGATTGGCATGGCCAAACTCGCCAGCATGTCCACCACGGAGAGTTGCTCCCACCCCACGGGTTGTGCGTAGCTCCTGTCAACCAGCAGCCGCGCCCGTGCCACGGTGGTGGCAGAGATGCCGAGATAGTCACCGATGACCTCGGTAAACCACAAGCAGTGGGTGAGTGAACTGATAGACACCAGCCTTTGCACGTCGAGTTCATGGTCGCGCAGGGCGATGGCAGCCGCCGCAACCCCCAAAGAATGTCCAATGAGAGTTTCAACCGGCCCCGTATCCCGAATGACTGCAGCCACCGCGGCTGACATGCGTACCATCTCGGCGCTTTTCCCCGACGACGCACCATGGGCCGGGTGGTCAAAGCTGACGACGCTCATGCCAGCCAGAGTCAGGTGGCGGATCATCGTTTGCGCCTGCGTGCCCCGCCCGCCCCAGCAATGCACGAACAGGCACACCGGACCTTCGCCCCAGCGATAACACTGCAACCAGCCATCCTTAAACGGAAGCCGCCACTTTTGAGCGGATGCCCTGAGCACCACTTCGGCCGCGTTGGCACGGTAGCGGGGCGGTGACGAAATCAGGGCGTAGGTGATTCGGGCGGCCAGCGCCGGGGAGACCCGGTCAATGCCCTTCATGGTCATGCGCACCAGATTCACCATCGGGTTCTGCACAAACTGGGCGGTGCTGGTGGCGCTGGCGGCGCTGCTGGCCGCGCTGCCGTGCATCAGGCTGGCTTGGGGGCGGTGTGGCTTGCTGCCTTCAACTTGCGGTTGAGCAAGGTTTGCAGACATAGTTGTTCCGGTTGGCGGGCTGGTTTTTGTGCCGATTTGCATGCGAGGCTCCCTGGGAAGGGCGGCTGAGAGTTCAGTCGCTCCACCTGGTTAATCGCAAAGCAATCGGAATTCCCGCCAGATCGCCATGAATTTTTCAAATTCGAGAAAGCTGGATCGATGCCAAATTGCTTCAGAGGCGAGCCAACAGTGCCAGGACTTCACGGGTGGCCGGGGCTTGAGGGCCCAAACTGGTTTCGAGCTGAGCCTTCGCCTCAAGAGCGGCCTCGCGCGCACCATTCGGGTCTTTCTGCGCGTCCAGCAATTTGGCGCGCGCCAGCAGCGCGCTTCCGAGCCAGTCTGATGCGCTCAAGCCCGCTACATATTTCCGAGCGCTCGCCACCGCGCTGAGGCTCATTTCAGAGGCCCGTGATGCGTTGCCCACGCGCTGCTCCAGCCCAGCCAGGGTACTCAGAGCGACAATCCTCATCGGATTGCGTTCGGTGGCAGCGTCGTAGATGGACACCGCTTTTTGCAATTGCTGGCGGGCAGTTTCCTGATCACCTTTGAGCAGCGCCAGTCGCGCTGCCGTCAGACCCAAGGTTCCAAAAGTTGAATGTCCAGGGGGCAGAATTTTCGTCAGTGCCTCGTACCCCTGCTGAAGGCGCTCTTCACAGCGTGCAATATTCCCCGCAACACACCAGGCGATTGCCGCCTTGCTTGAAATGAATGCTATGAATCGCTGGTTGCCTTGTCGCTTTGCAAAGGCCAATGCACCTTCGAGCAACTCTATCGCTTCATCGATTCGTCCCAGCTCCAGCCATACCCCCGCGAGATTTGTGTCCGAAAATGGATTGACACCGCCCGGACCGAGTACGTCGGCTGACAAAGAGCGACTTTTCAAGAGCACCTCAGACGCGCGCGCCAACTGGCCGGAATTGATCAAGATGACGCCAAAGTTGTTATGCATAGCGCCAGCCAAACTGGTTCGCGCCCTTCCCATGTCGGCCAACTCTCCAATTGCGGCTTCATAGGCGGCAATTGCATTGGGGTAGTCGCCCAACCGGGCATGCACATTGGCCAGAACATTGCGCGAGTTGATCGCCAGCAAACGTTGGCCTGCCCTGGGTGCGCGAAGCATCGAGAGCGCTTGCTCAGCATCGGGCAGTGCTCCCACGGCATCGCCTGTATCGAGCTTGATGCGGGAGCGCACCT
>CAIMVC010000315.1 GCA_903844825.1 uncultured Burkholderiales bacterium | reverse complement strand
ACCAAAGCCGTCAGAGGCCGAGCCGGTGGACAAGTCAACGCTCACGCCCTTGGGGCTGCTGGTGAACTCAACCCGGGTCACGGCGCCGGCACTGCCGTCAATCGTGTCGTCGCCTTCGAGGCCTTCAAATGACTCGAAATAACCGTCAGTGACGTAGGTTTTGCGGCCGCTGGCCAGAAGGGTGTCATTGAACGCGGAGCCCCGCACCGCCTCAATACCGATCAAGGTGTCAGTGCCGCCCATGCCGTCCTGGGCCGTGCCCGCACTATTGCCGCCGAGTTGGACCTTCACGCCTTCATAGCTCAGGCTGTAGTCGGCACGGTCCCAGCCTGCGCCGCCGTCGATGCTGTCGTTGCCGGCGTTGCCCTGGAAGAACTCGAATCCGTCCGTGACGCCAGAGCCATTGACCGGGTTACCACCCGTGAGCTTGTCGTTGTAGGCAGAGCCAAACACCGCCTCGATATTGAGCAAGGTGTCGGTGCTGCCATAGCCGTCACTGGCGATGCCGGTTTGCAGGTTCACGTCCACCGCAGCCGGGGCTGCGTCGTAACGGGCAATGTCCTTGCCACCCATGCCGTCGATGCTGTCGTTGCCCTTGCGGCCTTCAAAACTCTCGGTCAGCGTGCTGCTGTTGCTGCCGGTGAGCGTGTCGCCATAGTCGGAGCCACGCACCATGTTGATGTTGCGCAGCACGTCGTTGCCCGCGCCACCGGTGGCCGTGCCGCTGCCCAGGTTGACCGTCACAGCCAAAGGTGCCGACTGGTAGGACACCCGGTTGTTGTCAGACGCGCTGTAGCTGCCGGTAAGCGCACCGCCGTCGATCGAGTCGTCGCCAGCGCCGCCTTCAAAGGTCTCGAGCAAACCGGCGGCACTGCCGGTCATGCTGTCGTTGAAAGCCGAGCCCTGGAAAAACTGCACGTTACGCACCGTGTCCGTGCCGCCCAGGCCATCGGCCACGCTGCCCTGACCGACGCTGCCGTCACCACTGATGCCAGCCAGATTCAGCACGATGCCCGCACCGGATGTGGCGTAGCTCAGCGTGGTGGCGTCCGAATTGCGAATGTGGTCGACCAGCACGCCACCGTCGAGCGTGTCATTGCCGGCCCCGCCGACCAGGGTGTCGGCGCCCAGGCCGCCCAACAAGCTGTCGTCACCGCTGGTACCAAAGAGGTTGTCAAGCCCGTCGACCACCGCGCTGCTGCTCCACTTGCGCAGGATCACGCCAAAGTCGCTGTTGGGGTCGGTGTTGTCACCGTAGAAGGTGTCGCGCACCGAAAAGGCCATGGACACCGCACCCGTGGGCACCGTGATGCGGGTGACACCCGAGGCAACTTCGAAGTCCTGGTCCACATTGGTCGCGATGCCACTGCTTTGCCTGTCGGTCGTCGTCGGCGCGTAGACCGTGGGCACGATCCGAGCGCCTTGCGCATCAAGGAACACCGCCACCATGCTGGACGCAGCATCGCTGCCCGTGCTGCTGGCCTGGTAGGCCCCCGAGCGGCTCAGCGCGATGACGTCGCCGACGACCAGGTTTAGCTCACTGAGTGTCAGCGTAGTCGCAGCTTTGGCCGCCGTGTCGGTGCTGGCGGCCAGGTAGGTGCCAGCCGGATCGACCTGGTGAAATTCAGTGCCCGCAGGCACCACGCCACCTGCCGCGTTGACGGTGTAGGCCACTTCGCCAAACATCATTTTTTCGAAACCGGTCAGGGTGTCGACGCCGTCACGCAGTTCGGTGTTGTCGGTCACCGTGTAGCTTTGCGTGGCGCTGCTATAGCTGATCAGGTAGTCGGCACGCGAGCCGGTAAAGCGCGCCGTGTCCTCACCCGCGCCGCCGTCGAGCACGTCGTTGCCCTTGCCGCCGTGCACCGTGTCGTTGCCAGCGCCAGCAAACACCGTGTCGTCGCCGGCCCGCGCCTGAAAGTCGTTGTTGCCGGCGTCGCCGCGTAGGTCATCGCCGAACTCGGAGCCGCGCAGATTTTCGATGGAGATCAGCGTGTCCACACCCAGGCTGGTGGTCGCTGTACCGGCTGACAAATCAATTCGAACGCTGGCGACTTCGCCCGAGTAGCTGGCCCGGTCGTTGCCCGCACCCCCGTCAAGGGTGTCGTTGCCGCCGAAGCCTTCAAAGTAGTTGTCGCGCGCGTCGCCGATCAGTTGGTCGTCGTAGGCGCTGCCGATAACGCCTTGAAAGCCCGACAGCACGTCATTGCCATCGGCACCCCAGGCACGGCCCTGCGCCAGGTCGACCGTGACAGAGCCTGGTGCCGCCCAGTAATCGACCAGGTTAAAGCCCAGGTCTGTGCCGCTAGCGGCGCCACCGCTGAGGGTGTCGTCACCGCCATTGCCCCGCATGACTTCATTGACAGCCCGGTTGCTGCCGCTGATCATGTCGGCGAATTTCGTGCCGTGCACGCGTTCAATGTTGACCAGCGTGTCGATACCGATGCTCAGGCCTTGGGCACTGCCAGCCGTGCCGTCTGCCCCCAAGCTGACGAGTACGGGCGACGTTTCGGTGTCGTAGCTGGCCCAGTCGTAGTCGTTGTTGGCGTTGGCCGTATCAAGCCGGATCGCCTGCACGCCGCCGTCAAGGGTGTCATTGCCGGAGCCGCCGTAGAGCTTGTCGGCGCCGTCGCCGCCGAACAGCGAGTCGTGACCGCCGCGCCCCACCAAGGTGTTGGGCAACGCGTCGCCGGTCAGGCTGTCGGCAAACTCGGAGCCCTGCACTTCTTCGATGTTGAACAGGGAATCCCGCCCATAGGCGGCCGGCGCACCGCTGGCAGACACCAGAACGCCGTCGTTGCTGGCGACTTCCAAAGACAAATTGACCACCACTCCTGCGGCTGAATACTGGTAGTTGGCCCGGTCCCAGCCCCCCCGGCCGTCGATCAGGTCGTTGCCCTTGTCGCCGTAGAACGATTCGAAAGAGGCGTTGTCACTGCCGGTCAGCGTGTCGTCATAGGCTGAACCCCGGGCCTCCTCGATATTGCGCAGCACGTCACGCCCGCCCAGACCGTCGCTGGCTCGGCCATCAAAAGATCCGCCCAGGCTGACCGTCACGGCGACCGGGCTGTTGAAGTAATCGACACGGTCGAAACCGGCGCCGCCGTCAATGGTGTCGTCGCCACCGTTGCCACGGAAAGATTCAAAGCCGTCGTAGGGGCCCTTGGTGTTGACGCCATTGGCCGCAGCGCCGCCAATGAGCAAATCAGCATAGGCCGAGCCCTCGACGCTGGCGATGCTGATCAGGGTGTCGCGGTCGCCCCAGTTGTCGATGGCCCAACCTTCGGCCAGGTTGACGACCACGCCGCTGGAGGTTTTGGAGCCGTCACCGTAATAGTTGTAGCCATCGTCTTTGTAGCTGACCCAGTCGTAGCCGGCGGCACCGTCGACAGTGTCCTTGCCGCTGCCGGGGGTGATGTTGTCGTCGCCACTGCCGCCGGTGATGGAGTCGTTGCCAGCGCGTCCAAAAACGTAGCCGCCACTGGTGCTGCCGTAGTCGGGGTTGCGCATGCGAATCGTGTCGTTGTAGGCCGAGCCGTGCGCCGCTTCAATCGAGATCAGCACGTCATTGCCCAGCGCGCCAAGGGTGTAACCGTTTTGCAGGTCGAGGGTGACGGCCGTGGCCGAGTTCTCATAAAAAACGACATCCCGCCCGGCGCCACCGTCGAGCGTATCGTCGCCCAGGCCACCTTCGAGCCAGTCGTTGCTATCGCTGCCGACCAGCAGGTCGTTTCCGCCCTGGCCGCGCAGGGTGTCGTTGTTGAGAGTCCCACGCAGAATGTCAGCGCCGGAGGTGCCGTCAGCGACGCCGCCGACGGTGTAGATGACGGGTGTGGCCTGCGGGCTGCCCACCAGGGTCGAGAGGTCGTAGACATCACCCGAGCCCAAGCCGCCGAACTGGACTTTTTCAATCCCGGTCAGGTAGTCGCGGCTGAGCAGCACGGCTGATGTGACATTGACCGTCGGCGTGGTCGGGCCGGAGGCGCCGGCGGTGCTGCTGGTGCCGGCGACGCTGGCGGTACCAGCTGTACCGGCACTTCCAGCGCTACCCGTCGCGGATCCAGAGCCGCTGCCTGTGCCGGCGGAGCCGCTTGGCGCGACCACCGGAAGGCCCTGCCAATGCTCGGCCCAGACGCCGCCAGCCACGCTGTCTGCCAGGTCTGCGACAAAGGTCCATTCGGCGCGCGCGCCAGCCAGCACCACCCGGTCAGTGCCGCTGCCGCCGACGAGCAGGTTGTTACCTGCACCGCCATCGAGCGTATCGTTGCCCGCACCGGCGTTGAGGTTGTCCCAGCCGGCACCTCCTACCAGCAGGTCGTTGCCTTGCATGCCGCCGAAAGCCGGGCTGGAGCCCGAGCCATCCTGCCCCTGCACGACCAGCGACTGGCCTACCCGCAAGGCGCTGCCATCGACCATGAAGGACTGCGTTGTAGCGGAAGAGTCGGCCGCCTTGTAGCCTACGACCCCCACATCACCCAAGATGCCGTTGCGGTCGTAGTCGGCCGTAGAGACCATCTCGGGCGTCAAAATGACACCGACCAGTTCCCCAGGCCCCGTCGTAGACCGGTCAACCAGGTCAACGCGGTCCAGCTCACGAAGATCCGAGGCATCACTCAGGTTGTAAACCAAGACACTAGCGCCTGAGCTCGGACCGAACAGCTGCAAGCGGTCACGCACTGACACCACATCGGTGGCGCTGTCTGCGCCGAAAAGGCGGTCACCGCTGAGGTGAGCCGGGTCGAAGTAACGAAAACGATCTTCGCCGGCACCGCCAGAAAGACGGTCCGCCCCGGCGCCGCCTTCGATCGCGTCATTACCCGCTCCGCCCTCTATGTCGTCGTTGCCACTGGCACCCCCCAGCGTATCGTCGCCAGAGCCGCCGCTGATCCATTCGCTGGCCGCGCTGCCTGTGACGCTGTCGTTGCCACCGCCAGCCTCAACCGCTTGAACGCCCGAGGTCAGAGCGATGGTGTTGGCCAGCTCGGTGCCGAAGGCAATCGACACTGGCAGTGCAGGCAGGCGGTTACCGCTGGCGTCCCGAATAGCGTCCGAGCCGTCGGCCTGTAGGGGCTTGTAGCTCACCGTGACGTAGTCGGAAGCACTCAGAACGGTTGAGGACACTGCCCGCAATTGGGTTGTCCCGCTGCCCTGAAAGAGCGAGATCGACAGCGGCACGGTACCGTTTTTCATCAGCGTCAAAGCCACCGAACTGCTGGCAAAAACCGGCTCTGCAAAGTTCACCGACAAGACCGTGCCGCCGCTGCTGCTGCTGTCCAGATGAATCGCCAGCGGATCCAGCGGCTGCTGGTCCTGAATCTGCACGATATTGGCCCCGGCCGCCGTCGAAACACCAGCGGCCAGCACCCCTTTGAGCATGACTGCCGTGGGCTTGACTTCAGCGTTGAGGGTCTGGAACACCGCGGTTGAATCGGCCAAACCGTTGGCGTCGCTGTCAAACAAGAAGGCGCCTGTGCCCTTCATCGACTGCAGGTAAGACGCCACCTGGGTGGCGTTGGTCTGGTTCGCCAGGATGGGTTTGCCGGCCTTGTCGAAAAAGCTAAACATACCGCCTGCCACGCTGTGATGGTCAATCAGGCTCTGGGCACTGCGGTTGCCAATCAGGTTAACGCCGTCAGCGGCGATCAGCACATGCGGCAAGTCCAGCACGTCGTGGTTGGCCGCGTCGGAGGACCGCACGTCAAAGCCTTGAATCACATCGGTCGAGCTGCTCTGCCCGATGGTGAAAGAGCCGGTGCTGTCACCAGCGAGCATGACCACGATGTCGCGGCTAAGCGGCAGCGCCGCCGTGTCATCTTCGACCAATTCGATCTGATCGGCGCCTAGTCCCCCCTGCAAGGTGTCAGCGCCCGCCCCATCGTTGAGCCGGTCAGCACCACCGCTGCCAATCAGCAGATCATCCCCCGAGCGACCAAACGCACTCACAGGCAACCAATTGCCGTAGTCAGACATATCAAGCGTGTCGTTACCGGTTCCGGCAATCCAGACTTCCCCGCGCTGCGCGCTGCTGCCGTCACTCACGGCTTTGAGCAAACCGCTGCCCGAGGGGTTGTAGCGAACCAGGAGCGTATCGCTCGCGCTGACAGCCACCGGGCTGGTGATGGTCACGGTCCGCTTGTCGCTGAGCAGGACAAACGAGGCCGCCGTGAGTGACAAAGGGGTCCATCCCGACGAAGAATCCAGACTGGGGTTGAGGAACACACTCAAGCCATCCATCCCCCCCGTCGCGACCGAAACGACATCTTCACTGAAGGTCAGGCTCACAACGCCATTGGCGACAGTGGCACGAATCACATAGGGATTGCTCATGGGGGGCTCCAGGAAACTGTTCGGGCAAATGCAATTTGTAATCAAAATTGCAACTGAAAATGTAAGTAACATTTAATCACATTTCAAGCACGGGATGCAATTCATCAACGCGGTTTTTCCAGCGTGGCGAGCGTTGGCATTTGCAACGCAAAGACAGACGTCTGGCGCGACAGTGGTGGAGTTGCCTGCCACAACGCTATAGTTGGCTGCAACCAGCCCAGCTGCAGCCGGCAGCAACTGATCAAAAGCCGGGCAAGCAGTCAGACGGGACGATGCCATTGCAAGTGGCGCAAGTGTCGATCGCCCGGTTCAAAGTTCAATCAAGCATGCCAAAAATGATTACATTTCCACCCGCTTCTGGGCTTCTAAGTGCCTGAAAAACGTCTATTCAACTGGTACTTTGGATGGAACATCGTCGCGGCGGCCACGCTGGTGACTTTGCTGACGGTTGGCATGCGCATGGGCATCGGTCCCTTCTTTCTGCCCATGGTGCAAGACCTCGGTTTTAGCCGCAGCCTGCTCTCGAGCATGGTGGCCGTTGGCATGTTTTGCTACGGACTGGGCATGCCTTTAGCCGGCTACCTGGTGGGCAAGTACGGCACCCGTTTTGTGCTGCTGCTGGGAACGGCGATTGTGGTGGGCGCGTCGGTCTGGACGGTCCATGCGCGGGATGCGTGGAGCTTTTTCATTGCCTTTGGGGTGTTGCTGTCTTTCGGCCTGGCCTTTACCAGCCCGGTGGCGCTGACCCCGGTGCTCAGCCTGTGGTTTACCCGCCAGCGCGGCATGGCGCTTTTCTTTTTGTCCACCGGCTCCATGGCCGGCATCGCCGTGCTGACACCGCTGCTGACCTACACCATCGCCGCAGCCGGCTGGCAAGCGGCTTTGCTGGGATTTGCCGCGGTGTTTGCCGTGTTGACCGTGGCAGCGGCTGTGCTGGTGATTCGCGACAACCCACCGGCGCACACCGACCTGCTGGCAGGCCAGATCACCGCGCTGCAGGCCGGCACGACGCGCGCGCCGGACACCTTGAGCTTGCGCGCCGCCATGCGCACCGGGCCCTTCTGGAAAGTCAGCCTGGGCCTGTTTGCCTGCGGTTACAGCATGAACCTGCTGGGCACCCATGGCGTGCCGATGCTGATGGACCACGGCTTTGATGCAACAACGAGCTCACTGGGCATCGGCCTGATTGGGCTGGTCGCCATTGTTGGCACGCTGGTGCTCGGCCGTGTCTCCGACGTGCTGCCGCGCAAGAAGATTCTGGCCACCATTTACTTCATACGCGGCCTGGGCTTCGTGGCCTTGATGCTGGTGGGCACGCACTGGGAACTTTATGGCGCAGCAGCCATCGGGGGCCTGGTCTGGGCCGGCAGCATCGCGCTGTCGTCGGCCATCCTGGCCGATGTCTACGGCGTGCGTCTGGTGGGTGTTTTGTACGGCTTTGCCTACCTCGGCCACCAGATTGGCGCCACCCTGAGTTCGTGGCTGGGGGGGTGGGGCTACGAGACCTTCGGGACCCACTGGCTCGCTTTCGGCAGCGCCGCCGCCCTGCTGCTGGTGGCTGCGGCCATCTCGCTGGGACTGCCGGCCAAAGGCCAGACGCTGATGCGCCCGCAAGTGGCCGCAGGCTAGACGCCCGCTTCCTTGCCTGTGCGGCAAGCCCCGGGGGCGTCGCGCCGGCTTTGACTGGGATCGCAGGGGCGCATCAGCGTGCATTGCTTGCGAAAGCTTGCAGAGCCTCTTGTCTATGATCGAGCCCATGCGCAACCTGCTGAAAATCTGCTTGCTGGCCTTGATCTTCGGGGTTTCGGTCGGGGCAGCATTGGCCAAGGACCTGGTGGTTGAGCGCGCGCTTTTTGAAGATGAAACGGCGCAACTGACTTGGCCCCAGATCAATGGTCTTGAGTTCTCTCCCGCCAACAGAGTCACTTACGCCGGCTTTAGCCGCTCTGCCTTCTGGTTTCGCCTCAGAGCCGACGTCCCCCCGGGCCAGGCGTCTGTGGCGCTGATGATCAGCCCCACACTCCTGGACCGCGTGACCGTGTTTTTGCCGGTGGGTGATTTACAGCCTGATGCCGCTGGCATGCGCCTGGACAGCCGAAGCGCGCAGGCCCAAACCATGCTCCATCTGCCGCCCGGCTTGCAGACGATTTACTTGCGGGTTGAATCAACCGGCGCGCTGCTGTTCAGGGCACAAATCATGACCGCCGAAGATGCTGTCGAGCAGGCGTTCAGAAACCAGCTGAAGTTGGGCGCCGTCCTGACGGTCTATGCCCTGCTCACGCTCGTCATACTGACCATGTTGCTGCTGCGCTACGACCATTTCCGGCTGCTATTTTTGCTTCACCTGGGTGCGTGCCTGCTGCATTACCTGACGCTCTTTAATTTTCTGGGGCAATTTGTCCCCTGGGCCTGGGCTCAGGGAAAAGAGGCCGCGCAATTGTTAGGTGTGGTCAATTTCCTGACGTTTGGTTTGTTGATGCAGGCCGTCCTGCGCTGGTTCGACATGCCGCGCGCGCAGCGCTGGGTGCAATATGGACTGGCGGGGTTTTCGCTGTTGATCGTCTTGTTCTTTTTGGCTGACCGTCAACTGGTCTTGCAGGTCTCCAGCTACGTGGGGAGTTCGGCGACGCTGGTCTGCATGGTGACGCTGCTGTTCTTGCTTTTCAAATTTCTACGCCAAAAAAGTATGAGCCCCCTGGCGCAGGTGGTGATCGGATCGGTCGTCGGCTTGTTTGTCTTGAGTGGCATGCGGGCCATGCTGCAAATCACAGGTTTGACGAGCGCCAACGATTTTTTACTCGAAAGCGCGGCCTTGCGCGGCATATTTTTCCCGGCGGGTCTGATTGGTTTTGTCTGGCTCAGAGATCAAGCCAAAGACCGCAAGCTGGTTGAAGTGGAGATCGACAAGGCCGTGTCAGATGAGCTGGCCAAGGCGCAGGTCCAGCGGCTGGACAACCAGTCGCAGTTCATGGCGATGCTGATGCATGAACTCAAGACCCCCCTTTACACCATTGAAATCGCAGCGACTTCTTTGGGCCGTGGCATGGACCCCCAGCACTCCGACATCACGCGTTTGAAGAACATCAACCGCTCGGTCGACGACCTGAATTTCATCATCGAACGCTGCGTTCAAGCTGACCAGTTGGAGCAAAGTGATGTGCCGCCCGCAAAGGCAGCAGTGCACTTGAAAACCTTGCTATCGGAAATCGTTCAGATCCAAGGCCATGAACGCGTCACCCTGTCGGGCACTGCCGAGGCCATGGTTTTCACGGACTACCCTTACGCCCGCATCATCTTGATCAACCTGATCACCAACGCCCTGAAATATTCGCCCCCTGACAGCCCCGTGCAGCTCGATGTGCGACCTGATGGGGTGAGCGGCAAACGTGCCCTGAATTTCCGAGTCTCCAACACAGTGGGGGCTGCCGGCAAGCCTGATCCGCTCAAGGTCTTCACCCGGTACTACCGGGCTGAGGGCGCCAAAAAGGTGGTGGGCGCTGGCCTGGGCCTATGGCTGGCCAGTTCGATCGCCATCAAGCTGGGCTCGCAGCTACGCTGCAACACCGACGATGCGCGCGTTCATTTTGATTTTTCGCTGGAGCTGAGCTGATGCCTGGAACACAGTCGACCGCGTCATTGATCCTGGTGGAGGACAATGAAAGATTGCGCGAGGAACTCGAAAATTACCTCAGGGACGAGGGCTTTGATGTGCGCGGCGTCGACGGCGGCGCGGCGCTGAACCAGGCGCTGCTGGAACGCCGGGCGGATGTGCTGATTCTTGACCTGAACATGGCCGAGGAGGACGGCATCAGCATCTCCAAACGCATGCGCATCACTTCGCCCGGGGTGGGCATCGTCATGCTCACCGCCAGAGTGCAAAGCATCGACAAACAAAACGGCTACCAAAGCGGCGCCGACGTGTACATGACCAAGCCCGCCCGCCCTGCGGAACTGGTCGCCGCCCTTCGAAATTTATTGGCCCGCCTGGCGCCCCAGATGAAACAAACTCAGTGGATCTTGGACACCACGCTGTTGAGCATCCGCTTTCAACAAACGACGACCATCTCCCTGACCAGCGCAGAGGCCAAATTGCTGCAGATCCTGGCGTTAAACAACGCCTGCGTTGACGCCTGTCACCGACCGGCGTATAGGATCCATTCCATGATCGGCATATAGGATCCAGTCTGTGACCGGCGTAATGGATCCATTTTGTGATCGCCATATAGGATCCATTTCATAGTCGGCGTATTGGAGCCACGGACAGGGCGCTT
>CAIMVC010000314.1 GCA_903844825.1 uncultured Burkholderiales bacterium | reverse complement strand
GCGCGTGCGCCGGGTGCTGAGATCGAGTCCGAGGTCTGTTTGTTTCATGCCGTTAAAGCGAGCAATTTGCGTGCCTCAATCGAGGTGATTGGGGTGGAGTTTTGAACATGATCCCTAGTCTATTTCGGATTGTTTTTGGTAATGAATAGATTTTTCATGACTTTTTTTATATCTCACCGATTTTTTAGCTTCGGATGACAGAATGAACAGTTTCTCAAAAACAGAAGTTGCAATTGCGGCACTAGTCAAGGCCAAAGAGTGTTATCAAGCGCAGGATTGGGTTGCATCAATCATTTTGGCCGGAGCTGCGCAACAGATACTTCGTGATTTATGTCGCTCTCGTGGGCTGGCGAGCACCTTGGAGCAAGTTGGCATTACTAAAGGTAGTAATTTCAAAGATGTGCATGTGCTTATTTCTTCCGCATACAACAGCATGAAACATGCGGATTTGGACCCGGATGCTTCTGTTGTTGCTTCGCTGGAAGAGTCTCAGGTTCTTTTAGTCTTGGCTGCAGCAGACTTGGTCAAGCTTAGTGTCGATTTCTCGACTGAAGTGAAAGATATTTTGAGTTTCGTTAGAACTTTTCAGGCTCATTGATGTGTCTGCGAGGTCCAACTCTTCAAACTCTGCGGGGGCTTTAGTTAATACCAAGCACACTATAGAAACTCTGCACAAGTCAGCCGATGCTGAGCTCATGCGTTAAAGCACATACGCCACCAGCGTCCTTGAGTAAGCAATCGAAATTCGCGGGCTTGCGCCAGAATATCAAATTCAGTTTGTATTTTGATGGCAATTCAGGCGCAGTCGGGCTGGCAATCCTGCGCCGCTGCCGCAGGCAAAAACCGTTTTCAGAGCACCAAAAACGCTGCGCCGCCAATCAAGCAGCAAATAACGGCCACGGCGGTGAGCAGGCTGCGCAGGCCTAGCCAGTTGCTCAGGCCGAGGTGGCGGTAGACCATGCGGTCGACCAGGTAGCAGGCGAGCAGGCTGATGACCATCAAGAGCAGGCCCCAGGGGCTGTCGAGCAAGACGGCGAACCAGCCGAGGATGCTGGGCACCACGCCCCACATTAAGAGTAATTTGTGGGGCTGGCCGTCGCGCATGGTCAGGCCCCAGTGGATGCCGCCTAGAAAGCTGACGATCAGGGCCGCGTAGGTGAGCAGGGCCGAGGCGGCCAGCATGCGCCAGCCGGGTTGCATGACCCAGGGCAGCGCGGCGCCGGCCACAAAGGGGAGCAAGCCGGCCAGGCCCAGCGCCCAGGCGGTGACCGATGGCGCATGGGTGGCAGGATTAGCGGCTAGATCGGTGGCGCTGGCTGCAGGGGTCCGGGCTGAGGGTGATGCGCTTGAGTTCATGGCCGCAGTGTAGAAGACGCCAGCGGGCTGGCGCGAGAAGACGCCTGCGGGCTGGCGGGAACGGTGCCGGTCTGCGCGGCAGCACCCGCAGGCCCTTGCGGAACGGCCAGTGGCAGGCTCGCTGAACTCGCGGGCAACCCCTCGATACCTCAGGGCGAACGGGTTCGGAGCCCGCATCCCGTCCAGGGCGAACGGCAAGGTCGCCGCCCCGGCGCTTTCTGCTAACCTCAGATGGATGTCTGTTGATCCCCCCGCGCCCACCCGCACCCGCCCCTTGCCTGCCGCCCCTGGCACGGCGTCCGCCACCCGGCAGCGCATGACGCCGGCCATTGTGGTGGTGATGCTGGCCTTACTGCTGGGCGTGCAGCCCGTCAGTACCGACCTCTACTTGCCCGCCCTGCCCGCCCTGAGCGATGGTTTTGGTGCGCCGATGGCGCAGGTGCAGTTCACGCTGAGCGCTTTGCTGCTGTCGTTTGGCTGCTCGCAGCTGGTCTGGGGGCCGCTGTCTGACCGCTTTGGCCGACGGCCTATTTTGTTGATCGGCCTGGTGGTTTATTTGGTGGCGGCGGTGGCTTGTGTGCTGGCGCCGACCTTGAACTGGCTGATTTTTTGGCGCGTGCTGCTGGGCGTTGCCATGGGGGCGGCGGTGATGACGGCGCGGGCCGTGGTACGCGACCTGTTTGAGCCGGCTGAAGGCGCGCGGGTGCTGTCTACCGGCATGAGCGGCCTGGCGGTTTTGGCTTGCGTGAGCGGGCCCATCGGTGGCTTGCTGACCGACTTGGCTGGTTGGCGCGGGGCCTTGGCGGCGCTGGCGGTTTTTGGGGCCTGCGCTTTGGTGCTGGTGGCGTTTTACTTTAAAGAGACGCTGCCCCAGCCCCGGCTGGATGCACTGCAGGCGCGCACCCTGGTCAACACCTGGCTGCATATAGTGAAGCACCCGTCTTTCCTGACGTTTTCGGTGCTGGCGGCGGCGTCTTATGCGGGACTTTTTACGTTTCTGGCGGCCTCTGCCTTTGTGCTCATCAAGCTGCGCGGCCTGAGCCTGACGGCTTACGGGCTGATGATGGCGTCGACCGCTTTCTCGTACATGTGCGGCACGTTTTTGTGTCGCCAGTTGCTCCGGCGTTTGGGCCTGAACGGGACGGTGGCGGTGGCGGCCGGCTTGAGCCTGAGCGGCGGTGTGTTGATGGCCGGCCTGGCCTGGCTGGGGGTGGAGACGGTCTGGGCCATCATGCTGCCGATCTACTTGTTTTTGCTGGCGCACGGCGTTATTCAACCCTGCGGACAAAGCGGCACCGTCGGGCCTTTTCCCGAGTCGGCGGGCGCCGCGTCGGCGCTCAACGGTTTTTTGATGATGGTCACGGCCTTTGGCATGGGCGGCTGGCTCAGCGCCCACATGGACGGCAGCAGCCGGCCCCTGATTGCCGGCATTTTGTTCTGGAGCCTTGTGATTGCGCTGGTAGGCTGGGCGTTGGTGCCGCGCCTGGGCAGGCTCAGCCGCAGCAAGGCGTCACCCGCGTGAGCACGCCCCCGCCCCGGCCGCAGTTCATCGCCCTGGCAGGCCCCACCGCCTCGGGCAAAACCGCTGCCGCGCTGGCCATTGCGGGCGAGCATGCGGTCGAGATCATCAGCGTTGACTCGGCGCTGGTCTACCGGGGCATGACCATTGGCACGGCCAAGCCCAGTGCTGAGGAACTGGCGGCCGCACCGCACCACTTGATTGATATTCGCGACCCGCTGCAGGCCTACAGCGCCGCCGAATTCACCCGCGACGCCGAGCGCCTGATGCACGAGATTGCCGCTCGCGGCAAGCTGCCGCTGCTGGTGGGCGGCACCATGCTGTATTTCAAGGCTTTGTTCGACGGCCTGGACGACATGCCGGCGGCCGATCCGGCGCTGCGTGCCGAGATTGCCGCGCAAGCCGCCGAAAAGGGCTGGCCGGCCCTGCACCAAGAACTCAGCCAGGTCGACCCGCTCACCGCCGCCCGGCTGGAGCCGCAAGACTCGCAGCGCATTGCCCGTGCGCTGGAGGTGTTTCGGGCCTCTGGCCAGCCGCTGTCTTTTTTTCAAAAGCGCCTGGCTGGCGGTGCCGAGCGCAAGCCAGAGGCGCCGGCGCCGCGACTGATTTGCCTGGAGCCGAGCGAGCGCGCCTGGCTGCACCAGCGCATCGCGCAGCGCTTTGACCAGATGCTGGCCGCCGGCCTGGTCGACGAAGTCAAGGCCCTCAGGGCGCGTGGCGATCTGCATGCCGACTTGCCTTCTATGCGCTGCGTGGGCTACCGGCAAGTCTGGGAGATGCTGGACGCCGCGCCAGCGCAGCTGCTGGCGACGGCACCGGCACCGGCACTGGCATTGATGCGTGACAAAGGCATCGCGGCCACGCGCCAGCTGGCCAAACGCCAGCTGACCTGGCTGCGTTCCATGCCGCAGCGCCAGGTGATTGCCTGCGACCAGCCCGACGCGCTCGATCAGGTGCTGCGACAGGTGCGAGCTTGGGTTAAGCCATGAGCGATTTGGCACCTAGCCTCGAGCTCAGCGGCCTGGGCAAGCACTACGGCGCGGTGCCCGTTTTTAAAAACGTCTGCCTGAGCGTGGCACCCGGCGAATTCGTGGCCATTGTGGGCGAGTCGGGCGTGGGCAAGTCGACCCTGCTGAACTGCATGGCCGGGCTGGACCACTGGGACCAGGGCTCGGTGCGCCTGCGCGGTCAGTTACTTGACCGCCTGAGTGACGACCAGCGCGCCCTGCTGCGCCGGCGCCATGTGGGTTTTGTGTTTCAGGCCTTTCATGTCTTGCCGCATCTGGATGTGGCGCAAAACGTGGCGCTGCCGCTGATGCTGCTGGGCGCGCCCGAGCCGGCCCGCGTCGAGGCCATGCTTGAAGCCGTGGGCCTGCAAGGCTTGGGCGCACGGCTGCCGCAGCAGCTCTCGGGCGGACAGTTGCAGCGGGTGGCGATTGCCCGCGCCCTGGTGCACCGACCCAGCGTGCTGCTGGCCGACGAGCCTACCGGCAACCTCGACACTGCCACCGCCGCCAAGGTGATGGACGCACTGACCGCGCAGACCCGAAGCCACGGCGCGTCGCTGGTGCTGGTGACCCACTCCGAAGCCGCCGCCGCCCGCGCCGACCGGGTCTTGCACCTGACGGCCGACGGCATTGTTTGAGTCGTCATGAGCCTGTGGCGACTGCTGACGACGTTTTCCTGGCAGGAACTGCGGCATCACCCCTGGCGCAATGCGGCCGCGGTGGTCGCGGTGATGCTGGGGGTGGCGCTGGCTTTTTCGGTGCAACTCATCAACGCCTCGGCGCTGAGCGAGTTTTCGCAGGCGGTGCGCGCCGTCAACGGCCAGCCCGACCTGGAACTTCGTGCGCCGCAAGGCAGTTTTGACCAAGCCGTCTTTGAACGGGTGGCCAATGCGCCACAGGTCGCAGCGGCCAGCCCCATTCTGGAAATGGGCACCTACGCGCTGAGCGCGCAGGGTGAGCGCGTGGCGCTGCAGGTGGTGGGTATTGATGCGCTGGTCGTCGCCACGGTGGCGCCTGCGCTGATGCCTCAGCCCGCCGACAGCAACGACCGCTGGGCTTTTTTTGAGCCTGGGGCGGTTTTCCTCAACGCGGCGGCCCGCCAGCGCCTGAGCGGCCAGTCGCTGACGCTGCAAAGCGGGCAGGCCCTGCGGCCGGTGCGTATCGCCGGCAGCGTGGCCGCCAGTGGGGGGCCGCTGGCGGTGATGGACGTAGGCGCAGCGCAAGACCTCTTTGAGCGGGACGGCCAGCTCTCGCGCATCGACATCAAGTTGCAGCCGGGCAGCAGCCGGGCCGACTTCATACGCGCCATGCAGGCCGCGCCGGACTGGCCAGTGAACATCAGCTTCTCAGAGCCCGGAGACAGCGCTGAGCGCATCAGCCAGCTGTCACGGGCCTACCGCGTCAACCTCACGGTGCTGGCGCTGGTGGCCTTGTTCACCGGCGCATTTTTGGTGTTTTCGGTGCTCTCGCTGAGCGTGGCCAAGCGCTCGCAGCAACTGGCTTTGCTGGCAGTGCTGGGGCTGACCGGCCGCGAGCGCCTGCAACTGGTGCTGTGTGAGTCGCTGGTGCTGGGCCTGCTGGGCAGCGCAGCGGGCGTGGCGCTGGGCACAGCACTGGCCGCGCTGGCCCTGCGCTGGCTGGGCGGCGATCTGGGTGGCGGCTACTTCGCCGGCGTTCAACCCACACTGCAATGGAGCGCTGGCGCGGCAGCGGTTTACGCCGCGCTCGGCGTGCTGGCCGCGCTGGTCGGCGGCTGGTGGCCGGCGCGGGCGGCGCAACGCTTACCGCCGGCGCAAGGTCTCAAGGGTCTGGGTTCCGCACAGTCTGGTCGGCACGGCCACTGGCTGAGCCTGGTTTTGCTGCTGGCCAGCGCCGGCTTGTCGTTGTTGCCGCCCATCGCCGGTGTGGCGCTGGCCGCTTATGTGAGCGTGGCGCTGCTGCTGGTGGGCGGCATCACCGCCCTGCCCGGCCTGATCGCCCTGCTCTACGGCCCCATGCACCGCCTGACGGCACGCCGCCTGTTGCCGATGCTGGCTGTTGAGCGGGCCGGCCGTGTGCGGGAAAGCGCGAGCGTGGCGGTCAGCGGCGTGGTGGCGTCGCTGAGCCTGGCCGTGGCGCTGACGGTGATGGTGGCGAGCTTTCGCGAGTCGGTGACCGACTGGCTGGGCAGCGTGCTGCCGGCCGACCTGTATGTGCGCAGCGCAGGGTCTGCGGCCGCTGCCGACACCGTGTACTTTGACCCGGCGCTGGTCGGGCAGATCGGCCAGATCGACGGTGTGAGTCGGGTCGACACGCTGCGGGTCACGCAGTTGCTGCTTGACGCCAACCGACCGGCGGTCGCGCTGATCGCCCGGCGCCTGGGCGACCCGGCGCGCACCCTGCCGCTGGTCGGCCCGGCGCTGGCGGTGCCGCCGGGCCTGGTGGGGATTTACGTGAGCGAGCCCATGGTCGACTTGTATGGCGCGCGCCCGGGTGCTGAATTTGCACCGCTGCAGCACGCGCTCAAACCGGCCCAGAGCGGGCTGGCACTGCCCCGCTACTTTGTGGCCGGGGTCTGGCGCGACTATGCGCGTCAGTTCGGGGCGGTGGTGATTGACCAGACCGACTTCAGCCGGATCACGGGTGACCGGCGCATCAACGACTTGGCGGTCTGGCTGCAGGACCCTGCACTGGACGCCCCCGTGCAGCAAGCCATCCGCCGCCTGGCCGAATCGCCCACGGGCGCCGCGACCGGGCAGATTGAAGTGGCCTCGGCGGCGCAGATACGGGCGATCTCGCTGCGTATTTTTGACCGCAGCTTTGCCGTGACCTACTGGCTACAGGCGGTGGCCATCGGCATCGGGTTGTTTGGCATCGCGGCCAACTTCAGTGCGCAGGTGCTGGCCAGGCGCAAGGAATTTGGCCTGCTCGCACACCTGGGCTTGACGCGCCGGCAAATCCTCACGGTGGTCGCCGGCGAAGGCGCGGCCTGGACCGTGATGGGCGCCATCGCCGGCCTGGCGCTGGGCCTGGCTGTGGCGGTGGTGCTGGTGCATGTGGTCAACCCACAAAGTTTTCACTGGACCATGGACCTGCGGGTGCCCTGGACCCGCTTGCTGGCGCTCGCCGGCGCCGTGGTGCTCGCCGGCACGCTCACCGCTTGGCTGGCCGGCCGAGCCGCCGCCGGGCGCGACGCCGTAATGGCGGTCAGACAGGACTGGTAAGGCTAGTGAGG
>CAIMVC010000313.1 GCA_903844825.1 uncultured Burkholderiales bacterium | reverse complement strand
GTCTTCAAGGCCGACGACAAGATGGACCAGGTCATCCTCGACAAGAAGGACTGCACCTACTCCTACTTTGCCGACCCGATGTACATCTGCATGGACACCGAGTACAACCAGTACGAAGTCGAAGCCGAAAACATGGGCGACTCGCTGAACTACCTGCAAGACGGCATGGAACTCGAAGTCGTGTTCTATGACGGCAAGGCCATTTCGGTGGAACTGCCAACCAACGTGCAGCGCGAAATCACCTGGACCGAGCCGGCCGTCAAGGGTGACACCTCCGGCAAGGTGCTCAAGCCTGCCAAAATTGCCACCGGCTTTGAAATCGGCGTGCCTATTTTTGTGGCGCAGGGCGATCTGGTGGAAATCGACACCCGCACCGGCGAGTACCGCAAGCGGGTCTGACGCCCCGTCAAGACGCTTGGTAATTCAACTAAGAAAAGGCTCCTGCAAGGGAGCCTTTTTCGCAAGTCAGATGCCGATTTTCCGCCTGCGCAGGATGCTCGCAAGATGATCGACTTGAGCGAACTACCGCTTCCTTTTCGCATGCAACCGGGCTTGCGCAGGGTAGCGCAGGTGCAGCTCACGCCACTGCAAGCCGGCAGCCCGCTGTACCTGGAAAAAGCCGCTGTATTCAATGCAGCCCAATCGCGGCACAGCCTGCCAGACTTTGACTGCGAACCCGCACTTCGGGCCATCGCTGGCGCCGCCCATTTGCCAGCCTCTGCGTTCAACGAAAACAGCCCTCTCGAGCTGACGCTTGAAGAAGACTTTGCTGTCTTTGACGCACGCACCGGCACACTGCCCTGGATGTGTGTCTGCAGCCCATCCCACTGGGCCCCCGAGGACAAACTGGGGCTGAGTCTGGCCGCCCTGCATGCGCCGGTTGCCGACAACGCCGCACTGCTGGCGGCCTTGGTGCCCATGGCGGCGCTGATCACGGGCGGCGCCTGCTGGGAGCGCTGGGTCTGGTCCTTGGGCCCGTCGGCGCGCTACGACCAACACCCCCGGCGCCATGTGCGACAGCCATGGCCAGCAGAGCTCAGCAGCAGCGATCTGGCCAGTCATTGCTTCGTGCGGGTCGAAAGGCAACAATTTTTCCCGGTTCAAGGCCCTGCCCTGCTGACTGGCAGCGCCAGCCAGCCGACCTTGCGACAAGCCGTTTTTTCGATTCACGTCCGCCTCAAAAGACTTGATCAGGCGGTGCAAACACCAGCGCAGGCGACACGCCTGCACGACTGGCTGGCGAGCATGACGCCGGCTGTACTCGACTACAAATGCCTGAGCAGCGCCCGCGAGCCCTTGCTGGCCTGGCTGCGCGATAGGGCTGCGTGATAGGGCTGCGTGATAGGGCTGCGTGATAGAACTACGTGATAGGCCCACCTGACAGGGCCATGTGTTGGGGCTGGCCATTCGGCATAAGCAAATTGCCCGGCTGCGGGCCGGCATCGCACACTCAGGCCTCACAATGGGCAAATGGAAAACACCCAAAATCTCACGGAAAGCCGCCTGGCTGATGCATGGGCCGAACTGCAATCGCACGCCAATGAGGGCCACGAACTCAAGGGCGATGCTTACCGACTGGCTTTTGCCGATCCCGAATTCTTGCTCCGGCGCGAGACCCGCGGTGTCCGCATGCAACTGGAAATGCTCAAGCCCGATCTGGATCAGCAAACGCTGGGCATTGAGAACACCATCGTGGTCTTTGGCAGCGCCCGCTTTCCGGCGCCCGAGCAGGCTGCCAGAAATTTGGCCGTGGCCCAGGCCGCGGGCGATGCAGCGGCACTCACGCTCGCCGAACGGCATGTGCGCAACGCCCGCTATTACGATGAGGCCCGACGCTTTGCCCGACTGGTCGCCACCTACAGCAAGCCGCGCCCGCCGAAGGAGCAGTTGTTCATTTGTACCGGTGGTGGGCCCGGCATCATGGAGGCGGCCAATCGCGGCGCCCATGAAATGGGCATGCCCAACGTCGGGCTGAATATCGCGCTGCCGCACGAGCAACAGGCCAATCCCTATGTCTCGCCAACGCTGAACTTCAAGTTCCACTATTTTGCGATGCGCAAAATGCACTTCATGATGCGCGCCAAGGCCCTGGTGGCCTTTCCGGGGGGGTTTGGCACGCTCGATGAGTTGTTTGAAGTCATCACCCTGGTGCAAACGCGCAAGGCCAAGCCCGTGCCCATCATTTTGTTCGGCACGTCCTATTGGCGGCGGCTGCTGAACTTTGACGTGCTGATTGAAGAAGGCGCGATTTCAGCCGATGACCTGTCGCTGTTGACCTACGTCGACACGCCCGAAGAGGCATGGGAAGCGGTCAGGACTTTCTACGAGCTCTGACAACGAGCACCATCAGCCCCGCGAAGACCCTTCTTCGCTGTGCTGCGGCTTATCGAGCGCCAGGCTGTCGCGCAAGCGCCAGGCAGTCCTTGAGCCCAGCCCAACGATGCATCCTACCCCCCAGAACACGCCCGAAATACCAATCAGCGCGCCGGTGGAGCCAAACAGAATCGGCATCGCCACGCTAGAGGCATTGATAGCCATCAGCCGCAAACCCAACGCCTCCCCATGGCGAGCCTCTGGCGTGATCTGGTGCAGCATGCTCATGACCATCGGCTGAACACTTCCAAGAGCAAGACCAAGCAAAACCGAGCAAATGCCCATCGTCAATGCCGAAGGCATGAAAGGGTATGCAATGAAAAGCGCTGCAGAAATCAGCATGGCAGCAGCCATGACAGCCCACTCACGCACGCGGGAGGCCAGCAGCGGCATCAACACCCGGATGGCCGCAGCCGCCACTGCAAAAGCGCCAAGAATGGAGCCGATCACCGAAGCCGGTAAACCGCGCTCAAAACCCAGCACGGGCACCACAAAAGTGTGAACATCCCAGCACGACGACAAAAACCAGTTCACCAGAAGAAGCCGTCTGAAGCTGGGCTGGCGCAAAAGGTCCCAGGCCCGCAAGCGCACGTCAGAAGCGACCGCCAGCACCGGCGCGAGTTCCTGCGTGGAGCGCACCAGCCACCAACTCAACAAGGGCAACAGCGCCAGCAGCAAAAAAGCGGCTCGGTAGCCAGTCAGGCTGCCCGGGGTCGATCCGACGTGATCAATCAGCAGGCCTGCCGCCAGCGGCCCCAGAAAATTGGACACAGCCGGCCCAATGGCCAACCAGCTAAAGACCTGCCGCAATTCAAACGCGCCGCTAGCGGCACGCCCCACGTGCCGCTGCAGCGCAATCACCGCCATGCCGCTGGCCCCGCCAGTGAGCAAGGCCGACACACAAAGCGCCGGAAAAACCGGAAACGCCACCGCCACCGCAGCGCCCACGACGGCCGCAATCACGCTGTAGCGCATGGGGCGTTTAAGGCCGTGCCGGTCGACATAGCGGCCAGCCGGCATGGCCAGGAAGACCTGGGTCAAAGCGAATAAGGACAGCAGCACGCCCACGGCGGCGGCGCTGTAGCCGTCGCGCAGGGCCAGCAGCGGCGCGGCCATGCGAGTACCCGCCATGCAGGCATGCAAGAAAATCTGCGCCGCGATCAAGCGCGCGAGTTCAGCACTCACGCAGCCCCCTCAGGACAAGCGCCGGAGTCCGGCCTGGCCAAGCAGCAGCTAGGTCGCATCAATCGCCATCCTGCTCGGGCCGGTCCATCGCCAGCAATTGAGCCGAGTCGACGTCTGGCAGCGCCTCGACCTGGCGCAGGGCTTTGCCCATGACACGGCTGCGTTGCTCGGCACTGTTGAGCGTGTTGAGCACGGTTTCTGTCTGGGACTTGACCTTGGCCAGCACCTCGCCGAATTTGCCGAACTCGGTTTTCACAGCGCCCAGCACGCGCCAGACTTCGCTGGAACGCTTTTGCAAGGCCAGGGTCCGAAAACCCATTTGCAAGGAGTTGAGAATGGCCAGCAAGGTGGTCGGGCCGGCCAGTACCACGCGATGCTCGCGTTGCAAAAATTCCATCAGCCCGGCGCGGCGCAACACTTCGGCGTACAGGCCTTCGGTTGGCAAAAACAAGATCGCGAAGTCGGTGGTGTGAGGCGGCTCGATGTACTTGTCGCTGATCGACCTGGCTTCGAGGCGGATGCGCAACTCGAGTGCCTTGCCGGCGGCATCGGCGCCTACGGCATCAGCGCGTTGCTGGGCATCAAGCAGGCGCTCGTAATCTTCATTCGGAAACTTGGCGTCAATGGGCAACCACAAGGGCTCGCCCGAGACGCCGCCGCCGGGCAGCCGGATCGCGAAGTCAACCGTGTTCTTACTGCCAGGGCGGGTGGAGACCTGCGCCGCATACTGGTCCACCGTCAACACCTGCTCCAGCAGGGCTGCCAATTGCGCCTCGCCAAAAATCCCGCGGGCCTTGACGTTGGTCAGCAAGTGCTTGAGGTCGCCGACGCCCTGCGCCAAGGTCTGCATTTCGCCCAGCCCCTTGTGAACCCGCTCGAGTTGCTCGGACACTTGCCTGAAGCGCTCGCCGAGACGAGTCTCCAGTGTGGTCTGCAGCTTTTCGTCGACCGTGGCACGCATCTGGTCGAGCTTTTTTTCGTTGCCCTCTTGCAGGACGGCCAGACGTTGCTCAATGGTCACGCGCAGCTCGGACAAGCGCCGCTCGCTGCCGTCAGCCATTTGCCGCTGCTGCTCCTGCAAACCATCGGCAAAACGCCTCAGTCCCACGTCTTGTGCCTCGCGAGCTTGCATCAGCGACTGTGCAACCTGTTGTTGCATCGCCGCCAATTGCACTCTGAATGAATCGATCTGCTCGTTCTGGGTACGCGCGACATCGCCCGACTGTGCCAGCAAGGCCTGCTGAAACAACGACAAGCCCTGCGCCAGCTCGCCACGCGTGTCGCGGGCGCTGGACTGCACCTCGCTGCGCAACTCACGCTCAAGCCTTTCGTTGGCCGCAGCCAGCGCAAGCAGCTCGGCGAGTATTTTTTGTTCGACCAGCTGGCGCTCGGGCCCCTGCTTTTGCCGTATCAAAACGACGAGCAAAAGCACTGCCAGCAGCGCCAGAGCCAGCACCAGCCAGCCCACCAGGTTATTCATGTCAAAACTTGTCAAGAAACCAAGACCGGGAAGATCTGAAAAATCAAATGTGCAAGCCTGACCCTTGGCGCTTGGGACACGGCTTAATTGAGCGGCGTCAAAGCCGGCTTGCCGCTGAGAAAGGCCAGCAGATTGTCTGCTGCCAGATTGGCCATGGCCAGCCGCGTCGGGATGGTGGCGCTGGCGATGTGCGGCGTCAGCACCACGTTGGGCACGCCCAGCAAATCGGGATGCACACGGGGCTCGCCTTCAAACACATCGAGGCCAGCGGCGGCGATGGTCCGGTTTTTCAGGGCTCGCGCCAGTGCCGCATCGTCGACGATCCCGCCGCGGGCGATATTGACCAGCGTGGCGGTGGGTTTCATCAGCGCCAGCTCTGCCTCACCAATGGTGTGATGCGACTCCGCCGAGTAGGGCACCACCAGCATCACGTGGTCAGCCGTCGTGAGCAACTCGGATTTGCTCACGTACTGCGCCTTGCACTGGGCTTCAAGCACGGGCTCGAGCCGCGAGCGGTTGTGATAAATCACCCGCATGCCAAAGCCGTGCGCACCGCGCCGGGCAATGCCCTGCCCGATCCGCCCCATGCCCATGATACCCAGCGTGGAGCCGTGGATGTCAGAGCCGGCAAACATGTCATAACTCCACTTGGTCCACAGACCGGCGCGCAGGTAGTGCTCGCTTTCGGTCATGCGTCGGGCCGTGGCCATCAACAGCGCAAAGCCAAAGTCGGCGGTTGTTTCTGTCAGCACATCGGGGGCATTGGTCGCCTTGACGCCGGCGGCGGTCATGGCGGGAACGTCGAAGTTGTTGTAACCCACGGCCATGTTGGCGCAAATTTTCAGGTCCGGACAGGCTGCCAGCAGTTCGGCGTCAATGCGCTCCCCGCCCGTTGTCAACACGCCATTCATACCCTGCAGCCTGGCAATCAATTCGGGTTTGGTCCAGAGTACGTCGTCCTGGTTGGTCTGCACATCGGCAAACTGCTCGACCCGGGCAATGACCTCGGGAAAGACAGCTCTGGAAATCAATATCTTGGGTCGGCTCATGTCGCTGCTCATGTTGCTGTGTCTTTCAAATGATGTGAGGGAGATTGAAATTATCGGAACCAGATCAGGCTGATGATGACGAACAGCGGCAGCAGCACCAGAGCTGACCACGCCATGTAGCCAAAAAAGCTGGGCATCCGGATGCCGCGGTCTTCAGCAATGGCCTTGACCATGAGGTTGGGCGCATTGCCGATGTACGAGTTGGCCCCCATGAACACGGCCCCAGCCGAAATAGCTGCCAGCGTGGGGGCGAGTTGCGTCATCAGCACGGCCGGATCGCCCCCGGCCGTGTTGAAGAACACCAGGTAAGTTGGCGCGTTGTCCAGAAACGAGCTCAGGATGCCGGTCGCCCAAAAATACATCATCGGATCAGGCTGGCCGTCGGGTCGGGTCACGGCGGACACAACGGCACCAAAGGGACCATTGACGCCGGCCTTGAGCATGGCGATCACGGGAATGATGGTCAGAAAAATGGCCGCGAACAGCTTGGCCACCTCCACCATCGGTCCCCATGAAAACTGGTTGTCCAGGTGCACCTGTGCCGAGGTGATGCGCAGGGACAGCCAGGTCACCAGCACCAGACCCAGGTCGCGCACCAGACCCGGCAGTCCCACATCGGTACCCAAAATATTAAATGTGACCGGCGACTTCCAAAAGCCACTGAGCAGCACCAGAGCTACAACAGCAGCCAGCAACCCAAAGTTGGCGGCACCATCGAAGCCGAAGCGGGCCGTATCTGGAGTCGGATCCACCGGCAACACGCCTTCCCGACGGTAATACCAACTGTCGACGAGGTAGCAAATGAGCAGCAGGCTGCCGACCAGAAACAGCGTTTGCGGAAAAATATGACGCAGCGTCCAGAAAAAGTCGACCCCCTGCAGAAACCCTAAAAATAGCGGTGGATCCCCCAAGGGCGTGAGCGAGCCTCCGGCGTTAGAGACGATAAAGATGAAGAACACGATCACATGCGCCTTGTGCTGGCGGTTGTCATTGGCGCGAATCAGCGGGCGCAGCATCAGCATGGAGGCCCCGGTCGTCCCCATGACACTGGCCAGTAGCGCGCCAACGAGCAATATCAGCACATTGACGACCGGGCTGCCGTGCAAATTGCCGCGAATGTGAATGCCACCCGAGACCGTGTAAAGCGCCACCAACAAAACAATGAACGGTATGTACTCGGCCAACAAGGCGTGCAGCAGGCCTGTTGTCGCAGCGCCAAGCCCAAAAAACAGTGCGAAAGGCACCAGGAAGGCCAGCGACCAGGCCACCGATATCTTGCCGTAGTGGTGATGCCAGATGGCCGGCAAGAGCAGTGGCATCACGGCAATTGACAGCAATATTCCCGCAAAAGGCAGGGCCCAGAGAGCGGACAACTGGCCCCCATCAAAGTCGGCAGCCAGCGCCAGTTCGGGGCGCAGGAAGATCAAGGCCAGCAGGGCCGTGCGAGATAAGGTGGTCAAGGAAGTCTCCATTCGTCTTCTTTTTTTTTTTTACGCCATCGCCCCGAACGCTTCAGCCTCAGGCTCGGGTCGTCGACTGCCGCATCTTCTGAGTTTTCAGGAACTCGCCCTGATGTCAAAAACCTGGCGCAAATAAGCCAGGTATTTTTCGTCCTCGCACATGTTCTTCGAGGGGGTGTCGGACAACTTGGCGACCGGCTGCCCGTTGCACTGCGTCATCTTGACCACAATCTGCAGCGGCTCATAGCCCAAGTCGTTGGTCAGGTTGGTGCCAATTCCAAAGGCCAGCTGACAACGCCCCTGAAATTGCCGGTAGAGTTCAATGGTTTTAGGAACCGTCAGGCCGTCGCTGAAGATCAAGGTCTTGGTGCGCGGATCCACCCGGTTGGCCTCGTAGTGCGCAATCAGCCGCTCACCCCAGGCAAACGGATCGCCACTGTCGTGGCGTGCGCCGTCAAAGAGCTTGCAAAAATACATGTCGAAGTCACGCAAGAACGCTTCAATCCCGTAGACGTCACTCAGGGCAATCCCCAGATCGCCGCGGTATTCGCGGGCCCACGACTCAAAGCCAAACACCTGGCTGTCTCGCAGGCGCGGACCCAGGGCCTGGCAGGCCTGCAGGTACTCGTGGGCCATGGTGCCAAGCGGCGTCAGGCCGAGTTTCATGGCAAAAAGGACATTGCTGGTACCGGCAAACTGCCCCTCGCGACCAGCGCCCAGACGGGCGGTGAGCGTGCGTAGCACCTCCTCATGCCAGGCCCGGCTAAAGCGCCTGCGGGTGCCGTAGTCCGCGATTTTCAGCGCCCTTAATCCTTCAGCCTGGAGCTGCTCGATCTTAATATCCAGCCGCCGCCGCCCTTCCATGAAGTCAGGCAATTTCTGAGTGTTGCGAAAGTACACCTCATTGATGATCGCCAGTACCGGAATTTCAAACAAGATGGTGTGCAGCCAGGGGCCCTCAATCGACACATCAATGTCCCCGGAGGGCAAGGCCTTGACGGTGACGTACTTTTCATTGAGACGAAACAAGCCCAGAAAATCAACAAAATCACTCTTGATGAAGCGCATTGAGCGCAGGTAGGTCAACTCGGCATCCTGAAATTTCAGGCTGCAAAGTGAGCGAATTTCCTCGCGGATTTCGTTGACAAACGGGGCCAGCGGGCTGACGTTGGGGCTGCCGGCGTTGCGGCACTGAAACCGGTATTGAACCTGCGCACCCGGGAACTGATGCAAGACCACCTGCATCATGGTGAACTTGTACAGGTCGGTATCGAGCAGGCTGGAGATGATCATGGGGTCAGGTTCAGTGCAATCGGATTCAGTTCGCTCGGATTGAATGCGCCGCAAGAAGGCAGATCAGCCCAGAAAATCGACTTCAAACAGCAGCGTCGCGTTTGGCGGGATCACGCCACCCGCACCGCGTGCGCCGTAGCCCAGTTCTGCCGGAATGATCAGGCGACGGGTGCCGCCCACCGACATGCCCTGCACGCCTTCGTCCCAGCCTCGGATGACCTGACCGGCGCCCAAGGAAAATTCGAAGGGCTGACCGCGGTCCTTGCTGGAGTCAAACTTGGCGCCCTGAACGCCGTCGTTGTAGAGCCAGCCGGTGTAGTGCACTTTGACATCGTTACCCGCCTTGGCGAGGGCGCCAGTGCCCAGAACGGTGTCTTCATATTGCAGGCCCGAGGCCGTGGTGGTGATATTCATGGTTTTAGCTTTCAAAAAAAACTTGCCCGGACGAGGGTTCAAGGCAAGCAGGGGCTTAAAAATAAAAAAATCGACGTCAAGGAATCAGGAGCATTGCGCCGCCCCACTCATCAAGTCCAGGCTGATGCGGGCGCACCTAGCACGCCAAACCCGTTTTCAGGCGAACACCGACTTTACCCGCAACTGGACGCCATGCTCGCCGGCCGTTCGCACGATCAAGGCTCAATCCAGCCAGGTCGAAAACTCTTCGGCCGGCACACGGGGCGTATGGAAGCGGTTGACCGGATCTGTCTCGTCCGCATAACCCAGCGCCATGCCGCACACCAGCATTTCACCGGGTCCGGCGCCGATATGCGGCAAGATGATCTTTCCAAAGTCGTTCCAGGCCGCCTGCGGGCAGGTGTGCAGGCCGTGGCCCCGGGCAGCAATCATCAGGTTTTCGAGAAACATGCCGTAGTCCAGCAAGCTGCCGCGGCCGAGCACCCTGTCGACCGTGAACATCAGGCCCACGGGCGCGTCGAAAAATTTGAAATTGCGCTGATGCTGGGCATGCATTTTTTCTTTTTCGCCCTTGGCAATCCCCAGCAGGCCATACAGACCCCAGCCATTTTCCCGGCGGCGATCCAGGTAGGGCGCAACCCAGTTCTCGGGATAGTAGTCGTACGCTTCCTTGTACTCAGCCTTGAGTTGCGGGTTGTCGCGGATCGCGTCGTGAACGGTGCAGACCTTTTGCACCAGGGCCTCCCGACTGGCCCCCTGAAGCACATAGACCCGCCAGGGATGGGTGTTGGTGCCCGACGGCGCCCGGCTGGCCAGATTCAGCAAATGCATCAGTGTCTCGCGAGGCACCGGCTTGGGCAAATAGGCCCGTTTCGACATCCGGCTGTTGATCGCCTCATCGACCGGGTTGATGGTTTGAGTGTTCACTTCAGGCTTTCTAATACGCTCAAGAATTGAGCAGGCAAAGGCACCGGCCTACGCGTGCTGCGGTCCACATAGACGTGGACAAAATGCCCGCGCGCCGCGCAGGGCTTGGCCTCATCACCGGGTTCATCGGCGAACAGGCCCACCTCGTAGCGCACGCTGGACGAGCCGACCGAGGCAACCCGGATACCGGCCAGCACAGGCTGCGGGAAAGCCAGTGACGAAAAATAGTCGCAATGGGTCTGCACCACCAGACCGATCAGCGCGCCGGCATGGATGTCCAGGGCACCGCGCTCGATCAGGTAGCCGTTGACCGCGGTGTCGAACCAGCTGTAATACACGACGTTGTTGACATGGCCGTACACATCGTTGTCGGACCAGCGTGTGTCGATCGGACGGAAGACCTTGTAAGCGCTGCGGGGTTCGGCCTGGGGGCGTGTCGGGGACGTCATGGAGAGCTATTTTGCCAGCAGGCCAGCGGCATTCTTCCGTCGAGCCGGGTACCGCGGGTCTGGCTTCGCCAGCCCGCAGGCGCAGCGGCCCCTTTTCAGGGCAAGGGGCAGGAAGATGCCGCAGGCTCGCAGTGAGCGACCGTGGGGGCCATCTTCCAGCGGTTCCAGTACTCGAGTGCCACGCGGTAGGTGTTCATCTGCACCTGTACCGTCTCGTCGATGTTGGTGCCGTAACCGCCGGCCATGGCGAAGGCCAGCGGAATACGGCGCTGCCAGGCCCAGTCAAACACGCGTCGGTCCCTGGCCTCCAGGCCGTCATAGCTGAGCTTGAGCCGTCCCAGCCGGTCCCCTTCGAACGGGTCGGCGCCCGCCAGGTAGATCACCAGGCCAGGCTCGAAGCGCCGTTCCAGCTCGTCGAGCGCGTGCTCCAGCGCCTGCAGGTAGGGCGCATCGGTGCAACCGTCCGGCAGGTCCACGTCGAGGTCGCTCGCCTCCTTGCGAAAGGGGAAATATTTCTGCCCATGCAGCGACAGCGTAAAAACACCCGGATCGCTTCTGAAAATGCTGGCCGTCCCGTTGCCCTGGTGCACATCCAGGTCGATGACCGCCACCCGAAGCGGCGTGTGCTGGCGACGTGCCCATTCCATCTGCATCTGGCGGGCCGCGACGGCCGCATCGTTGAACACACAAAAACCCCCACCCTTGCCTGCCGAAGCGTGGTGGGTGCCGCCCGCCATGTTGGCGGCCACGCCTTCGGCACGGCCCTGCAGCCCCAGGGCAGCACGCGCCGCCGCCACCGTGGCGCCCACCGACCGCCGTGAACGCTCGACCATCTCTGTGCTCCAGGGAAATCCGATCTCGCGCATCAGCGCCGCATCCAGCGTGCCCTCGGCCACGGCCTGAATGTAGGCCGGTGTATGCGCCAGCGCCAGCTCACCGTCGCTGGCCCGCGGCGCCACGCCCAAACGCACCTGCGGCAACTCACCCGCCACGCGGTCGCGCAGGCGCTGG
>CAIMVC010000312.1 GCA_903844825.1 uncultured Burkholderiales bacterium | reverse complement strand
GCGCCGGCGCTGGGTGAACATACCCGGGAGGTTCTGGCCGACTGGCTTGCACTGGGTGAGTCCGAACTTGAACAACTGCAGGCTCGCGGCGTTATCAGCGCTTCTAGCTGAACGCCCGAGCGGACATGAATCGTCTGCGCGCCCTATTTTCTTGCCACACCGAACTTGCATCAATATCATATCTGATATGTCGCATTGATATTTCAATCAACCACTAACTGCAGACAGGAGACAACATGAAACGATCAGGATTCCTTGCGGCCGCCATCAGCACGCTCTTGCTTTCCACACCAGTCATGGCTCAAACCAGCAGCACAGCCGACCGGACCTTTCCTAACAAGCCGGTCAAAATCATCAGCCCCTACCCGGCGGGCGGCGGCGCGGACTTTATTCTCCGCACGCTGACCGTCCCCTTGTCGGAATTGTGGGGGCAGCCTATCGTGATTGACTACAAGCCTGGTGCGGGCGCGGCTATCGCCCTTTCGTACGTGGCCAAGCAACCGGCCGACGGCTACACCCTCGTCATTGGGAACACCGTCATGGTGCAAGCGCCCGCCATCACGCCCAAACTTCCATACGACACCTTTCGGGACTTTGCGCCCATCACCCGCCTGGTTTCAACAGATGACTTTCTGGTGGCCTCAAGCACCCTACCCATACGGACCACGCAGGAGTTTGTGGAATTGGCCCGAAAGAGTTCCAAGGACTTTGGCATCGGCTCTTACGGCAATGGCACCGGTTCGCACTTTCACGTTGAATTGCTGCGAAGCCAGGGGGGCATCGAGGCGCCCCATATTGCCTTCAGCGGAGGGGTTCCCTTGATCACCGCCATCATGGGCGGGCAACTGGCCGCGGGCTTCATGGATGTTTCAGGAACACGCACGCACATCGGATCAGACAAGGTCAGGGTGTTGGCAGTCACCGGCTTGGCCCGTTCTCGATTAGCGCCCAACGTTCCGACCATGACCGAGTTGGGATTTCAGATGTTCGAGCCCAGCGGCTTTGCCGGCCTGTTCGCGCCCGCTCAAACTCCCAAGGCCATCGTGAACAAGATCGCCCAAGATGTCCGGACAATTCTTGCCCGACCCGAGATCAACCAAAAATACATTGATGCAGGGCTGACGCCGCGAAGCGATACGCCCGAGGCCTTCGAAGCACTGATGAGAGCTGACGAGCAGGTGTGGAGAAAAATTGCAACGCAGTCAAATATCCGCGTCGAATAAGCAGGTCTCTTTATGTACCTGACTCAGGGTCTGCACCGGGCGATGCAGCAGCATCCGGACAGGATGGCCGTGGTCCACGGCAAGGTGCGCATCACGTACGGCCAACTCCATGCACGTGTAGCCCGACTCGCGGGCGCCTTCCAAAGCCTCGGCGTTCGGCCTGGAGACCGCGTGGCTTTGCTGGCATGGAATTCCTCTTTCTACGTTGAAGCGCTGCTGGCGATCTGGTGGTTGGGGGCGATTGCCACACCTCTGAACTGTCGCTGGAGCAGTCGGGAAATTAGTCACGCCCTGATCGACAGCGGGCCCAGGATCGTACTGGCAGACCCTGAGTTTCTCGATTTGATCGCACAGATGGATATCCCCACCGGTCATCGCCCGACGGTGTTAGCGACGCCTGGCTCTCAGACCCATCCGGTCTACCGTCCGCTGGAGAGTCACCTGGCGAATGTGCAGGCAGTGGACGATGTGCGCGCCGATCCGATGTCAATTTCCACGCTGCTCTACACCGGCGGGACCACCGGAACCCCCAAAGCGGCCATGCTGTCGCACCTGAATCTTTGGGCGCCGCTTATGGCGCGCATGGCTGAATTGCCGGCCGCAGAAAACAGCGTCGCCCTCCTGGTGGCACCGCTGTTTCATGCCGCCGGCCTGACACGCATGCTCTACCAGGTGATCATCGGAGAAGGACAGCTCATTCTGGCCGCATTTGAGGCCGGCGAGGTCATTCGCGCCATCACAGAAGATGGGGTCAACGACCTGGTCCTCGTGCCCAGCATGATCGAGATGCTGCTGGCGCATCCCGCCTTCAAGGACTGCAAAAAGGACTCGGTGCGGCGCATCACGCACGGCACGTCACCGATCTCGGCTGAGTTGCTGGAACGGGTGCTGCAGGCATTTCCAAAGGTCGCCTTTTCCACCACCTATGGCATGACCGAAAGTGGCGGCGTGGCCACCGTGAGCAAGCCCGAAAATTACAGCGCAGCGGCCAGACTGAGCGGACGTGTCAAAACGGTGGGCCAGGCGGGATGGGGAACCGAGCTGAAAATTGTGGACAGCCAGGGGGCTGAAGTTGCGAAGGCAGTCGTGGGGGAAGTGCTCATTCGCAGCCCCGGCGTGATGCTCGGTTACTGGAATCAGCCGGCTGAAACCGCCGCCACACTACGCGACGGATGGCTCCATACCGGTGATGGTGGCTACCTCGATGAAGAAGGCTATCTGTACATCGTGGACCGACTCAAAGACATGATCATCTCGGGCGGGGAGAACGTTCATTCCATTGAAGTTGAAAACGTCATCAGCACCCACCCGGCGGTATCTGCCTGCGCTGTGGTCGGCGTACCCAACCCTCTGTGGGTTGAAAGCGTTCATGCCGTGGTGGTGCTGCGACCGGGCGTCAGCCTAACCTTGGACGAGTTGCGCCATCACTGCCGCGCTGAGCTGGCGGGTTTCAAGTGCCCAAAAACAATGGAAATACGGGACCGACTGCCCCTCTCAACCGTGGGTAAAGTGCTGAAGTCCAGACTCCGCCAAGACTACAAGCCCTAGAACAACGCCGCATAGAAGTCCTGAACCCAGAGCTTCTCCGGCGCTACGACTCCGGCGGAGTCCGACACGCAAATACATATCGGGACAGGATTATTTATGCACCGGGCTTCGGCCTCGGTTCGGACCCTCTAAAACCCTCGTAACTGGACTATGTCTTCGAGGATTCAATACCGAACTTGAGCGCCTCAATCGAGCTCGATATTCAGACGCCGCACAATCGGCATCCAGCGCGCCTTTTCGCTTTTAATTCGGGAGACGTAATCGGCGGGAGATGCGGAGGCGGCAGCGATCTCGCCACTGCTGGCAAGCTTGGCGATGAAATCAGGATGCTTTGTGGCCTGGGAAATGGTCTCAAAGATTTTCTTCAGCGTCGTCTCGGACGGCCCCTTGGGCGCCATGATGCCAAACTCTGCGTAAGCGACCAGATTCGGGTATCCCATGTCCGAGAAATTCAGCACGCCACTGGGTAGCATCGAGCGCTCTCGCCCCATGCCCGCCAGCAAGCGGGTTTTGCCCGAGGTGTGCATGGTCACCCCACTGGACATGCCATCGACCTGGACATCAAGACGTCCCGCCATCAAATCCAGAGCACCTTGCGCCACGCCTTTGTAGGGCACGGTTCGAATCTTGATCTCCAGGGTTTCACCAATCCACTCGGCCAGAAAATGTGCGGCGGTGCCAATCCCGGTCGTCCCGACCGTGATGCCCTCAGGTTTTGAGCGGGCATAAGCGAGGAACTGCTCCATGGACCCAGTGGGCACCAAGGGACTGGCATTGACCGTGAACGGCTGCTTTGACACGCTGGTCAGCGGGATGAGATCTTCTGCGCCGAACGGCAATTTCTTGTACGCCAGCGGCGTCAAGCTCATGGTGTTGGTGCCGGCAAACAGCAAGCTATGGCCATCTCTGGGCGCGCCCAGTACGGTCAGTGCGGCCACAAAACCGCCAGCGCAGGGTTTGTTGTCCACCAGCACGGGCTGATTCAAAATGGCCGTCATGCGCTCGGCAAGACGGCGTGCGGTGAGGTCGGCTGCACCGCCAGCGGCGAACGGCACTACCAGGGTCACGGGCTTGCTTGGGAATTGCTGCGCCCACGCGCTGCTGGTAGCCACCCACGTCGCCAGGCACGCAACCCAGGCCAGGCAGCGGCAATAAATAAGCGATGAATGACGAATGTTCATGAGTCTCTACCAGCTTTCAGAATCGGACATGGATCGTTGCCTAAGCAACCGCTCTAGCCGAACAGATTTCATGGGGCACTGTGCAGACGAGGCAAGGCTTAAAGATTGAGCATTTGCTTAGCCAGAATTTCATGCTGAACCTCCGAAGATCCCGCAAAAATGGTGAAGGCCCGCGAGCTCAAATAAGCCGAGCTGCGTGTGACGTAATGCGGTGAGACCAGCTCAAAGTGCGGATCCTCGTAGAAAGGTCTCTGCCCCAGCCAGGCCATGGCCTCCATGCCGGCAGCATCCAGCCCGAGCGTGCAAACCTGCTGCTTGAGCTGACTAAAACGCAACTTCAGGATCGGAGCGGCCGAGCCCGGTGACTTGCCTTTGAGCTGTTCATTCAAGACTTCCAGTTCCAGCATTTCCAGGGCATCCAGATCCACGGAGATAACGGATGCACGCTGAAGAAGTTCGGCACGGGCCACATCCGCGCGCCTTGGGCCCTGCTCAATGGCTTTCAAGATGCCGGCCAGCTCATGCCGAAGCCGTGGCGACCAGATCGATCCACCGCGCTCAAACTCCAGCAGGTACTTACCGTAAGACCAGCCCTGACCTTCTTCACCCACCAGATGGTCTACCGGCACGCGCACATCGTCGAGAAACACCTGGTTAACTTCATGGTCCCCGCTGATGGTGTGGATCGGGCGAACCGAGACACCCGGGCTATCCATGTCGATCAGCAGGAACGAGATGCCCTCCTGGCGCTTGCCGCTGCCCTGGGGCTGGGTGCGCACCAGTGCAAACATCTTGTTGGCATAGTGCGCGTGCGTGGTCCATATCTTGGTGCCGTTGACCACATAGTGCTCGCCATCCCTGTCGGCTCGTGTCTGCAGCGATGCCAGATCGGAGCCCGAACCCGGCTCGGAATAACCCTGGCACCAGTAATCTTCGCCGGAGAGAATGCGCGGCAGATAAAAGGCCTTCTGTGCCTGGGTGCCGAATCGAATCAAAAGCGGCCCCAGCATGTTGACGCCCGAGGTGGGTTTGGGCACGTCGGCCTGAGCGCAAGCCTTGGCATACAGGTAGCGCTGCATGGGCGACCAACCCGTTCCCCCAAACTCGCGGGGCCAGTTGGGAGCAGCCCATCCCCGCTCATACAAAGCGAGGTACCAGTCGCGCAGCAACTCAAGGTCTGGATAGACGTCCGTTGACATCTGCAGTGCACGACGCGTTGCAGGGGCGAAATGGATCTCGAAAAACTGCTTGATCTCGCGCTCGAAGGCAATGTCATCAGACGACAGGCTCAAATCCATGGTGCGGGCTCCACACGGGTATCTGACGCATTTGCGAGCGCCAGGCCCAGATGGGCAAGGTCGAGGCGGGAACGCTCTTGATGTTGCACGGACAAGGGGCCCCACCACATCTGACACAACAGCAGGCGCTTGACATACAGGCCTACCGACAATTCTTCGGTGACCCCCATGGCACCATGCATCTGGATGGCCTCCTCCGCGACCAGTCGTGTGGCCTGGGTGGCCTTGGCGGTCGCGCCCAGGCGCGCGCGACTTTTCGCCTCGCGAGACTGGACCGGATCGTCCTCCAGAATGGCCGCGCGCAGTGCCAGGGCACGAGTCTCCCGGATCGCCACGGCCATGTCCACCATGCGATGGCGCAGCACCTGGTTGGCTGACAGGGGCCGCCCGAACTGCTGGCGGTCCTGGGTGTAGCGCACGGTTGCCTCCAGCAAATGCTCCATGGCGCCGATGGCTTCAGAGCACAAAGCCAGTCCTACTGCCTCACGCGACCGGACAATGGCGTCCATGACATCGGCCGACGACTCATTGCTGAGCAGGGCATCCGCAGTGAGCTCAACCTGGGGAAATTCAAAATGGGCGGAGGAGCGCTCGTCGAGGGTCTGAAATGGCCTGCATCTCGCGCCCGCCTGGTCGCCGCGCACAAGAAACACTGCGACACGTCCGGTGTCACGAACACGGGCGGTGCACAGCAAGACCTGAGCACCGGCATCCATGACAAAGCGCTTTTGCCCCAGAAGCCGCCAACCCGATGGTGTCCGCTCGGCCGTGGTCTCCAAGACATCAAGGCCCCCTGGCATAGCCGCTTCTGTATGCGCCACACTTACTCTGAGCGCACCGGATGAAATTTGCGCCAGCCAGTGCTCGGCGACCGCCGGACTGGCCACGGCCTGGATCAGCCGCACCGACTCAAGGGCTGACCACAGATACGGCTCAAGCAACAGACATCGGCCCGCCTGTTCCGACAAAATTCCAACCTCCAGCGCCCCGCCGCCAAAGCCGCCGGCCTCAGGGGGCACGATCACGCCCAGCCAGCCGAACTCGGCCAGATCGCGCCAGACATCCGGGGATGTGTGCGTCACCGGGTTATGCCCCAGCGAGCGCAATCGCACCTCAGGCGTGTAGTAGCGTGCGGCAAACCGTTGGGCGCTGTCCATCAGCAACTGCTGATCTTCAGACCAGGAAAGGTTCATGACAATCCTCTGAGATATACGAAAAGTCCACAGGCCTCAGGCTGCCGCCAACTCAGGTTTGAACACCGGTATTTTTGATCCATCCACCGCTTGGGCAAAGGTCACTTCCACGCGCATCCCCACCCGAATGCTGTCGAAGTCATCCGTTTTCAGGTTGGTCAACATGGTGGGGCCATCGTCAAGATGGACATAGGCCACCACGTAGGGCACCTTGACGCGCCGCATGATGGTGTAGGTGTAGACACTGCCGCGGCCCGATGAGGCCATCCAGGAGGTCTGCGAGCTCCAGCAGTCCGGACACAGGGCACGGGGGTACCAGAAAACCAGTCCACAGTCGTCGCATTTTTTCAACAGGAAGCGGCCCTCCTGTGCAGCTTCCCAGAAGGGCCGACTTTCGGCGCTGCGGATCGGGGCGGCCATTTCCTTTTGCGGCTTGGCCGTCGTCAGGTCGGTCATGTTTACTCCCTCTCAAGAATCAAGGTCGCACTGCCGTGGCGGGTGGCCATGGATCCGCCCGTGCCATGCGCGAGCGCCAGATCACAACCAGGCACCTGAACCGCAGGATGGGCTTCATGGCGCAATTGACGCACCGCCTCAATCACCTTGGTAATGCCGCCCCGGTTCGCCGGATGGTTGTTGCACAGGCCGCCCCCGTCGGTATTGACGGGCAACTTGCCAACACCCGAAATCAGCTTGCCATCGGCCACGAAAGCGCCGCCCCGCCCCTTTTCACAAAAGCCGAGGTCTTCGAGTTGCAGCAAGACCGAGATGGTGAAACTATCGTAGATGGAGGCGTACTTGATGTCCTGCGGCGTGACCCGGGCCTGCGCAAACGCATCAGCCCCTGAACGGGCACTTGCGGTACAGGTCAAATCAATGCGGCCCGCGTCCTGACCTTTGATGAATTCGCCGCAACCAATCACGCGCACCCGCGGGCGCCTGAGCTGTTTGGCAACCTCCTCGCCAACTACCACCAGGGCGCCGCCGCCGTCGCTGACCACGCAGCAGTCGAGGCGGTGCAGCGGGTCGCTGATCATCGGCGAAGCGAGTACGTCTGCCACGGAAACGGGATCGCGCATGACCGCGTTCGGGTTGTGCTGGGCATGCTGCGATGCGGCCACGCGGATCCAGGCGAGTTGTTCGGCCGTGGTGCCAAACTGATGCATGTGTCGCATGGCCACCATGGCGTACATGCTGACCACCGGGGTGTCGTAGGGGAGTTCCCAGTCCATATCAGGCTGGTCGGGTTTGATCAGACGCGCAATGGTTCCACCGCCACTCATCTCGCTGCGCGGACGCCCGGCCAGGGTGATCAGCGCCACACGGCATTTACCCGCTGCAATCGCCTGGGCCGCATGTGCCACATGCATCAGATACGACGAACCGCCCGTTTCCGTGGTGTCGATATGCCGAGGTTTGATGTTCAGGTAATCAACCATCGAAAGGGCTCCCACGCCCGGGGCATCCCCGGCGCAAAAGTAGCCGTCGACATCGTCCTTGCTCAGCCCGGCATCCTCCAGGGCTCCCTTGGCCACCTCGGCATGCAATTGGGCGACCGATTTATCCGGCGCCAGCCGCAAGGGGTGCTCGTACGCACCCATGATGTAGGCCAGGGCTTTTCGCCCGCTCATACAGGATCCCAGGAGAAGACTTCCTGCGTGCGCTCCAGCGATACCAGTCCGGGTCGCAGGGCTGGCATGGCGTGCTCGGCGATCGTCTCCGGGGTCCAGCCACCGTCGCGGTGAACACTGCGAACGGGCCGGGTCTGGCTGAGGATCATGACCTCGTTCATCCGGCTGGCAAAAACCTGACCGGTAATGCCCGCTGCCTGATCGGAGGCTAGATACACGGCCAGTGGGGCGATTTTGTCGGGCGTCATTTGCTGCAGCTTGCGCATGCGCGCTTCCTGCTCAGGCGTCTGCACGGGAATAGCCCCGACCATGCGGCTCCAGGCGAAGGGCGCAATGCAATTGGACCGCACGTTGTAGCGCTGCATGTCGATGGCGATCGAACGCGACAGCGCCGCAATGCCGGCTTTGGCCGCTGAGTAATTGGCCTGCCCCAGCGCACCGACCAAGCCGGAGGTGCTGGTCATGTGGACGAAACAGCCACTTTCCTGCATCCGGAACAGATCGGCCGCAGCCCGACTGACAAAGAAGCTGCCGTTGAGGTGCACCGCCAGCACAGACGTCCAGTCTTCGGGTTTCATTTTGTGGAACATGGCATCGCGCAGGATGCCTGCGTTGTTGACCACCACGTCCAGCCGGCCAAAGCTGTCGAGCGCCGTTTGCACGATTTTTTGGGCGGAAGGCCACTCCGAAACGCTGTCGGTGCTGATCGCCGCCCGCCCCCCAGCGGCTTCGATCATGCGCTGGGTTTCGGCTGCTGGCGATGTCGACTGTCCCTCTCCGCTCAACGAGCCGCCCACATCATTGACGACCACGGCGGCGCCAGCCTGCGCCATCGCTACCGCCATGGCGCGACCAATACCGCCGCCAGCACCGGTGACGATCACCACCTTGCCTGCTAATTGCACAGTTCCCATGCTTGAGTTGCTCCTGTTGTCAAACGAATCCTCCGTGACCTCAGCGGGTCAAGGGCTCTGGTAGCGCACCTGGCAGCGATCCAGAACAGTCACATTGCGCTCCAGACATTGCGCGGTAAATAAAGCGTGTCCAGGTTCGACCTGCATGAACCTGAATTGAAGGGTTTCACCTGGACTGACGGGGCGGCTAAAGCGCACCGACATCGACGTCAGGCGTTCGGGCTGGTCGCCACACAGCAATTTGACTGCCGCCCTTGTTGCCATCCCCATGGTGCACAAGCCCATCAGAATGGGGCGCTCAAATCCGGCTCTGGATGCGACTTGCGGATCTACATGCAGCGGGTTGTAGTCACCACTGAGCCGGTAAATCAGGGCCTGCTGGGGCAAGGTCGGGCAATCTAATTGCATAAGCGCACCATCGAGCGCCGGCAGTTCGCCTGGAGCGGACTCCTGCGGCGGCGTGCCAAAACTTCCGCACCCCCCATCGCCGCGCAAGAATAAGGTCTGGCGGATGGTGGTCAGCGGCTCGTCTTGTTCCGAGTGCAGTGTTTTGCGGACAAACATCAGGGCGCCCTTGCCTTCCCCCTTATCGACCACCGCCTCGATCGACTGGCGCGCGACCACGCGCCCGCTGGGGCTTAAAGGTCGGTGCACCTGAAAGCTTTGCTCGCCATGCAGCAAACGCAGGAAATCGATGCCGAGTTCGGACTTTTGCATCCAGGGCCCCATGGGGCCGAGTACCACGCACATGGAGGGGACGGCTTTCAGGTCGCGTTCATAGACGAATTGCAATTGCGCCTTATCGACTGGGTCCGACCCATAGCCAAGCCCGAGCGCATAGACGATGGCGTCTTTGAACTCGTAACGCTGCTCAACCACAGGAAATGAGAAAGCTTTCAAGGCTTCAATATTCATTCAGGCAACCCCATCCATGATCACAATCACGATGCGAACGCACACCACCCCTTGGGCGAGTGGCGCCACTTCACACCGACAAGGGAACCACCTCTGACCGGAAAAACCGTATTGGCATATCTATTATGCTGTATTGATATCCTATCGACATCATTTTTATCCGCATCATTTTTTTAGCGCTTGCGCCGCCAGGGGCCGGCAACGCGGTACAAAGCGGCCCGGCATCACCTCATCCCACCAGACCTCCACACTCATGCCAATGTGAACATCTTCTGACGGGATATCCGTGATGTTGCTCACCCATCGAACCCCTGACACGTCGTCGGGAATGATCACCGCCACCACATAGGGCAGTTTCGGCTTGACGGCTTCATGGCTGGCGTGATGAACCACGGTGAAAGTGAACACCGTGCCTTGCCCGCAGCTGTCTTGCCAACCTACCTTCAGCGAACGGCAGTGCGGACAGACCGGCATCGGCGGGTGGCGAGCCTGCTGGCATAGCGCGCAGCACTGAAAGCGCAAAAGGCGGTGGTCACAGGATGCCCAGAAGTCCCGGTCATCAAAGTTGGGCTGGGGTACCAGCGCTTGACTGTCAAAGAACGGCATCAGTTTCTCCCAATGATCATGGCGCTTGTCGGTGACACGCCCAGACCACCCGTCACCAGACAAAGCCGGGCGTTCTGGACCTGGGAGGTGGACTCACCGCGCATCTGCCGAACCCCTTCGATGGCCACATTCATGCCATGCACATAGGCTTCCGACAACTGCCCGCCCGAAGTGTTGATCGGCAACTTGCCGTGCGGCCAGGCAATATGCCCCTGCTCGACAAACTCGCCACTGCCTCCAACGTCGCAAAAGCCGTAGTCTTCCAGCGCCATCAGGACCATGCCAGTGAAGTGGTCGTAAATTTGCGCCACATCCATGTCTGCAGGTTGGACGCCTGCACTGGCATACAGCTCGCGCGCGAGCAGGCGGCTGTTGGTGGAGTTGTAATCGGCCTCTGGCATGTTCTGACTCCCGAGCGGGCCCGAGCCCCAGCCGGGCCCACTTCCATGGCTTGCCGCCAAAATACGCACCGGTGGCCTGCGGCAGTCGCGGGCGCGGTCGCGGTGGGTGACCACCACCGCACAAGCGCCGTCCGTTTCGAGGCAGCAGTCAAACAGCCGAAAGGGCTCGGCAATAAAGCGTGAGGCGAAATAGTCGTCCATGCTCATCGGCCGCCCATGCATCACAGCCGCCGGATTTCGGTTGGCATTGGCGCGCGCATTGACCGCCACCATGCCAAGATGTTTGGGCTTGATGCCCGGATGAAGATGCATGTGGCGCTGCGTGACCAATGCCAGCATCTGCGCGGGAGAGAATAAGCCATACGGATGGACAAAATTGCCATGCGTGCGGCCTTCACCAAAGCGCCCGAAACGCCGCGTTTGCCCCTGGCAAAGCCCCCTGTACACCACGACCACATTGGCATGACCGGCCTCAATCGCCGCGCTGGCCTGGGCAATGGCAGCACACGAACCGCCGCCACCGCCGCCCCAGACCATGGAGGACCAGCGTAATTGAGGCACGCCAAGCGCGACCTGCATCAGGGCGGCTTCGTTGGAATCATTGGAGTAGGAAGCAAATCCGTCCACGTCCTGCGGTGACAGCCCCGCATCCTCCAGCGCCGCCAGAATGGCTTCGGCGGCCACTTGAAACTGACTGCGGTTCATGATGCCACCATGGCGCGTGAACTCCGTCTGTCCAACCCCGACCAAAAATGTTTCCTGTTTACCCTGCATGAACTGGTCCCCTCTTTTAAAGAAATGGGCGATTTGGCGCGCCATCAAGCCATATCATCGTTAGCATTATTGATTTTCAGAGCCAAGATGAACCAAGACTCGAAGCCATCGGCCCGCAGCAAAGCAGCGGTTGCCGACATTTCCGCGCGCAATCTGCTCGACTCCCGACGCCTCTTTTATTTCTTCCACGTAGCACGCCTTGGCAGTCTGAGCACCGCTGAAGCCGTTTTGAGCGTGGCGCAATCGGCCATCAGCCGGCAGATTCAGCAACTTGAATCGGAGATAGGTGAACAACTGCTGATACGAACCGGCCGGGGCGTCACGCTTACGGCGGCCGGCGAGCTGCTTTACAAGCAGGCGGATGTGATTCTTCAGGAGATGGCGGCCACCATCGAACTCATTGATCAGGCCAAGCGCAAGCCTGGCACCAGTCAGATCGCGATTGCGTCTCCGCCGACCTTCTCCAACGTCTACATGCCCGAGGTCGTGGAGCGCTTCGTCAAGGCCTTTCCGGATGTTTACCTGGTGGCCTATGAGGCGTCGACCGGACAGGTCTACGACTACCTGGCGACCGGCCAGGTGGACCTGGCCATCGTCCTGCATGAGTCGACCTCGCAAAAACTCAGCCTGCAAAAGTTGGTGGTCGAGCCGCTGATGCTGATCGCCACACCCGCCAACCCGATTGCCAAGGCCAGCAGCGTCACGCGGGAGCAATTGCTCGGACTCGATCTTGTCCTGCCCGCCGCACCGCACGGATCGCGCGCGCTGGTGGACACCTATTTCAAGGAAGCCGGCTTTGAAATCGACCCTAAATTGCGGCTGGACAGCCTCGGCATGACCAAGGCGGTGCTGCGCAACGACCGCTATTGCACGATCTTGCCGCTGGTGGCGTGTTCGCGGGAAGTGGCCAGCGGCGAGCTGGTGGCGATTGCGCTTCAACCCGCACTCAAGCGCACGGTGTACCTGGCCAGCATCCGGGACCGGCCCCAGACGCCGCAGCTCAAGGCCCTTGCCAAAGAAATTACCAGCGTGGTGCGCGCCAAGATCAGCGCCGGCAATTAAGCGCGACCGGCCAGGCAATGCGCCAGGTTGGCCCGGCCGCACCGGCTGCCGGGGTAAGGGACTTTGAATCATGAGATATTGTATTGATATATCTGATATGCTATCATAAGATATTCAATACTCCATCGACACGCTGATGAGCGCACCATTTGCCGACACCCGACTGCTGCGCCAGACCGCCGAAAGCCCTCTTCAGGCTGGCTGCGGCGAGAAGCCTTCAAGGCAGGCTATGGTCAAGATTTACCCATCCGGCAATTACCAGTACCCGGCTGCCAGTGCCTCAGCGCCGACGAAAGCGGCACTAGGCGAGGGACAAGCCTTGGCGAGTCCAGGGGGCGGGCTGCGTGCTTGCGCCCGTCGCCCGGTGATTCAAACGGCCCGCCAGGTACCTCGCGATCAGGACCCTGCGGGCGCGTCGTTCGTCCCGGCCGGCGCCTTTCCCGCTTAACTCAAGATTGCAAGGATCTTCCCCATGGATGCGCGAGAGCTTCGAAATGTCTTTGGGAGTTTTGTCACGGGGGTCACCGTCATCACCACAACCGACGCCCATGGCGTGGACCAGGGTGTCACGGCCAACTCCTTCAGTTCGGTCTCGCTCGATCCCCCGCTGGTGCTGTGGAGTCAGGCCAGATCAGCCCGGAGCTTCTCGGCTTTTCAAAGTGCCGACCACTTTATCGTCAACATCCTTGCCGAGCAGCAGCGCGAGCTCTCACAACGCTTTGCCAGCGCCGGGGTCGACAAATTCCAAGGTCTTGATGTCCAGCGCCGCCTCAACGGTCTACCGGCTTTGCCGGGCTGCTGCGCCTATGTTGAATGCCGCAAAGTAGCCGAGTATCCGGGCAGTGATCACCTGGTCTATTTGGGTGAAGTGCTGGCGGTCGAGCGCCATGACCGCCGTCCGCTGGCCTTTGCTCGGGGCAAATACATGATGGCCTTTGAGCATGAAATGAACCGAGTCACGCTCGACGGTGACTCGGCCTATTCGGCGCACCACGAGGTGGTCCGAATGGCATGCGCTGCCCTGCCTGAAATCACCAGTCATCTGGATGCCAGCGTCGGCCTTGCCGTGTGGGGCAATCGGGGGGCGACCATCGTGCGCTGGGAGACGGCAGCATCGGGCCAGGCATCAGACTTGCGAACCGGCATCGTCGTGTCGCCCCTGACGTCAGCGACCGGCCTTTTGTTCAACGCCATTTTGCCCCGCAGCATGACCGATCCGGTAACGAACGAGGCATTTGACGAGCTCAAGCTGCTCGGCGCTGATAAGGCCGCCGCCCGAGACCAACATGAGGCGCAGTTACAGTCGATCCGAGCGCAGGGTTTTGCCAACTCCCGGCAGAGCGCACTGCTCGGAAGAGCAGGTATCAGCGCGCCTGTTTATGACGCTGGTGGGCATCTGGTACTGGCCTTGAGCGCGGTGGCCAACCCCTCGGATTCTCCCGCAAGGATCGAGGCCTTGAGCGTGGCCCTGCGTGCTGCGGCTCAGGCCCTTTCAGCGCGGCTCGGTGGCAAGCAATCTGTCAAGGAAATCGCATGACCCGGCCACTTGACGGCGTGACGGTGGTGTCGCTGGAGCACGCCATTGCAGCACCCTTTGCCAGCCGGCAACTGGCGGACATGGGGGCCAGGGTCATCAAGATCGAGCGGCCCGGTGAGGGTGACTTTGCACGGGGCTACGATGAGCGTGTCAAAGGCCAGTCCTCCCACTTCGTCTGGGTCAACCGCTCCAAGGAGAGCCTGACGCTCGACCTCAAGCACCCCGAGGCCATGGCCGTGCTGCACGAGCTGATCGGCCGCGCCGATGTCTTCCTGCAAAACCTCGCGCCGGGGGCCGCCATACGCATGGGTTTGGGCTACGAGCAACTGCATGCGCGACACCCGCAATTGATCGTTTGTGACATCTCTGGTTATGGACTGGACGGCCCTTATCGCAACAAAAAAGCCTATGACCTGCTGATCCAGAGTGAAGCCGGCTTTCTGTCCGTCACCGGCACGCCGCAGACGTACTGCAAGGCGGGCAACTCCATCGCAGATATTGCAGCGGGCATGTACGCCTTCAGCAACATCTTGTCTGCGCTATTGCTGCGTCAGAAAACAGGTCAGGGATCGCATATTGATGTCTCCATGCTCGAAGCGCTGGGCGAGTGGATGGGTTTTCCCATGTACTACGCTTATGGCGGGGCGGATCCCCCTGCCCGCTGCGGGGCCTCACATGCCACGATCTATCCGTATGGGCCGTTTCGAACAGCTGATGGAAAAACGGTGATGATGGGGTTGCAGAACGAGCGTGAATGGAAGGCGTTCTGCACGTATCTGCTGACGCAACCCGAATTGGCTGATGACGAGCGGTTCAAGACCAACTCCAGGCGCCACGAGCATCGGCAAGCGCTCGAGCCGATCATTTTGAATACCTTTGCCGCCCTGACGGCGCCACAGGTGACACAGCGCCTGGATGCCGCGCAAATTGCCAACGCACAGGTCAACGACGTAGGCGAGATGTGGTCACATCCGCAACTTCTGGCGCGCGACCGGTTCTGTCAAGTCGACACCCCAGCCGGCAAGGTCATGGCGATGAAGCCCCCCGGTGTCCACAACGCATTTACCCCCCGAATGGACGGCGTCCCCGCAGTCGGCGAGCACACCAACAGCTTGCTTGCGGAACTGGGCTGGAACCCAACGCAAATTCAAGCGCTGAGAACTCGAGAGGCCATCTGACCATCGGGCTCACACAGCAACACGTGGGTCGTTGCGGAATTGCCCACCCAGCCATTCAAACCAGGTTCCACTTGCGGCGCTTAACTTCCTTGAGCAAATGCTGCTTGAATGCCAAAGCCAGGGGCGACAGCTTCTTGCTAGCCGGGTGAACGATGTGCCAGGCCGATGGCAGCGGAAAGCCTTCAATGTCGATCACGCTGACCCCGTGCTCTTTTTGATGCCCGTGCAGGGCATGGCGAGACACCACGCCAATGCCCAGCCCACCGGCGACTGACTCCTTGACAGCTTCATTGCTTCCAAGCTCAAGCCGTATGTCCGGGCGAAATTTCATTTTCCGAAAAAACTGGTCTGCAGCCATTCGTGTTCCGGAGCCTTTTTCTCGCAGGATGAAGCGGCGCTGCGCCAGTTCACGCAAAGGCACGAGGTGTCGTTTAGCCAGCGGATCAGAGACGGGGGCAATCACCACAATCGGGTTGGGCATGAAGACCTCGTCCCCCAAGTCCATCTCAGACGGCGGCATGGACATGATGCACAGGTCATCCTGGTTCTCGCGCAAGCGGTGGACCACACCATCGCGGTTCAAAATTTCAAGTGACACGTCGATGGCTGGATACTTCGTGCAGAAACTCCCGATCAAGCGCGGCATGAAGTACTGCGCCGTGCTGACCACGGCCACCCGCAGCTTGCCTCGCGACAAGCCCGCGGTGGCATCGACGCTTTGCTCAAAGGCCTCCCAGGTCTGTGCCACGGAGCGCGCCGCAGCAGCGAGCTCTTTGCCCATATTCGTCAGGTAGATTTTTTTGCCCACGATTTCGTAGAGCGGTAGCCCCACAGACTGGCTGACTTCCTTGAGCTGCATGGACGCCGTAGGTTGGGTCACATGCATCGCTTTGGCCGCAGCGCTAACGCTGCCGGTGTCGGCCAGAGCCAGGAACAGCCTTAATTGCCGGAAAGTGATATTCATAGACTTTTATCTATTCCTAATGGTTGAATAATCGATTTTACAAGAGGTCAAGAAATTCCTACGATCCAGGACAGGAAAATTCAAATGCAAAACCTACTCGACCCCGCGATCCTTTTTTTCATCTTTGGCGTGCTGGCAGGCGCCGTCAAATCAAACCTTGAGATACCGCCGGCCATCTCAAGGTTCCTGTCGCTTTACTTGCTGATGGCTTTGGGACTCAAGGGCGGCTTCGCGCTTTCGCACTCAGGGCTGACCGCCCACGTGGGAATCAGCCTTGCCGCCGCCATCATCCTGGCTATTTGCACGCCCTTGCTGGGCTATGCCATCTTGCGGCGCTTTGTGTCGGGTTTTGACGCCGCGGCTGTCGCAGCGACTTACGGCTCGGTCAGCGCCGTGACCTTTGTGACGGCAGTGCAGTACCTGGAAAACCAGCAGGTGTCCTATGGCGGGCACATGGCCGCAGCCATGGCTTTGATGGAGTCGCCGGCCATCATCATGGCCGTTGTCTTTGCCAACGCATTGCGCCAAAAGGCCGCTACGGGTTTGTCTCACCAGGGCGGTGGGGTGGCTGCACTCAGCGCTCACCCGCACAAGCCCGGTGTGTCCGTGGGCAAGATCCTGCACGAGTCTTTCACAGATGGCGCGCAGTTGTTGCTGCTCGGTGCCATGGTCGTGGGCCTGATCACGGGCGATGCTGGCAAGACCGCGATGCAGCCTTTTTCTGGCGACCTGTTCAAGGGCATGCTCTCGTTCTTCCTGCTCGACATGGGTCTGATGGCCGCTCGCAACCTTCCGCAGGTCAAAGGCAAGTCGCCCGTGCTGATTGCCTATGCCGTGCTGGGACCAATCGTGCATGCGGGTCTTGCCTTAGGTCTTGCCTTCGTCTTGAGTCTGCCTGCTGGCGATGGTGCCTTGCTCATGGTTCTCGCTGCAAGTGCATCCTACATTGCCGTCCCTGCCGTACTGCGTTATGCCCTCCCCGAGGCCAATCCTTCGCTGTACTTCGGTCTGAGTCTGGGGGTGACCTTCCCCTTGAATATCTTGCTCGGGATCCCCGTCTATGTTGCCTTGGCGCAAGCGGTGTTGCAGTCGGGCGTGAAGTGACGCGGTCCGTGGCCTCTGAGGCAGCACGAAAAACCTCACTGCGGCGAAGTTTCATAAACTGTCCCGATTCATACCATCACGTTATAGCGTCGCCCCCTATTGGTATTTGCGTCGGATCGGGGTGCGGCCTAACATGCCACCCGTGCCCTTGCCGTCCACACGGTAGCTACGCTTGTTTTACATCGGAGACTTACTCAATGAACCCCTCTTGCTTGAAAACGATCAGCCGGCGCGTCATCGTCGCGTCGGGGCTGGGCCTGCTGGCCGCCTTACCGGCGTTGGCGGACACCTGGCCATCGCGCACCGTGCGGATCATCGTTCCGTTCGCGCCCGGAGGCGGCGCCGATGTGTCAGCGCGCGTTTTGGCCGAACAACTCGCGCCGCAACTGGGCCAGGCGGTGATCGTGGAGAACAAGCCAGGCGCCGGCAGCGCCCTGGGCGTAAATGCCGCAGCACAAAGCAAGGATGGCCACACCTTGCTGATGGGCAGCAACAGCATGGTCGTCAACCCTTCATTCAATCCGGCCATCGGCTATGACGTTGCACGCGACTTTGACCCTATCGGCATGGTGTCAGCCCAGCCTCTGGTGCTGGTCGTGCCGGCCAACTCCCCCCTGAAATCGGTCCAGGACCTGATTTCTCAGCACAAAGGCAAGACCCCGCCGCTGACGGCAGGCAACAGCGGCATTGGTACCCTGGCGCACTTGTCTGCCGAGATTTTCGAGGCCGAGACGGGCGTGGCGTTCACGCCTGTGCCCTACCGCGGCGAAAGCGCGCTGATGCCGGACCTGATCGGCGGCCAGGTGGCGCTGGGGTTCCTTAATCTGCCCAGCGTGGCCACCCACATCAAGTCGGGCAAGCTGCGCGCGCTGGCCGTGTCTTCCCCGGCGCCCGCACCGGACATGCCGGGCGTTCCAACCTTTCGTTCCCTGAACCTGCCAAGCCTGGAGGTGCAGGGTTGGGCCACGCTGGTGGCGCCCAAAGGCAGCATCCCGGAGGAGGGGCTGGCCCGGCTGGAGAGTCTGCTTGGCAAGGCACTCGCCTCGGAGGCCGTGAAAGCACGTTTTGCCGCGCTCAACGTGACGCCGGTGATCCAGTCCCGCCAGCTCACCGGACAGTTTTTAAAGGCAGAAGGCGCTCGTTATGGCGCCATCATCAAAGCCCGCGGGATCAAGCCCGAGTAAGGCGCCGCCATGAATCATCAAGCCTTGCTGGTCTGCGATGTTCTGGTCTGCGGCGGTGGGGTGGCCGGCACCATGGCAGCGGTATCGGCCGCGCGCCATGGCGCCAAGGTGATATTGGTAGAGCGCTACGGTTTTCTAGGCGGCAATGCCACGGCCGGTGCTGTTGCGCAGTTCAACAGTTGGCAAACAGGAAGCGGCAGGCGCGTCATAGGCGGCTTGGCCGATGAGGTGGTGCAGCGCCTGCGCGCTTACGGCGGGGCCGGTGCGCACGAGGTGTTTGTCATGTCCACCGGCCACCGTATGGATCGGGTGGAATACGCCCCGGAAATCCTGAAACTGGTGCTCGATGACCTGGTGGTTGAGGCCGGCGTTCAGCCCCTGCTTCATGCGAGCTTGCTGGACGTCGAATGCCGTGCTCGCCGGGTCGAAACGGTGCGTCTGCTCACCAAAAGCGGCATCCTTGCCGTCAGGCCCCAGGTCTTGATCGACACCTCTGGCGACCTGGACGCCCTGCGGCAAGCCGGGGCGCAGTTCCTTGCGCTGGGCGATGAGGAAAAGCTGCAACCGGCGACCATGATGTTTCGCTTCGGTCCGGTCGACTTTGTGCGTTTTGACGCCCTGCCAAAGTCTGATGTCGCAGCACTTGCCAAAGAAGGCTATGCCAGCGGCGCGCTGGCCCGGGCAGCCCTGCATGTAGCGCGTGAACCGGCCAGCCAAAACGGATGGTTCAACATCAGCCGCCTCGCCGTGGATGCCACGGATGCGATGGCGCTGGGGAAAGCTGAAATTGAAGGCCGCCGCCAGGCGTGGCGTGCGGCCGAGTTCCTGCGCGGGAGAGTCCCCGGCTGCGAAGGTGGGCGCTTGCAGGCCTTTGGCACGCAACTGGGGATTCGGGAAACCCGGCGCGTGCAGGGGGACCATGTCCTGACGGCGGAGGAACTGCTGGAGCCGAAGCGTTTTACCGATGCTATTGCCGCGGGTGCCTACCCCATCGACATACATGCCTCCACGGGTGGTGGTCTGGTGTACCGAGCCCTTGGCGACGAGCATGCGTATGAGATCCCGTACCGTAGCCTGATTCCCTTGGGGCTTGACAACGCGCTGGTCGCTGGCCGGGGCGTTTCGGCCACGCATGAAGCGCTCGCCGCCATTCGGGTCATGACCATTTCCATGGCGGTCGGCCAGGCGGCTGGCCTGGCTGCATCACTGGCTTGCCAGTCGCTCCAGAATGCTGCCGTGCGCGACATCGACATCCAGGCTCTGAGAAAAGCACTGCGTGAAAGCGGTGCGATTTTTAAGGACTGAGCGGCCCGAGAACTCAGCGCTGCGGCATATCCGCCTGCGAATAGCCCAGGCTCACCGTCGCGTCGTCGGGAATCGGCGGCATGCTGTCGTTCCAGGCTTCCCAGGCGGCCTGCATGCGGGTCAGGCGCTCAGGTTCGCGTTTGGCCAGGTTCGCACGCTCACGCGCGTCGTTGCAAATGTTGAACAGGTAGTCGTGACAGTCGACACGCAGGTACTTCCAGGGGCCTTCGCGCATGGCGCGCTGACCTCGGTGATTCATGCGCCAAAACAGCGGCCGCTCCAGGGTGAGCGACGTATCGCGCAGCACGGGCGCCAGGGACACACCGTCCCAGGCGTAACCGGGTGCGGGCTGGGCGCCGGCCAGATCCATCATCGTGACGGACCAGTCCATGGTCAGGCAGTGCTGCGCGCTGACCGAGCCGGGCTGGATCACGGCCGGCCAGTGGGCAATCCAGGGTACGCGAATGCCGCCTTCGGTCAGGTCCATCTTGCCGCCCACCAGAGGCCAGTTGTCAGAAAAGCGCTCGCCGCCGTTGTCGCTGGTAAAGACAATGAGCGTGTCTTCCAGGATGCCTTGCTGCTCGAGTGATTTGACCAGCCAGCCGACGCCCTCGTCCATGTGGTGGATCATGCGCCGGTAGGTGTGGATGTTGCCCCCGTCCAGATGAAATAAGTTGGCCTTGACCTGATCGGCCAGCGCGCCGTCTTCACGCGTTTCCCAGGGCCAGTGCGGTGCGGTGTAGTGCAGGCTCAGAAAGAAAGGAGTGCCCTCACGCGCACCCGAGGCCATGCGCTCCACATAGTCCACGGCGCGTTGCGACAGCAGGTCGGTGAGGTAACCCTGCGCCGAATGTTCGGCCTCACCGAAATACAAATCATGCGTGCCGTAGTAGCTGCAGTGGGTGAAGTAGTCCACGCCGCCAGACATGGGGCCAAAGAATTCCTCGTAGCCCGACTTCAGCGGTCCAAAGACGGGCGGATAGCCCAGGTGCCACTTGCCGATCAGGGCGGTGCGGTAGCCGACCTGGCGCAGCAGCGATGGCAGCGTAGGGTGCTCCGGCGGCAGGCCCAGCGTGGTGCTGCCTTTGCTCTTGCTGTTGATGGGCTCCTCCGCCGCGCCGCGCAGGCGGTATTGGTAACGACCGGTGAGCATGGCAAAGCGCGTAGGCGAGCACACCGGCGAGTTGGCGTAGCCCTCGGTCAGGCGCAGGCCACGCGCGGCAAGCTGGTCCAGCACGGGCGAGACCGGGCCGAACTCTGCGTCGCGGCCGCCGTAGCAGCCCAGGTCGGCAAAGCCGAGGTCGTCGGCGACGATAAAGATGATGTTGGGACGCTTCATTCGGGTTGCATGCCAGTGGACTTGACGAGAGGAGCATAACGGCCGGAGAGGTCAACCAGGCGTTGCTGTGCTTCACCGCCTCCCTGGCCTTCGTAAAGGAGAGCAAGGGCCGCCAGACGCGCCTGGACGCAATGCGGGAGTGTCGAGTTCAACCAGCGCCAGCATCATCCAGTGTGCATTATTCACTTGTGCCCGGGCCACGGCTGCATCAAAACGCAGCGCCTACTCGCGCAGGCCCGCGCCTGCGCAAAAACAGCGCTCGCCGCTTTCAAAAACTACGCAGCGGATGGTGGCGTCATGCTGCACGTCAAGGAACAATAAACCCAATTCGCTGCGCACTGTCTGGTTGAGCACTGCCAGAGGCGGAGATGTCGGATGGCCACATGCAGCAACGCCCGCGCTTCGTCCCGCCGAAGCGCTAACGACGTCCAGGGAGTTGCCGCGGTTATGCTTCCGGTGCAGATCGCGTCACGGTATCCAGCATCCGTTGTTTGCCCGTGAGGATGTGGCTTTCAAATAAGTCGGCGGTTTCTGTCACTTGGCCGTTGCGCAGGGCCTCCACAAGCCGGCAGTGCTCGGTATGCGATTGCTGCATTTGTGCCATGGTGTAGACACCCTTGCGCAAGTAAAGGCTCAACTCCGCCTCAATCGTGTTGTTCAGATCGATGAGGCGTGGATTCTTGGTGATCGCCATCAGGAGATCATGAAACGATTTGTTCAGCTTGTGATAAGTGCTGCCGTCCCGGGCCTTCAGCGCAACTTCCATTTGATTCATGAGGGTCAGCAACTGCGTTTCTTCTTCGTTTCTCAGTCGCGATGCGGCAAGCCGGCCGGCAGTGCGGGCGATGCTGGAGCGCAAGTCGTATAAATCTAGCGCAGCCTCTAGCGACACTTTGCGCACCTCGGCGCCGCGATTGGGAACGATGCGCACCAGACCACTGCGCTCAAGCGAGCGAAGTGCCTCCCGCGCCGAATTACGGCCTACGCCCAGTTGCGCTGCCAGCGCCTGCTCGTTCACACGCTCGCCCGGCTGCAGCGTTCCGTCTGCGATCATGCTGCGCACCTTCTCCTTGATATCGTCAAGCCGGGTGGCAATGACCTCTGCGTCTCTCAAAGCAACTTTGCTCATGGGGGCTTCGTGAAGTTTTCCTGACGCCAAGTTTACAAGGCATTCGAAAACATTCAAGCAATATATGTAGGCACTATTCAATAAAGTGTTGACACATTGCGATAAGTAGCTAAGATAACTGGGGTTCAGGCATTTGTTTCACTAGGACTCCATGGAACTACAAGATCTATACAGCTCACACGGACAGTTCATTGACGGCGCTTGGCGCCCGGGCAGTGAAAGTACTTCTGTCATGATCAACCCGGCCACTGAGATCGCCTTGGGTGAAATGCAGCCGGCCGGTGCCGCACAAGTCACTGAGGCCATAGCTGCCGCCTATGCAGCGCGCGCGTCGATGCGCGCACTCACCGCCTGGAGCCGCTCTGCGCTGCTGCGCCGCGCTGCCACACTGATTCACGAACGCGCCGAGACGCTGGGACGTCTGGTGGCACTGGAAACCGGCAAGCCCGTCCGGCAGGCCGTGGGTGAAGCCAAAGCATCGGCCGAGTCGGTAGACTGGTTTGCAGATGAGGCGCGCCGCGTGTTTGGCATGAGCTACGAAAGCCGCGTCAAGGGCGACCGTTACCTGGTGCACATGGAGCCACTGGGTGTCGTGGCCGCGTTTGTGCCCTGGAATTTCCCGCTGTTGCTGCTTGCCCGCAAAATGGCGCCGGCTTTGGCCGCAGGCAACACGCTCGTGATTCGCCCGTCGAGCGAAGCAGCCGGCGCGACCATGGCACTCATCGCGTGTTTCGAAGACGCAGG
>CAIMVC010000311.1 GCA_903844825.1 uncultured Burkholderiales bacterium | reverse complement strand
CCTCCGGTCACCGGCCGGGCAGCCCTTTCGCTCTTTTTTACCGTCCATGTCCAATCTCCACCCCATGCTCAACGTGGCTGTCAAGGCTGCGCGCGCCGCCGGCGCCATCATCAACCGCGCTGCACTCGACGTTGAGTCGGTGCGTGTTTCGGCCAAGCAAACCAACGATTTCGTCACCGAGATCGACCAAGCTGCAGAAGCCGCGATCATCGAGACCCTGCTGACGGCCTACCCCGGCCACGGCATTCTGGCGGAAGAATCGGGCAGCGAGCACGGTGCCAAAGATTCAGAGTTTGTCTGGATCATTGACCCGCTGGACGACACCACCAACTTCATTCACGGCTTTCCGGGTTACTGCGTCAGCATTGCGCTGGCAGTCAAGGGCAAGGTCGAGCAGGCGGTGATCTACGACCCCACGCGCAATGACCTGTTTTGCGCCACCAAGGGCCGCGGCGCCTACATGAACGACCGCCGCATCCGCGTCGCCAAACGCACGCGGCTGCAGGAATGCCTGATCAGCACCGGTTTCCCCTACCGCCCTGGCGACAAACTCAAGGCTTATCTGAAGGCCTTGGGCGAAGTCATGAGCCAGTGCGCCGGCGTGCGCCGCCCCGGCGCTGCCGCGCTTGATCTGGCCTATGTTGCGGCAGGGTTTGCCGACGGCTTTTTTGAAACCGGTCTCAAGCCCTGGGACGTGGCGGCGGGCTCGCTGCTGATCACTGAGGCCGGCGGTTTGATCGGTAACTACACCGGCGAAGCCGACTTCATGGACCATGGCGAGTGCGTGGCTGGCAACCCGCGCATTTATGGCCAGCTCATTGCCACCCTGGGCAAGTACAGCAAATTTGCCGATGCGGGTGACAAGGCTTCGGTGCGGCAGGCACTGCAAGGCGACAACCGCAGCGACAGCGAAAGCCCGGCAACGGAAGTCGAGCCCAAGAGTGCATCGAAGAGTGAAGTCAAAGGCCAGCTGAAAGGCCGCAAGTCCAAAGCGCAGGCGCCAGGCGCTGCAGACCAGCCTGGCGACGACAGGGCTACCTCACAAGACGCGCCCTTTTAACGACACGCCCTGTTACTTTGAATTAAGCCGCAACCACACCAGCGCTCAACGCGTCGGGCACCAAACAAAGTGCCCGGCCTCCTCACGCAGCGCCAGGTGCTGCGCCGCAAACGGTGGGCATCCTCGCGGTGCCGTCCAGCAGTTCGCGGCGAGGAAGGTACGTGCGCAGGGAAATTTGAAAAGGTCCCCTGGGCGCAGGCAACCAGTTCGCCAGCAGCCGGGCCTCGGTGGGTGCCTCGTGCTGCAGTGCGATGTCCAAAGAGCCATCGGCGTTGTAGACCAGTCCGTGCGTACGGTTGCCGATCGAATAGCGGTGAATCGGGTTGTCGGCGAAGAACCGCTGACCGTCCGCCGTCGGCTCGTACATAGAGAACGACCAGAACGAATCGGTGGGAATGCCGCCTGGTGGCACGCTCAAAATAAGGGGTTTACAACCGTCCAGTGGCTGCGCCGCGTCGTCCGTGAACCTGACGAAGTATTTCGCCTCCACAGGCTCGAGCGCGCCAAGTCCGCCCAGGGCCACGGAGGCGCGCAGCGCGAAGTTATCGCCAAAATTGCCGATCTCCGGCCCGGACGTCACCCAGCCCTGAACATCCCGGCGACCGCTCGCACCGGCGCGCCGCAGTTTGTCATGCGCCGTCGCTATGTGCGTGATCCAGGCATGGCGAACCTCATCACCGAGATCGTGCCAGAGGTCTGCTGCAGCTGGACGCAAACCGATGCGCGACCATCGTTGCAGCCAATGTGAATCTGACGCGGGAGGCGGGTTGCGCTGCAGTGCTTCGTTGACGACTGCAAGGAAGTTTTGGGGGTCTGTTGGCAGGCCGGGCACCCTGCGCGGGGAGTGCGTCAGACCCGGGGGCGGCAGCACCTCCAGTCGGTCCTGCATAGCGTGCGAATTGGCAAGATCGTCGACGCCATCGACCAGCCAGCGCGCGAATAGCCACACGTCGTTGCCAGGCGCGCGGATGACTCTGCCAGAACAAACCGCGTCATGCTGGCCGGGACCGAGCAGCGTCACCTCGACCGGGCCGCAGCCGTCCGCGCGTTGGCCGAGCACGGCAAAGTGGTTCGTGAACGCATCCATCAGGGCCACCGACCAGTAACGCCCTGCGGGCATGGCGCCCACGCGAACCCGGACAGGCCCAGCGGACAGGTCCAGCCAGGCGTTCGAGTAAAGCGTGTCATTGTTCGGCGTGGTGATCCAGCGGGACGCATGATCACTTAGCTGCCGCTGGTGTTGGACCGTGTTGGGCGCATGTCGAGCCGCGTTGCCTGGATCTTGCACCGCACGGTAGCGCGTCTGCGCCACAGCCAGGAGGGGGTAAGCGTACTCAAACGCAGACTCAACCAGGGCTTCAAACATTCAGGGGATCCCTTCAGCGTGTGGTGTTGCAAGCCGACAATGCGCCGGCCCAGTCAAGGCACGAATTTTCATAGCGCCTGTCACCCTAAATCCGGCAGTTGGGCGTGGCCGGGGGCCGGTCGAGGCAGGTTGCCGGCCAGGCGCGAGCGCCAGCCGGACGCCATGTTCGGCTGGTGCGAGCAACAACGCCAGCAGCCCGAAGCGGCGGACCAGCGGCCGTGCAGCAACCTCGCCCACGGTGTGATCTGCGCCGTGTGCGCAACGCTTTGATTCATTTGACGTTTCATGCGGGTGCTGGCGGCCAACTGCCGAATTTAGGGTCACTGCACCAGAGCCACCGACTTGACCTGAATCCAGACCTGCTTGCCGTTTTCGAGCTGCAAGCTATCCCAGGCCCGAAGTGTGATGCGGGCCAGCATCACCGAGCTGCCGCAGCGCAGCCTGACCAGCACCTGCGAGGGGTGGCCGCCCGGCGCCATGCTGTCGATCACACCCAGCAAATAGTTCTGGATGCTGGTCTGGCGCGGCGCCTCGGTGGTCAGGCTGACGTCTCTGGCCAAAACCCGCAAGCGCGCTGGCTTGCCCACCGCCAGGCCGCTGTCGCGCAACCACAAACTGCCGCCGGAAAAGTCAACCCGGCACAGGTGCCAGCGCGCGTCACGCTCAGCCACACAACCATCGAGCAAGGTGCCCGCTTCATCGGCCGGCAGCACCGGCGTGTCGGTGCAAGCCAGCACCTCCTGCACCGCGCCCGAGGCCTTGACCTGCCCCTGCTCCAGCACCACCAGATGGTCGGCCAGCCGGGTCAACTCGTCGGCCGAATGGGTGACGTAGAGCATGGGCACCTTGGACTCGTCACGCAGGCGCTCGAGCCAGGGCATGATCTCGCGTTTTCGGGCCGGGTCCAGCGCGGCCAGGGGTTCGTCGAGCAGCAACACATGGGGCTGGGTCGCCAACGCCCGGGCGATCGCCACCCGTTGCCGCTCGCCACCCGACAGGTCGGCCGGCTGGCGCTGCAGCAAGTGCGCAATGCCGAGCAGGTCGATGGCCTCACGCAGTGCCCCTGCCCCGTCGCCCGATCGCGTTCGTGCCAGGCCGTAGTTCAGATTGGCCCGCACATCCAGGTGCTCAAACAGGCTAGCCTCCTGAAACACATAGCCCAGCGAGCGGCGCCAGGTCGGTACAAAGACGCCGGCAGCGTCGTCCTGCCAGGTCTGACCCTGAATTTGCACCCGCCCCGAAGCGGCGCGCTCGAGCCCCGCCACACAGCGCAGCAAACTCGTCTTGCCCGAGCCCGAAGCGCCGTACAGCACGGTGATGCCCTGCCGGGGCAAGTGAAGATCGACCTTCAGCCTGAACCCGGGGCGTTGCAGCTCGAGCTGTATGCAGTTGCTCGCACTCATGTAAAAACCCGCCCCTGACGACGCTTCATCCATGACAGGCTGAGCAGGACCAAAAACGAAAACACCACCATGCCACCCGCGAGCCAGTGCGCCTGCGCGTACTCCATGGCCTCAACGTGTCCATAAATTTGCGTGGAAATCACGCGCGTCTGGCCGGGGATATTTCCGCCAATCATCAGCACCAGACCAAACTCACCGAGCGTGTGGGCAAAACTCAAAATGGCCGCGGTGATCAGGCCGGGCCGGGCCATCGGCAAAGCCACCGAAAAAAAGGCGTCCAGCGGCCTGGCGCGCAGCGTGGCGGCCACCTCCATCGCTCGCGTGCCCATGGCCTCAAAGGCGTGCTCGATGGGCTGCACCGCAAAGGGCAGGGAAAAGATCAGCGAGCCGATCAGCAGCCCCGAAAAAGAAAACGACAAGGTCCCCCAGCCCAGCGCCAGCGTCAGTTGCCCCAGCGCGCCATTCGGACCCATCAGCAGCAACAGATAAAACCCCAGCACCGTGGGCGGCAAGACCAGGGGCAAGGTCACAGCCGCACTGACCACCGGGCGCCAGCGCGACCGGGTTTGCGACAACCACCAGGCCAGCGGCGTGGCCAGCACCAGCAGCAAAACGGTGGTCAGGCTGGCCAGCTTGACGGTCAGCAATATCGCTTCAACAGCGTCTGGGTTGAGCGGCATCGCGTCAGCGTTCGTAGCCAAACGACTCGATGATGGCCCGGGCCTTGTCACCGCGCAAATAAGCCAGCAAAGCCAGGGCGGCGGGCTTGCCCTTGCCCGGCTGCAGCAAGAGCGCGTCCTGGGCAATGGGCGTGTGCAGCCTGGCCGGAACGATCCAGGCTGAGCCCTTGACCAGTCGCCCCTGCGAAAAAACCTGGGACACGGCAACAAAACCCAAAGGAGCATTTTCCGTGGCAACGAACTGGTAGGCCTGTGCGATGCTTTCGCCCACCACCCATTGAGGACTCAAAGCCGCACGCAGACCCAAATGGGTCATGACCTCCAGGGCAGCTGCGCCATAAGGTGCCAGTTTTGGGTCGGCCAACGCAATGCGCTCGAATTTCCCCGACCGCAGCACCTCACCCTGCTCGTCCACGAAGCCGGCGCGCGGACTCCACAGCGCCAACCGACCGACGGCGTAGGTCTGGCGGCTGTTGCTCACCCCCCAGCCCTCTTTTTCAAGCCGGGCCGGCGTTGCCTCGTCGGCGGCCAGCAAGACCTCGAAAGGCGCGCCGTTTTTAATTTGCGCATAAAACTTGCCGGTGGCGCCAAAAGCCAGCCGGGCCCGGTAACCGGTGTCACGCTCAAAGGCCGCAGCGATCTTATTCATCGGCGCCGTGAAGTTGGCCGCCACGGCCACGCTCACCTCGGCCGCAGCAACCGCTGCCCCCGGCGATGCCAAGGCCAGTGCAAGCAGCCAACTCATCACACCCATGACTCGACATTTCATGCGTATCTACCGCTATTCAATAATGGAATAGCGAAAGTATAAGTCGACTGGTTAACATGCCTGCCATGAAGACCGCACGCCCCCAACTGGCCGAGGCACTGGGCCATGAAGTTACCGACAAGCGCATCGACATCCTGCGCCGCATTGGCGTGTCCGGCTCCATCTCCGAAGCCGCCCGCGGCGCTGGCGTGAGCTACAAGGCCGCCTGGCAGGCGCTGGAGACGCTCAACAACCTGGCGGGCACGGCACTGGTTGAAAAAGTAGTGGGCGGCTCCGGCGGCGGCGGGGCCAGACTGACCGCCGCCGGCGACCGGGTGCTGCAAGCCGCCGGCCTGCTGAGTCAGTCGCGCTCGAGCGTGCTGGCCCTGCTCGAGCAAGCACCGCCGGGCCAGGCGCAAGGCACGAGTCTGGCGGCTTTGGGCTTGCGGACCAGCATGCGCAACCAGTTCCCCTGTCAGGTCCAGTCCATCACCCGCAAAGAAGGCCTGCTGCGGGTGGCGCTGGCCTTGCCCGACGGCGCGCTGCTGCTGTCCCGCATCACCCGCGAAAGCAGCCAGTTGCTCGGACTCAGCCCTGGCATGGCCGTGCTGGCTCTGTGCAAAGCCACCGCCGTGCAAGTCGCCCAGTCGCTCGAGCCCAGCGCCTCGCGCAACGTGCTTCACGGCGTGGTCAGCCGCCTGCATCGCTCCACCCAAGGCGGCGAAGTCAGCCTCGGGCTCGGCGGCGGACTCCATCTGGTCGGCTTTGCGGCAGCCGGACACGGCCTGAAAACCGGACAAAGCGCCATGGCCAGCATCGAGGAATCAGGCGTTGTCATCGCGCTGAGCCATTGAACCTCAACCCGGCCGTTCGCCGCTGAAAAGGTGCAAGCCCGCAGACAAAATACGCCGCCATTACGTGCCCAGCGCGGCAACCCATGGGTGCGGGCGCCTAGACTGCCACGGCCCCCCGGGCTTCAGGGTGAGGGTCAGCGTGCACGGGCAAATGGGCGAAGGCGATCACTTGCAGTTGTTGTGCAGCTTCCACTTCTCCTCGTGTCCTATCGCCTTGGCAAAGTCGGGCACCTTGCAGCGCTCGGCCTCTGCGGGATCAAGGGGCGCTGCAGGCCGGACGGCAAGGGGCGCCCCCAACCCGGCGGTCCGTTGGGGTGCCGTGCTGTAGACCCACTGAGCGGTGGCGCTGACCGCCACGGCAAAGGCGATGACGACGGCCATTTGAGCTAGCGACGTCGCCGAAGCCTGCGCAGTGGGCAACTCGCAAACGCCACCGGGGCACAGCTGAGCCTTTTCTTTGTTGAACCAGTTGTAGACCTTGCAGCCGACGCAGATGCCAAACGCCGTTTCGAAAAAGAGCAGCGCCAAACACGTCGCGCACACGATCAGGTTGATGGGTCCGACCACATGGTTGAGCACCACAAGGTACAGCATGGTGGCCGCCAGCACGAACCCGATGGTCCATGCAAAGCGCTTTTGCGGCGCGCCGCTCCACTCCGGCTGCTGCTGGCGCACCATCGCCTGCCCCAAAATCATGATCGGCGCCAAGCGTGGATTGACAAAAATACGAATGCTGAACTCGATCAAAAAACCGACCACAAACACCCGCGTGGGCTGAAAGTTACCGGTGAGCCACGCGTTCATGAAAGAGATCAGCGCCAGGAAAAACAAGATCCCCGCAGCCGCACGAACGGCACGCTCATTGAGGACGGGGATTTGGTATTCGGGACGCATTTCACCGAATTGAAAAATGGCATTGGACATGAGAATTTCTGATGAATCGTTGAGCAGAGTATTGCTCATGAATGATAATTATCATATGATCAAAATCATATCGCCAGAGATTCAACCATGTTGACGGACGCCCTTAAAGAACTTCACGAACTGCTGCCAAAAAGCTTGATAGCCTCGTGCACGGAGGCTGAACTGGCCAAGGGAGCCGGGCTTTTCAAGGCGGGCGACAAACCCGAGCGCATGTTTTACGTGCTCAGCGGCGAAGTGGTTCTGGAGCGCCCTGGCCTGCAAGGCGCTTGCGTCATCTTGCAGCGCACGCGCCGGGGCTTCGTGAGCGAAGCGAGCCTGAACTCTGAGACCTACCACTGTCACGCACAGGTAGTGGCCCATGTCAGGCTGGTTCAAATTCCCATTCGCCAGGTCCGTGACGCCATCGACAGCGATCCGGCGTTTGCGGGCCGCTGGATCGGCATGCTCAACAAAGAGGTCAAACGCCTGCGCCTGCAATGCGAGAGACTGTCCCTGTCAAAAGTGCAAGACCGCTTGGTCCATCTGCTGGAAACGGAAGGAAACGATGGCCGTTTTCCCATAGGCGCGGGCATCAAGTCCTTGGCAGCCGAGCTTGGCGTCACCCACGAAGCGCTGTACCGCTGCATCTATGCGATGGAAAAGCTAGGGACGCTGACCCGCAATCCGACCCACATGTGCCTGGCTATGGCTGCCGACAAGAAGGCGCCATGAGGATGTGAGGATGCGGGAAAATCCAAGGAAAACAGGTTTGCCGGTCAACGCAGCAACAACTCAAAAAACATCAGCTGAAGTTTTCAACCATTTTTTAAGCCCTCTTTTCCGTTAGGGAAACTCTGCACAAGTCAGCCGATGCTGAGCTCATGCGTTAAACATTGATGAAACAACAAAGCCTTGCCACAGCCGGGTTCGAGCTGGCGAAAAAGCGCACGCGCAAGCGTGAGTTTCTCGACGAGATGAACCT
>CAIMVC010000310.1 GCA_903844825.1 uncultured Burkholderiales bacterium | reverse complement strand
GCCGGAGGATGTGGACGAATTGCGCGGTGTCATCTTTGGCCTGTGCCTGAGGGGCGTCCTTTTGCCAGAAACGACGCTGGACATTGATGCGCCCAGCGACGAAAAATCACAGTTACCTAGTGGGTGGCAATGGAAGACTTTGGGTGATATCACCGAATACATCACCAGTGGTTCCCGTGGATGGAGGGGCTACATGACAGTGGCTGGCGATGCGTTTATACGATCACAAGATATCAAGCAAGATGCTCTCATTTTCGAAAATCCTGCATTTGTAACTTTGCCTAAAAAGACTGAGGGCCAGCGAACACTTGTCCACCAAGGCGACTTGCTTCTAACAATCACTGGTGGGAACGTAGGTAAATGTGCGACCGTACCTGCATTGGATTTCAAGGCTTACGTCAGTCAACACGTTGCGCTGATTCGTTTGGTTGATCCTGAAATGACCGAGTTCGTCCACTTTTGGATGATCAACGCAAATGGTGGGCGGGGATTTCTGTCGAGATTCATTTATGGAGACAAACCAGGGCTGAATCTTGCACAAGTGGCCAGCATCCCCATCCCTGTGCCACCAATGTTTGACATGCAGCGAATTTTGCAAAGTCTGAGGCAGTACCAATTGTTGTTCGCTCAACTTAGTCGACAGATTAAAGATGAACGAAAACTGGCTGAAATGCTTTCAGCAAGCTCTGTGGCTGCTATCACTGGCACCGCCACCGAACCCAAAGAGGAGGTATCTGTGAAAGCCCCACACACTGAAATCGTCGCACCCTTGCGCTTGGGAACTTTGCCAGCCGTTGGTGACGCATCGCCCTTGGCGACTTTGCTGGCTCGCCATAAGGGCAGCATGAACGCCGGTGATTTGTTTCAGCGCTATGGCGGTGAGGTAGATGCGTTTTATGCCCAGCTCAAGCTGGAAATCTCACGCGGTTGGATTGAAGAGCCGACCTCTGATCCACTCGTTGAAGGTTTTGCCAGCGTCCGCGTCAAAGAGCGGGCCTGATATGCAGTTACAGCGCATCAAGATCGGGGCATTTCGCAACCTGCGAGATGTGGAAATTGTCTTCAACACCACACTGCCACCATCGGCCAGCAGCGCGCCCAATGCCTTGCCCAAGCCCATTAGCAGCCATGCTTTGATTGGGCAAAACGGCACGGGCAAGTCCAACCTGATCGAGGCGTTGATCATCATTTTTCGCAACATCGACTTGGGGTTGCCTGCCGAGTTTGACTACGAGCTGGACTACAACATTCGCGGCCACCAGATCCAGATCAAAGCCCATTTGGCTGAGCAGAGCACGCCGGTGGTGTGGGTGGATGGTGACAAGAAGGCGCAAAACTACCTGACTGAAAACGACCCACCCAACAAACAGCCGCGCGACGAGCGGCGCGGCCCGCGCTTGTTGCCATCGCATGTGTTTGCCTATTACTCAGGCCGCAACGAACGCATGGAGGTGTTGTTCCAAGAGCATCAAAAGCGCTTCAACCGTCGCCAAGAGATCACGGCCGAAGAAGTGCTTCCCGCCGATTTGTTGCGCGATTTCAAAGGCAGCGATTCGGACATCAGCGCCATTCGGGCCATTCGTCATCGCGAAGATAACAAGACCCTGCGCCAGTTTGGTGACGACAAGTTGCGCCGCCTGTTTTATTGCCGGGGTGGGCACAGCCAGCTGGTGCTGTTGGCTTGTTTGTTGTCCAACGATCCGGTCTTCAAGAAGGTGATGGACAACCTCAACATCGACTCGCTGGAGTCGGCGCTCTTTGTCTTGAAGGAGCCGCACCGCCTGCGTGAAAAACGCCAGAACCAGAAGTTTGATGAAAACGAACTGAACGAGGGCGATCCCCGTTTTTGGTTTGCACGGGGCAATGTGGTCAGCGAGTTTTTGGACAAACTCTGGCAAGTGGCGTGGGCCCCCATTGAGCGCGAGGCGACCAAGCTGATTGACTTCAGGGGCCGCACCGAAAAGCAGCGCCAGCTGTATTTGTTTGTTCCCAGCAAAGAAAAGCTGAGCGAGTTGGGCGACCTGGTGGGCGGCACGGACAGTTTTTTTCGGTATGCGGAGGGCGCTTACATCGGTGACCTG
>CAIMVC010000309.1 GCA_903844825.1 uncultured Burkholderiales bacterium | reverse complement strand
CGCCATTTCATTCTGGGCCTTTAGCCACATACCGCAACGGTCCGGTTAGCTCAAACTACAAGGGCTTCCCCGCCTGTCAAGCCAAACCGAACCCTTGAATCACGTCAGTGATTCAATTCGGGTTTTGCCATCTGAATAAAAACTCCACCGCACGCTATTGCGGCCAGTTGATGCGTGATGCGCAGGGTGCGGACGGAAGAAACTACAAGCGGTCACTGGGCAGATGGTCAAACCTTCTGCGGACCCTGATGGAAGAAGCGCATGAGCGACCCATTCGTTAGCCGAGTTTGGTGGGCCTTTGACGGCTCGCCATGATCTCCTGGAGCTAAACGGTCACTGCCCATGCCGGTCCTACCTGTGCTCATCAACGAGTGCCATCACGCGGTGGAGGAAACTGGGCTGCGGCTCAGGGCGGGGCCGCGGCGGGTTGTCGGGTATAGCTGGGTACTTGCATGCGTTCGGTCATGTCCGCGCTCCCGCTCAGGCCGGCAACTTGAACGCTTCACCCTTGGTCAGCACCGCCCAGGCCAGGCGCGCGTTCTTGGCCGCAATGGCCACCACCGCTCTCCAGTAGCCGCGCCGTTGTTCAACGGCCAGCGCCCATCGGCTGATGCTGTCAGCCTTGTTCTTGGCCGCGTTGAGCACCGCCCGCGCACCCATCACCAGCAAGCTGCGCAGGTACGGATCACCGGCCTTGGTGATGCGCCCCAGGCGCGTCTTGCCGCCCGAGCTGTACTGCCCCGGCACCAAGCCGATCCAGGCCGCAAACTGCCGCCCGCAGCTGAACTCGGTGGCGTTGCCCACCATGGCCACCAGCGCGGTGGCCGTGGTTTCGCCGATACCCATCAGTTGCATCAGTTGCTGCGCCGGTGTGCTTTGCCGGGCGATGGCGTGCACATGTTTGTCGTACTGGGCGATGCGCTCGTCCAGGTGTGCCACTTCGCTGAGCAGATCTCCGATGACCAGGTTGGCGTAGCCGGGCAGGTCTTCCAGGTGCTCGCGCGCCTGGCGACGAACCACCTCGGCTTTGAGCGGCAGCACGATCCCGAACTCGCTGAGCAGACCACGGATTCGGTTGATGCAGGCCGTGCGTTCGGTGATGAAACCCTGCCGGGCACGGTGCACCATCAGTTGTGCCTGCTGCTCTTCGGTCTTGACTGGCACGAAGCGCATGTTCGGGCGCTGCATCGCTTCGCAGATGGCCGCTGCATCGGCCGCATCGTTCTTGCCTCGTTTGCCACTCATGCGGTAGGGCGTGACCAGCTTGGGCGCCATCAGCCTCACCCTGTGGCCGTGGGCCTGAAACTGCCGCGCCCAGTGGTGGGCTCCCGAACACGCTTCCATGCCGATGACGCCGGGCGGCAACCCCGCCACCAGCGCGCCCAGCTTGCCTCGCGCCACCTTCGGCTGGCGCATCTGCACCACCCCACTGCCGTTCACACCGTGCACCGCAAACACGTTCTTGGCCAGATCGATACCCGTGGCAATAATGGTCATGGGCCTTCCCCTTCCAGGTGAGTTGATGAGAGTTCGCACTTCCCATCTTGGCGCCGCTCTGCGGCGCTTCGCTTCGCGTTTCACTCGGGGCGGGGAAGGCCCTTCCATTCGTTAGGCCTCGCAACATGCACCTGTGGAACATTCGCATCCTTGTCCTACTTGGCTGCTTGCCATACGCTGTATGCGCCACAGAGGCAGATGTCGACTTCATTGAGCGCTTCTATGCACGCTACTCCTGGGAGGCAACTGACAGTCATGCCAAAGGCAGAACGACCTTCATTGATGAACCACGTGCTGTACTACT
>CAIMVC010000308.1 GCA_903844825.1 uncultured Burkholderiales bacterium | reverse complement strand
ATTCGCCGGCAAACGCGGCTTTCAGGTTCTCTTCCGTCTTGGAGCCTTTGAGAGCAGCCATGGAAATCTCCTAGTTGATGAATAAAACTCACGCGATGCCCGGACCCTTGAGCCCAGGACAGACGACACCATAAACCGATTGGCGCCCCCCGTCTAATTGGGTGATTCAATAAGACGAATTGAGTCAGGCTATCGAGCCCTTGTTATTGACAGTCGTTCTCAATTAGGTCCGTAGCCGGCAGCGGCCGAGTTGAGCTCACTGCGGCTGAAAGCCGCTGTCCTTGATGATGCGTGCCCAGACCTGGCCGTAGGCTTTTTCCCGCCGGGCCAACTGCTCGGACGTCATGTGCCCGACGGTCAAGCCCATCTGGTTGAGGTGGTTGCGCACCTCCGGCAGGGTCAGTACTTTGGCCAGGGCCGCCGAAAAGCTGTCGATGAAGGCTTTGGGGGTGCCAGCCGGGGCAAAAATGCCGTAGTAAGGCAGGTCTTCCAGCCCGGCCATGCCAAGCTCTGAAAAGGTCGGCACGTCGGGCAGCGCCGCCTGCCGGCTGCTGCCCAAAACGCCCACGACCCGAATCTTGCCGGCCTTGTGGTTTTCGATGAAGTCCGGCACCGAGGCCACGCCCGCGGCAATCTGGTTGCCGAGCATGTCGGCCATCATCGGCGCGCTGCCGCGGTACGGCGCTGCGACCAGGTCGAGCTTGAATTTCTCACCCACCACCTTGACCAAGAACTCGGGCGTCGACGCTGGCGCCGGGATGCCGACCGCGCCCTTGCCGCCCTGGGTCTTGACCCAGCTGACATAGTCGGCAAAAGTCTTGGCCGGCGTGCCGCCCGAGATCGCAAAAGCGTTCACAAAGGTGGCAAACCCTGCAACCGGCACAAAGTCCTGCGCTGGCGCGTAGCCGGGGTTCTTGACCACCATCGGCAAGATGGTGATGGTGTGGTCATGCGACAAAAACAAGGTGCTGCCGTCAGCCGGCGCAGCCTTGAGGGCTTGAGCGGCAATCTGGCCACCCGCACCAGGCCTGTTTTCGACCACCACCGACACCCCCAACTCGTCCTTGAGCTTGTCGGCCAGAATGCGCGCGGCGGCGTCGGTGCCGCCCCCGGGCGGAAAACCCACCAGGAGTTTGATCGGCTTGGCCGACTGCGCCAGCGCCAGCCCCAAACCGCAAGAAAGGGCCAAAGCCACGCCAGCGCGCGCGGCCCAAGACAAACCGGAACGTCGAGAAAAAGTCATATGCAAAGCTCCTGAGAGAAAAAACAATCTTCAACGCAATTCTCCACCGCTTTCCACCCACTTTCCGGCTCGGCGCCACCCGCTGAGCATTTCAGGCGGGCACAAACGGGCTGAGCCGGTACACGCCGGTGCGGCCGTCACCCCGGGGGCTGTTCCCGCCAGGGAACTTGGAGCCGCCGCGCTTGGCTAAAATCAGACCATCCGCCCTGCCTGTCCTGTCAGCTAAAACAAAACGGCCTCGCCCCGAGCGCCGTTTTTTATTTCCAAAGCCCCCATGAGCAACGACCTCGCCCAGCCTGTCACCCAACCCGGCCTGCAAGCCCTGTCCAAATCGTTCGAGCCCGCAGCGCTGGAGGCGCACTGGGGTCCGGCCTGGGAACAAAGCGGCATGTACGAGCCCACGCTGGACGCGGCCAAGCCCTCGTTTTCCATTCAGCTGCCACCCCCCAACGTGACGGGCACGCTGCACATGGGCCATGCGTTTAACCAGACCATCATGGACTCGCTCACGCGCTACCACCGCATGTTGGGCCACAACACGCTGTGGGTGCCCGGCACCGACCACGCCGGTATTGCCACGCAGATCGTGGTCGAGCGCCAACTCGCCGACCAGGGTAAAACCCGGCACGACCTGGGCCGCAAGAACTTCGTCGCCAAAATATGGGAATGGAAGGAAGCCTCGGGCTCGACCATCACGCGCCAGATGCGGCGCATGGGCGACTCGGTGTCCTGGCCACACGAGTACTTCACCATGGACCCGAAGATGTCCAAGGTGGTCACCTCGACCTTTGTCAAGCTCTATGAGCAGGGCCTGATTTACCGCGGCAAGCGGCTGGTGAACTGGGACCCGATCCTGAAATCGGCGGTGAGCGACCTCGAAGTCGAGAGCGAGGAAGAAGAGGGCTTTCTCTGGCACATTCGCTACCCCCTGGCCGACGACAAAGGACAAGCCAGCGCCGACGGCGCCGGCCTGACGGTGGCCACCACCCGGCCCGAAACTCTGCTGGGCGACGTGGCCCTGATGGTGCACCCCGACGACGCGCGTTACAGCCACCTGATCGGCCAGCGCGTCGTCCTGCCCCTTTGCGAGCGCAGCATCCCGGTGATCGCCGACGACTATGTGGACCAGGCCTTTGGCACTGGCGTGGTCAAGGTCACGCCGGCGCATGACACCAACGACTACGCCGTTGGCCAGCGTCATGGTTTGCCCATCATCGGCGTGTTGACGCTGGATGCCGCCATCAATGACAACGCCCCCGAAAAATACCGCGGCCTGGACCGCTTCGTGGCGCGCAAGCAAATCGTGGCCGACCTGGAGGCTCAGGGCTTGTTAGCTGAAGTCAAAAAACACAAGCTGATGGTGCCGCGCTGCGCCCGCACCGGCCAAGTCATTGAGCCCATGCTCACAGACCAATGGT